>JBDLJW010000024.1:0-18748 GCA_039714135.1 Verrucomicrobiota bacterium
CAGTCCCCTCTTCAGGCCCTGGCGGCGTTGGCTCCGGAGTTGCAGCCTCAGCCTCCTCTTCAGGCCCTGGCAGCGCAGGCTCCGCTGTTGCAGCCTCAGTCCCCTCTTCTGGCCCTGGCAGCGCAGGCTCCGCTGTTGCAGCCTCAGTCCCCTCTTCAGGCTCTGGCGACGCAGGCTCCGGAGTTGCAGCCTCAGTCCCCTCTTCAGGCCCTGGCGGCGTTGGCTCCGGAGTTGCAGCCTCAGCCTCCTCTTCAGGCCCTGGCAGCGCAGGCTCCGCTGTTGCAGCCTCAGCCTCCTCTTCAGGCCCTGGCGGCGTAGGCTCCGGAGTTGCAGCCCCAGCCTCGTCTTCAGGTTCTGGCGGCGCAGGCTCCGCTGTTGCAGCCCCAGCCTCCTCTTCAGGTTCTGGCGGCGCAGGCTCCGCTGTTGCAGCCTCAATCCCTTCTTCAGGCCCTGGCGGCGCAGGCTCCGGAGTTGCAGCCTCAATCCCTTCTTCAGGCCCTGGCGACGCAGGCTCCGGAGTTGCAGCCCCAGTCCCCTCTTCAGGCCCTGGCGGCGCAATCTCCGCTGTTGCAGCCTCAGTCCCCTCTTCAGGCCCTGGCAGCGCAGGCTCCGCTGTTGCAGCCTCAGTCCCCTCTTCAGGCTCTGGCGGCGCAGGCGGCTGCGGGCGGTCAATTGCGAAAACAAAGGTATCCAGCGAAGCGATGATGTCGTTTTCCTTTTCCGGCTTGGCATAGCGGGCGGGAACGGACACTGCCAATTTCTGCAGACTCTTGTCTATCCAGATATTGTAGACACCTAGGGAAATAAGCTCGAGGTTACTCTTGTGGACTTCGATGGCCCTGTCCTCAAACGGATAAGCCTGCTCCTCAATGGCCATTTCGTACTGCTCTAGTTCCAGAGGGCTGAGTCCGACGGGTCGTTCGGATTCCATCAAAGTCGTGCTGAAGTTGGCGTAGATCTCGGCCAGATAGAACGTCACTGCGGCAGTGACCTCGCCGACTTCGTAATCGATGAGCTTGCCGAACTTTTTCGTCGCCTCCTTCATCAGCTTCTTTTTCTTGCGCAGGTTGGCCTCGAATGGTTTTACCAGCCTGACTTCCACGAACTGGCCAAAGATCGGCTCAGTCAGCACCAAGGCGGCTTTCCCGGCAATATAGCGGGTCCGGTCAGTGCGCGCTTTACCTGCGGACAGCTCGATGGCAACGATCTTCCTCAGTTCCTCAAGATAGTTTTTTTGATCGTTTTGGGACTTCAGAATTTCTGCAATTTTACTGCGCGTTTCCAGGTTGAGCTCCACCGGTTGCGGGAAATATCCCACGTAACGCTGAAAAACCTTAATCGCCCGGCTGCTGTCACCCACCTCTTCATGCAGCCCGGCGGCAACCAGGAGGGCTTCCCGCCTGACCTCTTCGTCCTGTGATTCCCTCTCAATGCGTTCATATTCATTGGCAGCCAACGACAGCTGACCATCCTGCCTGTAGACGTAGGCGATCTTCTTGGTCACATCGGCCTGCAACTCGTGGCCGGCAAAGGTGTTACGAAACCCTGACAGCACGGTGGCCGCCATTTTCCAGTCCTTGAGCTCGATCAGGGCTGCGGCGGCGTCGTATTCGGCAGTTGGCCTGAATTTGGAGGTCGGGGCCATAAGCCCTACTCGCAGGAAATGGTCTGCTGCGGCCCGGTAATCCTCAAGCTCCTTCGCCTGTTCACCCTGCTTGTAAATCGACACCGCAAGATTGTCGATCAGGCCCTTGCGCGTCTTGTCGCCTTCGGGGAGAAGGGCCAGCACCTCTACGTACGCCGCTTCAGACTCACTGTAGAGATGGAGTTCGAAAGATGAATGGCCAACGACCAGCCAGGCCGCGCGCAGAACATCCTTGTCGGCCCCAGGGAAACCTTCAATAAGCTTTTGAGCGGCGGCCAGCGCCTGCTTATAGTCCTTCATGTCGTAGAGATCATCAACCGCCGCCCCGAGGACGATCGCCGCCTTATCGTGCTCAGGGAAGTTCTCGGCAAACTTCAACGAGCTGCGGACAACCTCGAGCTTGACCGGATACTGGTCCGTCTCTGGGACAACGCCGAGATGCTTCCGATAGGCGTAAACCGCGGCGTAGCCTGCCGTGGAGGCTTTCTCATGACGCGTGTAGTCATACGCCGTTTTCTCGTATTCCACTGCCGCCTCGGCAAAAGAAAGGTTTTCCAAAAGCAGGTCCGCCAACTGATAATTGATGGCCGCGGTTTCGATGTCCTTCGGGAAGGAAACAATAAACTCCCGATACCAATGCAGCGCCTCGGTCAGATTTACCGTCTTATCCTTAGCGCGTCGTTTGTCTTGATAGAGGGCGTGATAATGATTCGCCAGGTCCTTTAGATTAGTTTTCAGGTCAGCGAGAACTTCCGGGCGGGCGCTTGGCTCAAAATACTGCCAATATTCGCCTTTCAGGCCGTAGTTTGTGGCAAAGGCCTTTTTTGAATCGATGACGAGGCTGGGGAAACCACCCGCTATATTAATCTCAATAACCCGCATATGAAAACTCGGCGCCCTTTTGTGATAAGGATTGCGGCTCACAAAGGCGTTGTAGGTTGCGCTGGCGTCACTGTAACGGCGCTTGGTAACGTAATATTCGCCGAGGTTGCTGTAAATTCTGTCCTCATAGCTGCGCTTGCCATGACGAGAGAAGTACTTGACCACGGAATCGGCGCCGCCAAGGTTTGAAAAACCAAGGCTGATGACGCGTAAAGTGTCCTCCATTTTTTTACGTTCGTTTTCATCTTCGCTCTGGGCGAAATCGTATCCCACTGACACCTTGTAATCGAGCAACGCGATGAATCTATCCAGGGCCTCCTCATTGAGGTCCTGCTTATAGAACGTCCAGCCGAGCTTGAAGAGGGCCAGTTGGTAGTAAAACGAACCAACGCCGATATCGACGATGTTTTTGTAGGCGTCCTCGGCATCAAGGTATTTCCGGCGTGTAAAGAAATACTCACCGCGCCGGAACTGCACTTCATCTATGTATCGGGAGTGCGGGAAGTCGCGCACCAGCCGGTTCATGACCTTCATGGCATCTTTGGTCCTTCCCAGCTCCTCGTAGGCGCGGGACATCTGATAGAGCACCTGGTCATTGCGTTCGTACAGCGGGAACTTATCAAGCAGTTTTTGGTAGAGCTTGATGGCCTCAAGCGGCCCTGCCTTTTCAAGATCATCCGCGCCTTCCGGCAGGGCGTCCGACTCCGCTGCCGCGCTGGCCATTGGTTCGCTGCTGGTCGACCTTCTTTCAAAGTCAGCTTCGGACTCCTTGGCAGCCGCAGTGGCCACCGCCCCTTGCTTTGACGGCGCGACCACCGGACGCGGCGCCGGTTCCGGAGCGGGCATCACCGAATCGCCGCCGTTGACAAGGCCGTATTCTTTCTCGATCTTCAGGTCTGCCAAGCGACGAATGGCTTCGGCCGACAAAGCGGAATCCGGAGTTTCCTCCAGAAAGCGCTGGTAGCTCGCCATCGCTTTTTCTAGGCCGCCTTCGATCTTCTCCTCCTTTATTTCGATGCTCATGTTTCGCAACTGGGCAATTGTCCCATTTTTGTTCGCCGACGAACAGGAAATGAGCATAACCGGCAAAGCGAACACGATAAGTCGAATCCAGCTCATTGCCCCTCCCTCGTCGACTCCTGAGCACTGGTGGCGCGGTCGTAGCTGTCCGCCATGGCAAAACGCGCCTTGACCTGGAACTCTTCGAGTCGCTCGCGACGCCTGGTGAGTTCATTCAAGGCCATCACTTCGAGCATATGCCCCTGGCGGGCCATCAACTCCTTCACTTTCCCCAAGGTAGCCTTAGTACGCCCCCGCTGACGGCGGATTCCAACGTCGTAACCTTGGTAGCTTTGCATAGCGGCCTGACGGGTACGCACAAAGGCGGCATACTGCTTTTGCAACAGGTCGACGACGTGATCCAGTTGACGAAGATTTTTGTGCGCATCCGTAAGACGCTGATCATATGCCGAATATATATTCCAGTTCAGCACCCCCTGCAGTCGCCTGATGCGGGAGGCGATTTCACCGGGCACCTTAGTGCCTTGAGTGGCCATGGTTTGCTCCAACCGCATAATGCGTTCTCCAAGAATCCGCTCCTGGGCGGTTGCCAGGTAATCAGGCCTCGGCGCCCTGAGCATCATCTGCAACCGTTGTTCAATACGATCTCGCTGTTCCAAGCGCAGACGCATTTTCGAATCGAGCTTCCTGAATTTCCCATCGATCTCAGGAAGCAGGGGCTGGTAATAGGCACGGCGTTGGGCAATGATCTCCTCAAGGGCGTTCAGGTCCTCTTCCCAGATCTCCAGTTTCTTACGCAACTGCTCAAGATCAAGATAATTTTTCAACGATTCCTGAAAAGCATGGGAGGCCATCAAGTTAAGCAGGTAGTAAGTCTCGGGCGTCTCCGGCAGCTTGCGCAGTTTGACGACCCAGTTGGCGTCCTGTTTCAATTCTTCCTGCACCAAGGCCCGGAGAAATTTTCCCTCGCGGATACTCTTGATTGATGCCCCGAGTTTGTCGACCTCTGCGCCGAAGGCCTCCAGGGCCCTGCCATACAGCAATGCCGCCTTACTGTGTACGCCAAGCTTCCCATAGGCAAAGGGGGCGGCGAGCATGGCTTCCTGCACCGCCGAGTCCGTAACCTCACGCTCTGCCAGGATGGTCCATGGCACAAGCGCCCTTTCGAAGCGTTCCTGGGAAGCATCGGCCCATCCCGAGCCGAGCAGGGCCCGGTTGGAAAACGGTCCGCTCAGCCGCACCTGGTCGAACACCTCCTTGGCGGCCTCAAAATTATCCTCCTTCATGAGCTTGTCGCCGAGGACGAGGTTCGATTTGTCCCTGATCGCCCGGGTGACAGGGCTCTTGCTGTCAATCTGACCGGTACGCTTGAGAAACTGGCGCCCCTCCTGCTTCTTTCCTTCCCTTATCAGCGCGATAGCGAGGTTGTAGGAGGTAAAGCCTTCCAGGCTCTTCGCACCCTGGAGTTTTTTTAGGATACGAACCGCCTCGGCAAAGTTGCCATTGGCCATCTGAATGTGGGCCCGCAGAAAGGCCAGACCAGCGCGGATATTTACAGGAACGGTGCCGCTGATGCGCTCTAAGGCATGCAGAGCATTTCCCGGCTGGTCTTTCTGGAAGTAGATCCGGGCCAGGCGGAAAATTGCCTCATTGCGCACCTGTTCCTCGACGTTGCCCTCGATAACCGCCTTAATGGCGCGCCCGGCGCGGTAGTGCATCCGGTAGGCCAGTTCAAAATCACCCACGTCAAATTCAGCCTGATCGATGTGACTAAAAAGCGTGTCAAGCTCGGGCTCATCGAGCCCATGGAATTGCCCCAGTTCGGTGTCAAGCCGGGCGATCGCCTCAAACCACTCCCCCTGGAAGGCGTAATACAGCGCCTCTCCGAAAAAGAGATCCTTCAGATCTTTCGGCGCAATGGTATTAGCCGCCATGGAAGACGAGGCGAACAACATACATGTCAGAAAAACAAATAACCTGGACATCAACTACCTATCTTTGAAGGTGATCGACTTGTGGGCCAAGATTATCTCAACAATCTTGGGGCCCACATCCTTATGGACTTTGAACGTCTCCGTGGTTTGGAAATCGCTGCCGCCCTTCGACTTGCCGATGAGGGTCACCTCCATCTCATGCTCACCAATTCGAATATTACCGGTATAGATGCGCTGTACCCCGCCTTTCCTCAGGGCTTCGAGCTCCTTAAAGGTATACAGATGCTGGGCGGCCTGCTTTCCGGCCAGTTGGATACCGACAGAATCGAGGCGGAACTTTTCACCGGCGGCCAGGGATACGAAAACCGCAAGCTGGGTATGGGACGGATAGAGCAGCTTCTCCTCCAGTTGATTCAGTTCAGCAGCAATGCCGAGAACATCACTCTTGATTTCCTGAACCTGTTCGTCCAGCCCCTTTATCTGCGCTTTCGAGACTTCTGCCCCATGAGCGGCGACGTTGACCATAAAACACATTGAAATCCCTAAAATAACAACCCTCAACATATTTGCCACCTCCCTCACATAGTCCTTTAAATCTTGCCAATCAGATTGATGAACAGCCCCTGGTGGTCGTAATCCAGGTCGGTCAGATCATCAGAAAATTTGCTAAAATTATAACCAACCCCCAACTTCATATACTTGCCAAAATGCCGATAGACACCAACCAATCCGCCGCTGAGTTGATCCTGGGCATCGGGTAATTCAAGCATACGTCCCTCGACCAGGACGTCCCATCGGTGGGCGAAATGCCAGTCCGCACGCAACACATAGAGATTTGCCCGGCTTGCGAAGAACTCCTCATTTACCCGGTCCAGACTTACCTCGCCAAGACGATAGGCATACTTGCCACCCACGGTCCAACGAGGCGTCAGGTCGTACATGACATCGAGGGCCCCGATGTGACTGCGCTGGGTAACGCCGGACCCTGAAAGGGAACTCGCCTGGTCCACCGCCGGGACGTTGTAGAAATAGGTATACTTGAGCAGCGCATTCAAGCGGTCATGGTTGACGGGCCGATAAGCATAGCCCAGCACCGCCTCCGTATAGTTGCCGTCGTAGAACTGCCCTTGCGAACTCGTACTCTGGGCATAGTTAAATTTACCGAGGATACGCCAGTCCGGGGACAACTGATACTTGAGGCTGCTTTTCAGCAGCCAGGTTGTGCGCTTGGTAGTGGTGGTATCAGGCTGGATTGAATCGTCCTGCCGATATTCCAGCCCACAGGAGATCTTCAGCGTCTCGAAACCGTAACTGGCATTTATCCCCGCCGCTGTTCGCGAAATTTCGGCCCCTGTCTGATTATCTTCAAGGGTACCCAAATCGAGATTCGCACCAAAATTAAGTGGATCAATAGGTGAAAATTCAACGCCGGTGGAATGTGTCAGACCCGTGGGCGTATCGCCATGGCTATAGCGCTCTTCAAAGTAGACACTGGCACTGTCCGAATAGCGGCTGCGAAACCCGGAAGCCATATTCCCCTTCCTGGCGCCAAGGCCGTTATCTGTACGCTCGTTCTCAAGGGCATAATTGAGGTAAAGGGTGGTCCGGTCGGAATAGAGATACTCTGTTCCCAATCGACCGCCCTCCCCGAGATCTCCCTCGGAAATCTCACCATCCACTTTAAACCGATCAGTGACACGGTAACTACCACCGGCACCGATTCGAGAATTATCCTCACGGTTTGCGGTGGTCTGAATGGTCTCTTGCAAGAAACCATACGCATTCCATCGCGCCCGGGAATCATACAGCAACCGAGTCACCACATCCGTGCGTTCACCCTCTTCCTGGGTTAAGGGAACCACCAGCGAGTTATCCTCGCGGCTATCGCGACGCACCCCCGAACTCACTGTCCAGAGGTCATTTATCATGTAATCGAGATTGAGTTCAGCAGCTTCCGTCTCAAGCCCTTTATCTTCAATGCGATTGTCGGCCTTGATCCGCAGATTCATCCGGTCAAAGAAAGGCAGCTCCGCCGTGCCGCCGTATTGGTCCAGGTCATGCTCGCTGACCAGGCCTGGGGCCGAATAGCCCGCCTCTAATTGCTGGAGGTAGAAGGTGAACCGGCCGCGCCCGTTTTCAAAGAAGTCCTTGAAACTGACACTGACATCGGCACGCTGGGCCGATGCCCCTACTTCGTTGTCGGTAAAAACATCAGAGATGCCAAAGTTATAGCCGCCGTCAAGGGACGCCGTGGCCGGCATGCCTGGTCCTTTTGTACTGCCCATTTCGAGTCTGAGCCACGACTCCGCTGATTTGCGCAGGGTCAAATCAGCTCCCTGCAGGCTGTTTTCGATGTCCGCTTCTTCATCCTGGCTGACGGTCAAACCGACCTTGATATAGTCATTGAACCAGTAATGAGCCCTGCCGCCGATCGCCAGCGTGTCCGGCTCATCAAACCCTGGGGTGTATTCATAACGAACCACCATAAAAACTGGATGGCCGCTGATCGAGCCGCTGTTCACCAGCAGACCGTCGTCAGCCGTTGAGGGCAGAAACTGTACCAACAGAATGCGTCCCTGCAGGTAGTCGATATCGTAATCGAGGAGCGGCGTCAGGTTCTTAACACCAATAACCATCCCGGAATCCTTGTCCCGTACTTCAATACGCACCCGCTCGGAACCCTCCAGAACGTCCTGCCGCCCCATGAAATAAAGCGACCCGCCCGTCCCGCGGAATTCATCACGCCCCGCCACGGTGCCCGGGTCTGCCGCAAAGCCGTCCAGCAGAAAACGCGGCTCGCCGAAGCTGGTGGTGCTAAGGGGTTGATAGTGCAGGTTAAGGCCATACAGTCCACGGTCCACGTGGGCCAGCTCATTATCCGTATAGCCGATCTTAAAGTTACCCCAAAGCCCGTAGGTTTCGTCTTTTTGCGTTTTAACGTAGAACTTGCCCATGGTCGGCGCACCTTCCTCCACCGTGCTGTCATCGCCAACAGTGGGATAGTGGTAATCCGGATCCATTCGCCGAAACAGGGCATCGGGAGACTTGTCCATGAAGTTGGAGAATATCTCCTCCAGGGGGCCTTCGCCTGTATCGGCGCTGCCCTTCAGCGACCAGCCATTTTCGAATTTGCCGTTCGTATAGAAGGCCAGACGACCCTGAAGGCTCATGTCTTCACTGTATTGGGGTGTATCCGGCGAAAGCAGCTTTGCCGGCCCGTTGGTCTTATTGGCCGACCAGGTCATGTCGGCGATCCCAACAGTAAACCAGTCGCTCTTTTTCAGGGTCAGATCACGCAGGAACAACTCGCCGTTGCCGAACTCGTCGAGAACGGCAACCTCAACGGTATGCATGCCATCCGGCAGGATTTCTTCGGAGACGAAACTACCCTTGCCATCCACGGGCACGTCATAACCGGCCATCCACACCCTGTGGCCTTCAGGGATCACTGTGCCATGGGTCTGTACCGTACCACCGCGCAGCGGGATGTTCCGGCTGGCGATACGACTCTCGCCATAACCGGCCAGCAGTTCCTGGTGAGAATTGATCTCGGCAACGGACGGATCGACCTGGTCAACCACCCACAGGGGCTGGGTCTTTGTCTCATCAAAATGTCCCTCCCTGTCATACACACGCACCAGGTATTGCACCTTGCGCCCCGGCGCCGAAAAAGACTCAAACGCAGCCTGCCATTGGGCCATACCGTCAGCATCCATCTCGATGACGGCAATGGGCGTATCACGGACAGACTGTTCCTCTTCGAAAATCCTGACCTCCGCCCGCTCAATGAAGCTTCGATAGTTGCTGTACAGACGGAAACGCACCAGGTTTTCGGCAAACTCGGTATCCTCCAGGTCCTGGTAACGGATAGTGCGCGGCCAGGCAGTGACGTTCAACCGCGGTTCCAGCTTCAGGCTGTCGTACTTGAACTTGATTTGGGCGTTTTCAAGGGCCACATCGGTGCAGCGCTGCACATCCGAGCTGCATTTGCCCGGATCATCAAGGGGCTTTCCGTCCACGGTGATGCGCATGAGATTCAAAGCAAAGGGATCGGCCGGCAGCACCTCACGGGTCAGACGGGTGACCTCTACCCCCTCATAGTCATCAAGGGCAACCAGGGCATCGTAGACAACCTGCACCTGGACGTGGGACGTGTCGGATTCGACAAAACCGGCATTGACCACATCGTCGGACTGGACATAGCCGCGGCCGTCGAATTCCGCTTGCTCCTCGGTCAATCCCATCTGCTCGCTGACGGCTGCCATGGCCCGGCGTGCACGTGCCATGGACAAGCCTATGTCATCTCCATAAACCCCGGCAGTACGCCGATCAAGGCGTTTGTTGCTGGTATAGCCGACAAACCGCAGACGGACATTGGCCCTATCGCTGATTTCATCCATGATGCGGCGCAAATTTTCGGCGTAGCCGGCAGGCACGACCGGCTTGCCGTTATCGAACAGGATTGGATCAATAGCGCCCGAGGCAGCATCGTAGACACGGCTAACAGTTTCAGCGCCGGCGGCGTCCGGGCACAGCTGGGGCTCATCGGGCAGATCCTGCAGCGGGTCGTCGTGCCAGAACTCCACTTCGATACGCCGGTTCAGGGCCCGTCCCTGTTGTGTATCGTTGGAGGCGATCGATTGCATCGCGCCCTTTCCCTCGCTTGCAATGGCGGCATTAGGGAGCCCCAAGGCATCCTGGACAGCGAGGGCAACGCGACGACCATTTGCTTTCGAGAGCCCCACGTGGTCGCCGTAAATGCGCTCGTCCCGTCCCTGGAGCGGTATGTTATCAGTATGGGCGATGAACTTGACGACAACGTTCTGTTTGCTGCGGAGATTTTTAAGCGCCTGGCTGACCTGCTGTAGAAATTCTTTCGGCACACCCAGCATAGCCTTGTCGTAATGAAGGGGAGGAATCAGGTTCTTCACTCGGGCCCGATGGGAATGACCTTCCTTGTAACGCATTTTACAAACGGTCTCGGTACGGCAGATCTTGACACGATTAATCTCGCGGGGAATGATCACCTCTTTCTCCACCAGCTTTTCAGTTATTTCGTCATACCAGACCTGTACTTCCACGCGCCGGTTGAGGCGCTGCCCTTTCTCGGTCCCATTATCGGCCACCGGCCGGCTGTCACCAAGCCCTTCATAGGAGATGCCTTCGGGGGGAAGATTCAGGGCGCGCTGACAATATTCAGCGGTGGTGCCCGCCCGTTCGCGCGACAGCCCGACGTTGTCGCCATACTGTTCTTGCAAGGCGCCGCTCAGAGCCAGTGAATCCGCATGGCCGATAAAGTGGAGTCGCACATTGGCGCGATGACGCATACTGCTGAGCACCTCGCGCAGAAGCTCAAGATAGTCCTCGGGAATTTCCACCTCTCCCTGGGCGAAACGGATGGGCGGCACCAGGTTATCGAGCTTGATTGTTTTGACATCCTGTTCAACGACCTCGCGAATCTCCCTGCGATCGCCCTCTTCCTCCTCGAATATATCCGGGTCATGGGCCCAGGATGTAAAGGACTGGTCTGCCGGCAGATGCATCTCAACCGCGTCTCCGCCCGCATCGCTGTCCATTACCTCTGTTTCCATGGCTGCAGAAGTCTCTACACCTATCGTACTGACAACAGACAAACAGACGATGGCGATAAAGCGCTTCACCGGCACGAATCTCATCAATAGGAAGAAAGGAAAGGACATAAATTCTAGCATTCTGTTATTTCCGCCCTTTAAGCGGAGCACCGCGGCGCCAGAAAACTTCGGTCTCAACGGTCAGGCGGTAACCGCCATCCCACCGATCCCACTGGCTGGTGATTTCTTTTTTCAGGGCGTCGAGGCGTTTGCGCACCAGGCCTTGCCGTTCGACATCAGCAAGATACGACAGGCGCAGCACGGACGGCGCCTTCTTCAGCTCTTCGATCAACTGGCTGATTTTAGGTTTCCACTGCAGCCGCAGATCGCTGCTATTCGGCTCGAACACGCCGTCTGCGATATCGATGCGCACCACGCGGTGGATGGTGGCTCCGAAATTGAAGCGCATCATTTTGCCGCGCGTGGCCCGTTGAACCCGCGGATTTTCTGAGGTCAGGCGATAACCGGTGGGCAGGCTGCGCTCGTCCAGCTTGAGGATGAAATTGCTGCCGCGATCACTATCAGGTACAGCCGCGCAGGTTATGTGAAAGCGGCCGTTTTTATCAGTGGTGGCGATCAATCCGCGCGCCGTTACAACGCGAGCATTGGCCAGGCCATTGTCGCCCGGGTCCTGCCGCCCGTTCAGATTACGATCATCAAAAACCTTGCCGATCACATCGGTGCAATCGAAATCCGGATCGGGGACGACCTGCACGGTGGCTGTCGCTTCCCCTGAGGCGACGGTGCCGATGGCGGTGTTGAACACCTGGGCCCGATTGACGTATTCGCCTTCGGAAACACCTGAACCCACCACCAGCAGCAACTGGATTGTCCGTTTGTCGTTGACCTGCAGTTGGAGGCCGTCCCAAACCAGCTCCCTGCCGTTGACCTGCGGTTCGGTGGGATTGCCGTCCAGGCGGGCGGAACCGGCCACGTATTTAAAACCGGCCGGGAAGCGATCAATGATGCTGATATCAGAGAGCGGCGCACCGTACACATTGGTGACGATGATCGTGTAGGGCACCAGCGCTCCCTTGCTCACGTTGATCATGGAGGAGGTCTTGGAGATGGCCACCGCTCCATTCAGTTCCGGATCAATGGGGATGGGGTTATTGAAGATCTGGCTCTGTCCGGGCACGGTTCCATCGCTCAGCACAAGATGCAGATGATAGATGGTGCCGGCCGTGCGCGGCAGGACAGACAACGGCGGCACTGAAGCGGAGGCCACCGCCTCGCAGTATTCGGTGGTGGCCGGCACCGCATCGTCTACACTGCCGGGGCAGGCGAGGACGGAGAAGGGATCCGTTGGTTCGCCATTGGGCGGGATGATCTGGGACGGCGTTGCCACGTATCCGGTTGCCGGCGGTGTCACTTCGATGTAATAGGTGCCGCCCGGCTGGCAGGAGGCATCGCTGAAGTTCAGGTCGAACTTGTAGAAGCCGTTCTGGGCTGTGAGCTGATTCTGCTGGGTGGGGTCGTCGAAACACTGGATCGGCAGCGGAGCGCCAGTGGCTGCGTTCAACAGCGCCAGTTCAGCGCCGGCAACCGCGACACGGGCAACCGAGTTGTACACAGTACCATTGGGCCAGATCGGCAGATTCAGGTTCTGCAGATTATTGCCCGAGTCAACAATAATATCGCTGATCCGCTGTGGGCCATTGGTGAACACTGAATCGCTATACCCCAGTGAGGCGGTGTTCGGTCCTGCACCTGGTGCCCGGAAACGCAGTTCATAGAGGTCCGTTGTCCCCAGGTTGGGCGCCAGGCCGCTGAGTTGATAGGTGCCGTTGGCAGCGGTCAATACTGTACCGAGCAACAGATTATTTCGATAAAGCGCGACCGACCAGTTTTCGAGAAGTTGTTCGCTGGAGTCAAAGACCAAGTCCAGGCCGGCATCATGCCAGACGTTGCCGTTGAGGGTGGCTGTGCCCGGGGTTCCTCCCACATCAAGCGATACGCTGGCCGAGGCGGTCTGGGCCGGACTGTTCCAGTTGACAATACCGGTATTGGTAATGGTCGTGCCGATTGCCACCGCAGAACCGATCTGGACCCGGAAACGCAGCTCGATGACTTCGCCCGGTTGCAAGTCACCGTACGTTGTTGAGTAATCCGCAGTAATAACCGGTGCAGCAACACCGATGGCGAGACCATTGAGTGTTGCTGAAAAGTCAACATAGGTCACTTGTCCAGCAACGGGGATATCCAGATTATCGGTAATAACGACATTATTGGCTGGTACGGTGCTGATATTTGTGACCCGGACAACATATTCAAGCTGACCACCTGCCAGAGCAACACCCCCGCCAACCACGAAGACATCCTTGGTAATTGATAACAGCTGGGCATCACCCACAACTATCTGGGTGGGTTGATCGCCATTGGCATCAATCCCATCCGCATCAGTTGGCTCATTTGCCTGTTCATTACTGCTGACAACACCCTGGTTGCTGATGATAGTGGTGGGAACCACACCACCATTTACCTGGACATCAAAAGTCACCACCGCTGTTTGGCCCGGCGTTAATGTCCCTGCCCCTGCTGCCGGTAGAGGCGGTGTCAGGTCGGAGGTACTGACGTCAATACCGGCAATTAATGGGGAAACGCCACCATCCGGTTGTCCCACCGGCATACCATTGAGCTGAACCGAGTTGTCCTTATACGTAGTATTGGCAGGGGTTGCATCGGTAAAGATTACACCGGTCGCCGGAGTTGCACCGGTGTTGGTTATAGTTATGGTGTAACGCAGGGTATCACCAGGATCAACAATACCCAGGGTACCGTTATCCACTTGCAATGTGACTGTCTTTTGCGCATCGACCAGCGGCAGACTGCCAACAACATCCACCGTGGGATCGTTAATGGTTGCGGTACCAGGATCATCGGATGGCACTTCCGTAAACGGGCCGCTGCCTTGGCCATCACCACTGACAAAACCCTGATTAGAAATTACCGTGCCGTTAATAGCACTGGCATCCACCACAACGTCAAAGGTGATCGTGGCAACATTATTTGCGACCGAATCAGGGTCAGCCCGCATATACCCAAGGGTTGTGTTTTCAGGTGCGTTGATCTTCATCCCTGCCTGTAAGGCCGAAACCCCACCAGGTGGAGGATCGGTGACCACAATACCGTTGAGGATGGTGCTATTGGCCACATAGCTCGTATTGGTTGGAATCTGGTCGCGTAACAGAGCCTTGATTGCGTCTTCCGTACCAATATTCTTAACGGTAATGGTGTAACGCAGGGTGTCACCCGCCACAAGTATTGCCGGGTCACCGGTCAGGTCCTCTGATGTCTTCAGGACTTCAAGTACAGGCGCCGAAACAATAGTGATGGGTGTTGGATCTTCATCACCCAATACTGCCGGATCATCAACACCATTGATATTGGGGTCGTCACTATTTAATGTGCCGGTAACAATCGTCGTCAGCTGGGCCTGATTAAGGACAACCGTGCCACTGGTGATTACCGGTGCCAGGGTTACCTCAAATTCAATCAACAAGGTGTCATTGGCGCCACCCGCTGCATCCAGATTCAGACTACCCACATCCAGCAGCCCCGTAGCTTTGCTGCCGCCGTTAGGATTGGTGTTACTGGCATCAGCACCAGCAGGTATGGTGACAACAGCCAGGCTTCCGGGTGCAAACATGCCCAGAGCATTAAGACGGTCAACCTCGTCAGTGATTGCAAAATCTGGCAGTGGTACAGGGCTGACATTGCTAAGCAGAATACTGTAGCGCAGCACATCACCCGGCGTTGCAGTCGTGGCCGGGTTCTCACCGGTAGTCACATTGACCGCCGTCTTCTGGAATTGAATAATCGCAGATTGGGCGATGATGCTATGGGCATCTTCATGGTCCAGTGTAGCGACCGTACCATCTGTCAACGTCCGGGTATAAGTACGAATCGCCCCTGTTGCACCCGCACCGGCAGTGTCACCACTAAACCACTCGGTTGCACCGGCAACATTGGTCAACACCGTGCCCTGGGGGTTATCAGAATCAAGCAAGGCCTCATAGGTAACGATCAGACGGTTGTCTGCGGGTAAGGCACCAGCGGCTGAGGTCATGGTAATAGTCAGTGTACAGGCTGGATCAGGTGCGTAAGTTGCGTTGTAATCAGTCCCAAGCAGCAGCACACCCGATACGGCTGTGACCCCATCGGCCTGGAAAATCTGCGCTGTGATATTAGCCGGTGGCGTATCACACATGCCGCCGGGGGCAGGATTAGGCAATACGTCGGTGATGGTCAGGTCCCACGCCGGAGCGGTGCCGGTGTTGTGGGCATTAAGCGTAAATACCTCTGCTATGCCGGGATTAATTTGCGCTGGCCCCGTCTTATTCATGGTAACGGAATCCGGCCCAGCAATGGTCATATCAGCTGTTGTCTCACCACCACCTGGGAACTGGGTCGTAAGGTCATCGTTAACCTGGTTATAGGTATAACTTGCGGTGTTGTTAAACAACAGGCCGCTGACATTAACTGGGCTGTCGTTCACCACAACGGTGATATCAATCACGACCTGCTCACCCGCAGGAATATCAATACCGTTAAGCGTGTCTTCAATAATGAGATTGCTTGCTGTGCCGGTATTCACAGGAGTCCAGGGTTGGGAACCGGAGACACGGGTGGCACTGACAAAACCAAGATCAGCTGCGGATGCCGCCAGATCATCCAGGATGCGCACATCATTCAGCGCCGTTGTCATTGGGATTGCCGGGACGGTAATGCGGTAGCTAAAGGTATCACCCACGGCAACGGTTAATATTGCCGGATTCTGTTTGCTTAGCGGATTCGGGCCTGTCGTTGTCAGCGTGGTGCCGGCAATATTAGTTGGCCCGTAGATCTGACTAACACCGCTTACCGTCCCCAGTGACGGGACAGCAGCAGCATCAAATGAGTAATAGACCAGAGCCTGGGCCTGATTAGTCAGAGTCATGCCGGCGCTGAGCGTGGCATCGGCCTGTAGCTGATAGATAACGCGCAAGGTATCGCCGGCTGGAATGGCGTATTGATCGGCAACACCGGAATCAAAATTCCAGGTGGCAATGCCGGTCAGCGGATCATAAACCGGGGTGATATTTGGCGGAGTGCTTCCGGCAATGAGCAACGAATTGCTGACCATGGTGATGGTCGCCGCACCATTACGCAGTCCTATCGGAATGATATCTTGCAGCACTGTATCGTAAGCAGGCGCTGCGCCGGTGTTGGTGATATCAACGGTATAGGTAATCAGCTCACTGGAATCAATAATAGTGTCACCGCCCGCCGGAGCTGCTGTCTTGCTCACTGTCAGGTTTGGTTGCAACAGTGTCACACTCTCAATATCGATCCGGCTCGCCGGACCGGTAGCAATGGTGTAATCCAGCGTCGCTGTATTGGTCAGAGGTGTGCTGTTGACCTGTGCAAAGACATCGTTATTCAACAACCGCGTACGGTAGATAATGACAAACTCGTCATTGGCGGCATTGTTGTCGCCTACATTGACCACATCGCCCAGCGTCCAGGTAACGGTGGTCGGTCCAGTTGTAGCATCACCGATGATGCCTGGTGCGGTGATGTCACTATGAGTAAATGGGGCAACCGCGCTGTAAGGGGCTAGAGCATCACCATTGATGCTGACCACCTGCTCAAACTGTAAACCCTGCGGTAATACATCACTGAGTACCAGTCCACTGTGACTACCCTCGTCCAGATGCAGACGTAATTCAAAGTCAACAAGATCACCGATGCGTACATTGGCATCAGCGGCATTGTAAGTATCACTCAGGCGTGTCTTGGTCAGAGTGGTGGTGTCCGATGTGGTCAGGATGGTGGTGACCGGGCCGGTGAAGTAGTCGTTCTCCACCGGGGTGCCTGTACCCGTACGCTCCAGAGCGTTGATGGTATCCAGACCAGTCCACTGGGCGCTAGCACTGTTGGTCAGGGCTTGTCCGGCCAGTACGCTGTCCAGCACCACTACGTCATAGGTAACGGTGACGGTTGTGCCTTCGACAATGTCGATGTCGGCGGTGGTATCTTCCAGTCTCCAGAGCAGGGTCTGGGGGGTGGTGATGCCGTCGCCAGTCACTACTGGATTGGCAATGGTGTTGCCTGCCCCATTTACGGTGGCCGTGCCAATCTGGTAGGCCAGACCCAGACTGAGGCTGTCGTCAATACGCAGGTCAAAGGCATCAGAGAAGTTCGCTCCGCCGCCGGCGGTGAAGGTCAGACTGTATTGCAGGATGTCGCCGGCATTAGGCGGGGTAAGCGGGGCCACTGTCTTGGCGATGGCTACGGTTGGTTCGACGATGAGCAGTGGGCCACTGATTCCTCCGGTGACTGCGGCTGCCGGTATGCCGCTGTAAGTATAAGCAGCAGTGTTGGTAAAGCTGGTGCCGGCATTGGCCGCAGCGTTGTTCGCCACCTGCGTGCGCAGGGTAATGATCACTTGCTCATTAGCGGGGATCTGGGCAATGGTCAGGTTCACATCCTGACCGGCAACACTCTCGGTCAGGGCAACAGCGCTGCCGCTACCATCAACGGCGCTGGCACCGTTGTATTCAAGCGCCGCATGTAAGGTGTCGCTCACTACCACGTTATCCAGTGCCGCGTTAACGGCTATGGACGGTACGGTGATGGTGTAAACCGCCTCTTCACCAATAGTGACTTCACCACTCACTGGCGAAAACACACTTTTGGACAGAGGCTCAACACCGAACAAGTTGGTCATGAAGAACTGTGCTGGAACCAGCGGCAGGTACTGCTGTCCGGACTTCAATGGCAGCGACCAGTATTCATCCAGGGTGACACTGTTGTTCCAGACTTCATTGGGGCCGAAGTCGGTGTAAAAACCAATGTCGTAGTCAACGGTGACACACTGGCCGGGGTTGACGGGTGTGAGCAATTCGACTTGCAGTGTGCCGCCACGAACCGCCGGAGCTATGTAATTGTAGTCTGCCCCTGCTGTTGCCGGAGCACCGTTGATGTTCACTGTCGGTCCAACAATACTGCTTTCATCCAGTTGCGTAGCCAATACGTCACTCAGCAACACACTGTAAGCCGGAGCAGCCGGGGCGGCGGTGTTGCACGATTCCAACTGGAAGTGCACGGTGTCGGTGGCCACAGTCACATTCAGCGGTGCTGCTGCTGTGTTAGTGAGTCCATTTCCGGTCTTGGTCACGGCACTCATCAGCGGCTGCCATAACATGATGTCGACGGTATCTACCAGTCGGGTCGGATCAACCACCGGGGTGCCGGTACCATCCGAATAACCCAGAGTGGCGGTATTGGTCAGGGTGGTAGAAGAAACCTGTGTAATGCCCGCATCCGGCAGCACGGTGGCAATGTACTCGATTACCAGCGCATCGATGGGGGTGCCATTGGCCGTATTGGTAATAGTACCGAAGTCCCAAACCAGGGTGCCGGTAGCGCCGGCGGCGGGTTGTGTCGTGAGCGTGTAGGTGAAGTTACCGCCTGCGGATGGGGTGATGCCAACCAGGCTATCGAAGGCCATGCCTGCCGGTAGTAGATCGGAAACCGTCACGCTGTTGGTGGTGCCTTCGCCCAGATTCAGGGTCAGTTGATAGGTGGCGGTATCGCCGATGCGAACGGTGGCATCTAGGGCTGTGCTGAACGCATCCACATAGCTATCGGCG
>JBDLJW010000025.1:0-18683 GCA_039714135.1 Verrucomicrobiota bacterium
CGGCGGCGGAAAGGTTCCGATTCTGAGTCGTGATCAAATCCGGCGCGAGGGCAATGACGTCGTCTTCCTCAATCACGAAAGCCGGGAATACCGCTATCCCGATCCGGTTTTTCCGGAACCCTACCTTGAATAATCGACAACGCCAACGAAGTTATCGATCCATTGTCCTTAAGGTATTTTACTCTACAACCCATGTTGTTCCTGTTTCATTCAGTTTTCTAATCAATTTATCCATCTCGTGTGAGCTCATATTTTCGTTCTCTATTGCTATTAGTGTGTCTGCAGCAACAAATCGCTTAAATCCTGTATAGCCTGCAAACGAGTTCCTTGAATTCACCTCACCTAACACTATTGGGGCTCCTTCTATATATATTATATTCAGATTTCGGAATTGTGCGCTACTTGGATCTTTAAGACGGTACTTTATGCTTTGCTGTTGTCGTGCAATCCAGGCCTTTTCTTTAGGGGTGGAGTATCTAGTATTGGTGTCGAGAGGAACGACTGGGTTTGGAGGAACATTCTTCTTGGCTTCTTCCAATTCCTCTTCCGTTAAGACCACGGGTTCGTATGATTCTAAATCCAAATCTGGATATGGATATTTATTTTTAATTTCCTGGTTTGTGCAACCAATGATAGCAGCAAGAAGTACGGTTGTTATAAAAACAATTTTCATTTTCTCATAAACCAAACGTTAAGCGTGAACTTCCGGGGCGAATGTTGTCAAGTTGCCGCATTCGGCCAGCGTGCGCTCGAATGATGAAAGTCAAATCCTGACATATCTATACGCATTTTTGTCTAAGAGTTCAAATTAGTAATTTTTGATTAATAAAATGGGGTTCAGGCAAGCCCGCGTTGGAATGCTAAAAATTAAAGTATTGAAGTTGGTGTCGCATTTTATCGTAAAGAACAAGAAGCGGGGCGAGGTGCCCATGCCGGGGTGTGTCTGAAAACCGGGAACGAAAATTCCGTCTCCGTTGTACTGCGACGGGACTACGAAGAAGTGTCCCCCTTTGTAGTTCACTCGAAGCAGAGCGAAGAGTGTTGTTCTGCCGTGTTGTGGTTGCTTTGGAGAAGGTTCCCCGCAGAAGGGTCATGAAGCTTTTTTTGCCCTATGCGCTGCCGCTTTTCTAGGTTCAAACCTCTGCAATTTCCCCGAATCTCCCCGTTCGTGATCGCTGTTTTTTTATATACTATTCTATATATTTTACCCTAAAAATGGCCAATTATCCGGCATTTTATATAGTATAGTATATGAAATATTCGGGCGTTTTCCTGCTCCGGAAGGGGGTGGAATAGAGCCTTTATCGCATACCAACAGGGCCGCCAAGATGGCGGCGGTATACGTATCGCAGGCATCCTGCCTGCCTATTGCTCCGGCGGTTAAATGTTGTGACCCGCTGGACTAATTGTCGGACAACTATCCTTCCTCGTAGGTCATGAGAAAGTTGAAGGCGAGGTCGTCTTCGGAGAGGCCACTGTACATGACGCTGACGATCTGGTCTTCGGATTCGAGCAACTGGGTTTCGCTAACGACCAGTTCCATGCCAACCTTGCCGGGACCGAAGACTGAAAAGAAGATACCGATGCCGATCATGACGGATGCCGCCATGGCCAGCGCGGGTTTCAGGCCAAGGATTCTTACTGGTTTTCTTGTGGGAACACTCAGGCGGGCTTCGCGCAGAATATCCTGAACCATCTTGCTGCTGGGTTCTTCCATGGCAGGGAGGGCGAGCCTGGATTCTGCGATGGATTGCTGGAAATCGCGGCACTTTGCGCACCCGCCCAGGTGTGACTCCAGCGCCTTGGTATCCTTTTCGGCCAGTTCGCCGGAATCCTGCAAAAGGATTGATTTTTCTGCTCTATTGCATTTCATGGCATGGCCTCCTGCAATTCCTCGTATTCTTCCCTTAATATAGAACGTAGTTTGCCCAGTGCATATTGCATCCGGGCCAGACAAGTATTGATCGAGCACTTCTGGATCTTCGCAATCTCCTTGAACGAGACGTTTCCGTACATACGCAGGAGAAAGACCTCCTTCTGTTCCGGCGACAGTGTTTCGACCGCCTTCCCGATGTTTTCTCCAAGGCTTGTTCCGCCGACCTCCTCCGCCGGGGAGATGCCCGGTGCGGCGAGTCGATCCTCCAATGTGCTGTCGCCATCCTCTCCGCCAAAGGCGCTTTGCATCGAGATATTCTTCTTGTTCCGGCGCGCCCGGTCGATGACCAGATTGTGCGAAATCCGGAACAGCCAGTTCAGGAAGTTCTTATGGCGGAATTTATGGATGTTTTTTAATGCCCGGAACCAGGTTTCCTGAAAGATTTCATCGGTGTCTTCGCGGCCCTCGGTCATTTTTAGAATAAAGGAATAGAGCGGCCGCTTGTATTTTTCCACCAAGGGTTCCAGCGCGTTTTCGTCGCCGGCCAGATAGTTCTTTATGCATTCGGTATCCGTTTTATCCATGATGCGTACTTCGTGTTGCACAACCTTTCAAAACCACCAATAGAACGGGGATGAATAAAATCTATTGCATGAATTCGGAGCGGATTTTTCCGGAAACGGGATCATTTTCCAATTCGACGCCAAGACCGCGCTGATCCTGAAGCTTCAGAATGAACCAGTCTGACTGTCCGTCGGAATAATAATTGATGATATCGAGATCTTCACGATCCTCCTCATCTTCCTGCCAATTTGTTTCAAAGTCGGCCACTTCGATATCTTCGGGCAGGAAGCGGCGAACCTCTTTTTCAATGCCGATGTCGCCACTGGAGGTATTGCCTTCCACATAGCCAAGTCGTTTGAGTACGTCTTGGTCAAGTTCGCCGTCGGCCGCATTGGTGGAGGCCTGCGCGGCCGCGCCGAGGTAGATTTCCATCGTTTCCCGGTTGAGGACGATGCTCATCGTTGTTTCCCGCATGATTGCCATGCTTCGCGCATAGCGCGCCATGCGGTTGATGGTCCTTGCCGAGCTACGCAGTTTGTTTCCGCGGAAGGCTCCTGAAAAATGCGGAATGGCAATGCCCGAAATTATGATGATGACCACCAGCACCAGAATCACCTCGATCAGGGTGAATCCAGCGTGTCTGGTAGGGCGCTTCCGGCGGAAGCGCCTTGAACGGCCCGGAGAACCGTTCCTACCTGTGGGGATTTCTTTCATAGGAGCGGGGGACTATTCCCAGTTGTTGACCACAATGCCTTTGGGGGTGGTACACGAGAGGTCAAACTTATGCGTATTGTTTGCGCCGGGATTCTGGTAGTTGAACGGCTTGCCCCATGGGTCCATCGGTACAGTCCTTTTGTCGAGAAACGGATACCCATCTTTGGAGGAATCCAGTAGTCCGTCCAGACCCGATGGGTAGGTTCCATTGTTCATCTCGTAAATCGCCAGAGCAGAGCTGACTGCGGTGATATTGGCTTTGGCCTGCGCAATTTTTGCTTTCTCGGATTTTCCGCTGATAGCAGGGATGCCAATTCCGGCAAGAATACCGATGATCACGACAACGAGCAGGATTTCAATCAGGGTGAAGCCTGAGCGGCGACGGTTGATTCTTTTTTCAGCTTTCTTGATGTCCATTGAACATTTCCTTTCGGTTGATTAAATATGCAGTGAATCCGTGAGGGTTAGCACCGGAAGCAGCAGGCTGACTGCGATGCCGCCAACGATGAATGCCACAAGAACCAGTAAAAGCGGTTCGAGAATCGTGGTGCAGGTTTTAACCATGCGGTCCAACTCGGCATCATAGCGTCGGGTAATGTGGGAGAGCGCTCCGGCCATGTCGCCCGTCTCCTCGCCGAC
Organism: Verrucomicrobiota bacterium; assembly: GCA_039714135.1. Classification (GTDB taxonomy): domain Bacteria; phylum Verrucomicrobiota; class Kiritimatiellia; order Kiritimatiellales; family Pontiellaceae; genus Pontiella. Next base: position 3,794 of record JBDLJW010000025.1, read on the forward strand.
CGCCAGCATGTCGATCAGCAGGCGGGGGAAAATCTTCCCCTGCGCCAGCGGTTTCGAAATGCTTGCTCCATCGGTCACGCGTTCGCGCGCCTTGCCGACCTCTTCCGAGATAACCACATTGTTGATGGTTTTCTGGACAATTCCGAGGGCGGGAAGAACGGAGACACCGTTGTGCAGCAAAGTGGCGAATGTACGCGAAAAATGGGCATACGCATTGGCCGTGATGATGCTTCCCATGATGGGAATCTTAAGTTGGGTTTTGTGCCAGAACACTTGTCCGGCTCCTTGCTTGATCCACCGCTTGAATCCAATAATGCCTGCGGCAATCAGTCCGGCTACGATCAAACCATACCTTGTTACGAAGCTACTGATAGCCATAAGGGCCATGGTTGGAGCCGGCAATGTTGCTCCCATCTCATCAAATGTGGTCGCAAATTTTGGAACAATGACGGCCATCAGGAAGATCACGGCCCCAGCGCCCACCAGCAACACGATCATCGGATAGATCAGTGCCGCGATTACCTTGCCGCGCGCCTCGTGAACGCGCTCGTAATGCACGCAAATATGTTCGAGCGAAGTCGGCAGGTTTCCGCTGGCCTCGCCGGCACGGACGAGGTTGATGTAGAGCGCGGAAAAGGTTTCGGGGTAGAGCTCCAGCGCGTCGGAGAGCGAGGTGCCCTGGATGATCTCATTGCGTAGTGTTTCGACGATTTTCCCGACGGCACTCTCATCCTTTCGTGCGGAGAGGGTGTGTAATGCACGGCCAATCGTCATGCCCGATGCCACTAGGTCGGAGAGCTCGCGCGAAAAGAGCAGCAGATCCTGCAGTTTCATCCTGGGTTTGCGCTGGAAGCCCGACTCGAATTTAAAGCGTTTCTTTTCGCCGTTGTTCTGTTTGACGGTCTTGGTTGTTTCGGTGATGGAAACGGGGACCTGTCCCATCGATTCGATCTGCCGCACCGCGCCCGCCCGGTCAGGTGCCTCGATTACGCCCTCGACCCGCTCGCCCTTCTTTGATCGTCCTATATATTTAAAATGAGCCATAGCCTGATGTTAAACGAATCCGCCGCCTGAATATTTCCAATAATCGGAAAGAATAATGGAAGAAGAGGGGAATGGAAGATTTTTACGCCCTCGGATGGAACTGCTGGTGGATGGATTTGAGACGTTCGGGATTTACGTGGGTGTAGATCTGGGTTGTGGCAATGTCGGCGTGGCCGAGCATTTCCTGGATGACGCGCAACGGTGCGCCGTTTTGCAGCAGGTGGCTGGCAAAGGAGTGGCGCAGTGTGTGCGGTGTCACATTTTTCAGGATGCCGGCCTTTTTCGTGTATTCCTTGATGATCTGCCACAGGCGCTGCCGGCATAGTGCGGTTTCGCGCCGGGAAACGAACACATTCTGAAGATGCGGGGTTTCGCATAGCAGCGGCCGGATCTCTTCGAGGTAGCGTTTCAGGATTCGGGTGGATTCCTCTCCAACCGGGATGACGCGCTCCTTCCGGCCCTTGCCGATTACGCGGATATAGCCTTCCTCTAGGTGTAAATCAGCCAGCTGGAGGCTGGCTAGTTCGGATACACGCAGGCCGGAGGCGTAGAAGAGCTCGAGGATGGCGCGATCGCGTACGCCGAGCGGTTTATGCATGTCCGGTGCCGACAGCAGGAGAGCGACCTCCTTCTCGGAAAGGGTGTCCGGAAGAATTTTCCAGAGCCGGGGTGAATCCATCGTATCGGTCACGTTCCGGTCCAGCATGCCTTCCTGCTGGAGATAACGGAAGAATACCTTGATGGAGACCAGGTGCCGCGAGATCGAGTTTGTCGACATACCTTTGGATTTCATTTCCATCAGGTGGTCGAGAATCTGCTTCCGGCTGACCTGATTAAGCGAAGTAACGCCTTTCAGGGTGAGATAATCCAGAAACTGGCCAATGTCATCCGCATACGCCTTGCGCGTGTTGATGCTTAACCCGCGTTCCAGCGAGATGTAGTCCAGAAAACTCTCTAGGAATGCATTCATTTAAACAGCAAGAATTAAACGCCAAGGCACGAAGAACACAAAGCTTTGAGTCCTTTGTGCCTTGAGCGAAGCGGGTGTTTCTAGACTTCCAGTTCGGAACCGGTCAGCAGTTTATACGCTTCCAGATACTTTTCGCGGGATTTCATGACAATCTCTTCCGGCAGCTCGGGTGCGGGCGGGGTTTTGTCCCAGTCGAGTGTTTCAAGATAGTCGCGCACATACTGCTTGTCGAACGAGAAGGGCGAGGAGCCGGGCTTGTAGGTGTCGGCCGGCCAGAAGCGCGAGCTGTCGGGCGTCAGTACTTCGTCGATAAGAATCAGCTCGTCGCCGATCATTCCAAACTCGAACTTGGTGTCGGCAATGATGATGCCTTTGGTCAGCGCATAGTCGGCGGCAGCCTTGTAGAGGTTGAGGCTGATGTCGATCAGCTTCTGTCCCAGTTCTTCGCCGACAATCTCCTTCATTTGGTCGATGGAGATATTTTCGTCATGGCCCTCGTCGGCCTTGGTGGAGGGGGTGAAGATCGGCTCGTCAAGTTTTCCTGCCATTTCATAGCCCTCGCGCAACGGCATGCCGCCGATGGTGCCGGACTTCTGGTATTCCTTCCAGCCGGAGCCGATCAGGTAGCCGCGCACGATGCACTCGACCGGTAGCAGTTCGGCCTTCTTTACCAGCATGGAGCGGCCCTTCAGCAGTTCCTTGTGCTCTTGGAGTTCGGCGGGGAAGTCCTCGACATCGGTGGAGATCATGTGGTTCTTGACAACGTCGCCGGTGCGGTCGAACCAAAACTTGGAAATCATGTTCAGCACCGTGCCCTTGTCCGGAATGCCGTTGGGCATGATGCAGTCGAATGCCGAAATGCGGTCGGATGCGATGAACAGGTATTGGTCGCCAAGGTCGTAGACTTCGCGGACTTTGCCGGTTTTGAATTTTTCAATGCCTGGGAGTTCGATTTTAGTAGCTGCTGGGGTCATTTTTATCCTCGAGTTAATGGTTGTAAAATCGGGGGTAGTTTACAAATTAAAGCACCATGTCTTCAAGCGAAAGGCGACTTACGTTTTCTAATGAGTCGGTTACGGCATCGGCCTCCATCAGGAATTCGCGGTCATAGCTGTTGGTTACGGCCAGGACCTTCAGTCCCGCAGCCTTGGCTGACATGATGCCTGCCGGAGTATCTTCAATGGCAATGACTGCGGCGGGATCCTCCATTCCAAGTTTTTCAAGGGCCAGCTTGTAGGGCGCGGGATTCGGCTTGCTCTTTTTCGTGTCCTCCGCCGTCACGATCGTACTGAACGAACTTTCGATTCCGAGGTTTTCCAGGATCGGGAGGATATCCGTCCGCAAGGCGCCGCTGCAGAGGGCGACGGGAAGCTTTCGGGGAATGCTCTTAATCAACTCAACCGCACCGGGCAGGGGCGTGGCACCGCCTTCTCTTATAAGCTGCTGGAAGACTTCCGATTTCTCGTTGATTATGTGTTTGATTTCCTTTTGGCAGCTTTTTTTTCCTCTTGCGATGAAAGCTTGTCGAAAGGCGTCGCGGTCGTCGAAGCCAATGTAGGTTTCGCAATATTCCTCCCAGGAAAATTCAAGGCCCAGTGGTTTAAGCACACGTTGGAACGCCTGGTAGTGCATCGGCTCGCTATCAACAATAATCCCGTCAAAATCAAATATTACAGCATTTAACATACTTTATTACTCTCTAGCTACTTGGTTTGGCCGGGTTTGTTGCAAAAACCCGGAGGTTGAAATCGCAATCAGGTAATCATGCATCCGGTTTGATGGCAAGGCACGTTCGCTATTTTTGCACGTTAATGTGGTTGTTTTGAAAAAACGCGTCTTAAAGAGTTCCAGACTTGGGAAATTTTCTGGTAGATTTCCCGACTTTGGAACGCAGAAAGGGCTTAGGAATGAACAAGGCGGATTTGATCGTGGCACTAGATGTGCCGAATGCGGAGGCGATGGAGGCAAAACTTCAGGAAATGCCTGACTTTATCGAGTGGTACAAGGTGGGGCTTGAAATCTTTTGCGCGGAAGGTCCCGCGGTGCTTGAACCGCTGAAAAAGCGCGGCAAAAAGATTTTTCTCGATCTCAAACTGCACGACATTCCGCGTACCGTCGGAAACGCCGTAAAAACCGCCGCTGAACACGGTGTCAACCTGATGACCGTCCACGCTGTCGGCGGCCGCGCCATGCTGGAAGAAGCCTCCAAGGCTGCGGCGGAATGTGAAAATCCGCCGAAGCTGGTGGCCGTTACAACGCTGACCAGCCTGAGCCAAGACGATTTTGAAGACCTCGGAATCAACCGTACCGTTTCCGAGCAGGCCGTTGAACTGGGGCGTCTTGCCATTTCTTCGGGAATCGATGGAATGGTAACGAGCGCGCACGAGGCCAAGGCGCTGCGCAATGAATTTCCAGACGCAATTCTCGTAACGCCGGGCATCCGCATGCCGGAAGGCGATGTGGGCGATCAAAAACGCGTCGCAACGCCATCGTTTGCCGTGGAGCAGGGCGCTACGCATTTGGTGGTCGGACGTCCGATCGTACAGGCCGACAATCCGGCCGCCGCTGCAACCGCTATGATGGAAGATATGAACAAGTAGGGGATACGATGAGTAAGCCAAAAGTTTTGATTATTACGGGATATGGAGTGAACTGCGAGGCGGAGTCCGCGCATGCATGGAAGCTTGCGGGTGCCGAGCCGGAGTTGGTTCACCTGAACGATCTGTTGGATAATCCCGACCAGCTCGAAAAGTTTCAGGCCATGATGTTTATCGGTGGTTTCTCCTATGGCGATCACATGACCAGCGGTCACGTTTTTGCCTTGCGCGTGAAACACCATATGCAGGCACAGCTTCAAAAGTTTATTGACGACGGCAAGCTGATCATGGGCATCTGCAATGGTTTTCAGGTGATGACCAAGATGGGGCTGCTGCCTGGTCTTGGCGGAAGCTATTTCGAACCGACTGTTTCGCTGATGCAGAACGACTGCGGCACTTTCCAGAACTTCTGGTGCGACATCCGTTTCGAGGAAAACTCCCCCTGCGTATTCACCAAAGACCTTGGCACGCTTCCCTTGCCGATCCGTCACGGCGAAGGAAAGATCTTTACACTCGACAACGAGTTGCTTGAAAAAATCGAGGCCCAGGGCTGCGCCGCCGCTCGCTACGTCGATGCCGACAACAATCCAACGCAGGAGTTTCCGGCCAATCCGAATGGTTCGCTCAACGCCATTGCCGGCCTGACCGATCCAACCGGCCGCATTTTCGGCATGATGCCGCACCCGGAAGCCTACCTTTTCCCGGAAAACCACCCAAACTGGGACAAGCAAAAGCTCGACGGCAAACTGCCTGAGCTGGGCCTCGGCCTGAAGCTCTTCCAGAATGCCGTAAACTACATCAACTCGGAATCGTAGTTCGCAGGATGGTTGCGGTGCCGATAAGGGTATAGCCGGGCAGGGCGGCGGGAACCAAAACCGACGTTCCGGCGGGGGCAATGATGCTTTCATCGCCCCATGCAATTGTCGCTTCCCCCTCGGAAACAAAGAGGGCATGGAAGGTTTTTCCGCCCATCGGCACCTCGAGTGGCGCCGAGAAGCTTAGCTTTTCGAGCTGGAAATATTCGCATTTCAGAACTTCAAGGCACTGGAAGGTATCGGTGTCGACCAGTGTTTTTGGAGTAACGAGCGGGGTTTTGTGGTCGTCCCAGTTGATGACATTGATAGCCTGTTCAATGTGAAGTTCGCGCGGCTTGCCGTCCGCTCCGACACGGTCCCAATCATAGAGCCGGTAGGTGGTGTTTGAGTTTTGCTGAATCTCAAGAATGAGGCAGCCCTCATCAATGGCGTGTACACGACCGCCCGGGACGAATATAGCGTCGTCTTTGTTTACAGAAACCGCGTGCATGGTATTACCGCTGGTTCCATCGGCAACGGCTTGTTGGAAGTGTTCTTTAGTGACGCTCTCGTTTAGGCCGCAGTAAACCTGGGTTGGATTGTTGCCGAGCATATACCACATTTCGGTCTTGGCTTCGCCGCCGAATTCCATGGCCGTTTGGTCGTTCGGATGCACCTGCACACTCAGCTTTTGTTTTGCATCGATAAGCTTGATCAAAAGGGGAAACTTGGTTCCTTCAACGGCAGACCCCATGATTTCCTGTGGATTTTCCTGCAGAACCTCGCGGATGGTTTTTCCTGCCAACGGGCCATTGGCAACAATGCTCATGCCATCGTCATGGTCGGAAATTTCCCACGATTCGGCATAAATGCCTGCGGGCACGTTGCGATTGAAGGTTTCTGGAATGCGAGATCCGCCCCACAGGTAATCTTTATAGACGGGTTTGAAAGTCATTGGGTAGGGTGTGTTTTCCATGGTGCGGATTAAACGGATGATTTGGTTTCAAATCAACCCTTGTTTGTGGCTGAATGCAACGGATGGAACAGCCACGAAAAAGCAAGCGAAACGCCGCCCGGTGGGATATGGACAAGGTTCGCTATCATCTTGATAAGCCGCCAGCTCCCAATCGTGAAATCCGTGCTATTGACGGCATTCTAAAGGATGTGCTTGAAGGGCTTGAACAACCGCAGTGCGAGAATATCCTTATTCTTCGCGATGCATGGCCCAAGCTGGTTGGTGCACAGATTGCCAAGCATAGCGAACCGGGATTCATCAAGGAGTCCGTACTCCATGTTTTTGTCGATCTTCCCGGTTGGCTACCCGAACTGGAACGCATCAAGCGGATGCTGTTGCAAAAACTGCAGTCCCGCTACCGGGAGCTGCGTATCCGCAGACTGAGCTTCCTGCTGGAGCACAAATAAGGCAGGACTGTCTTCTTGGCTGTTTTGATGGGCTGGAAGCCTATCCTACTTCCCTATAAAACAAAAAAAGCCCGCCATGAATAATGACGGGCTTTTCAGCGTTATGGCGTTTGATTATGCGCCGAGCTGGTAGCGCACATAGCGCTTGATGGTGATCGTGTCGCCGAGCTCTTTGCCTTTTTCAGCCACAAAGTCGGTGATGGAGACTTTGTCTTCCTTCACGAAGCCCTGCTCGATAAAGCAGATTTGCGAGAAGAACTTATTGATCTTGCCAACGAGGATGTTGTCGATGATATTTTCCGGCTTGCCTTCGAGCTGCTTGCGGAAGATTTCCTTTTCCTCTTCGACCTTCTCGGCCGGAACCTCATCGCGGTTCAGGAATTCCGGAGCCGCCGCCGCAACATGCAGCGTCAGATCCTTTGCGAGTTCCTTGTAGACCGGACTTTCGATGGTTTCTGCCTTCTCGCATCCGAGCTCCAGCAGAACGCCGACCTTGCCACCCATGTGGATGTAGGAGGTAATGGATCCGGTTCCTTCCACGTTCCATTTGACGTTGCGGCGGAACTGGATTTTTTCGCCAATGGAAGCCATCTTGTCTTCAACTTTTTTGGCAACGCCTTCGGCCATCTTGTCGGATTCGAATTCGAGGGCTTCGCCGCGCAACTCTTCAACAAAGGCCTGGAAGTCTTCGTTGCGGGTTACAAAGTCGGTTTCGCAGTTGAGTTCGATCATTGCGCCGCTCTGGATGTCGGCGGCAATGTTTGATGCAACCATGCCTTCCTTTGCTTCCTTGCTGGCGCGTTTTGCGGCAACTGCGGCACCTTTTTCCCGAAGGATCTTAACGGCGGCATCGAAGTCGCCGTTGGTCTGCTCGAGTGCCTTCTTACAGTCCGCGATACCGAGGCTGGTGGCGTCGCGCAACTCTTTGATCATACTGGTTGTAATAGCCATTTTTATGGTCTCCTGAAATTAAGCGTCTTCTTTTTTCTCTTCGGTTTCCTCTGCGGCGGGAGCTTCAGCAGCTGGAGCTTCTTCTTTCACCTCTTCAGCAGCCGGAGCTTCTTTCACCTCTTCAGCAACCGGAGCGGCCTCTTCAACCTTCGGTTCTTCGGCAGGAGCTTCCTCTTTGCTTTCCTCTGCAGCTTTTTTTGCGGCAGCGGCTTCAGCTTTTTCAGCTTTCTTTGCGGCAGCGGCTTCAGCTTTCTTGGCAGCAGCGGCTTCAGCCTTCTTGGCTTCGTCGGCCTTCTTTTTCTGCTCCTTGATCTTTTTCAGCACCTCTTCGCGCTTCTTCTTCTCTTCGGCTTCTTTTTTCTGGCGCTCTTCGCGGGCAATGCGGGCCTTTTCACGCTCTTCGGCAGCAACCTTTTCGCGGGCTTCGCGCTCGGCTTTGGCTTTCGCAGTGTATTCAGCGTCGGCGGCCTTGATGGTTTCGCCGAGGACTTCGCAGATGAGTCCAACGGAGCGGAGCGAATCGTCGTTGCCCGGGATCGGGTAGTCGACGAGATCCGGGTCGGCGTTGGTGTCAACCAGGGCAACCACCGGAATGTTCAGGCGTTTGGCTTCGGCGAGTGCGAGGTGTTCGCGCTTGAGGTCGACCACGAAAAGGGCACCCGGCTTCTTTTCCATGTTGCCGATACCGGTCAGGTTGCGCTCAAGCTTGTTGAGTTCGCGGCGGAGAACAGAAACTTCCTTCTTCAGGAGTTTGTCCATGGTGCCGTCTTTTTCCATCTTCTGCAGTTCGCGCATACGGGCAACGGAAGAGCGGATGGTTTGGTTGTTGGTCAGCATGCCGCCGAGCCAACGGTGGATGACGTAGGGCTGGTTGGTGTCTTCGGCCGTATCCTTGAAGATTTCACGGGCCTGTTTCTTCGTTCCCACGAAGAGGACCTTTTCCCCACGCATAACAACGTCGTTCAGGAAGGCTTTCGACAGCTCAAGCTGCGAAAGGGTTTTGTTCAGGTCAATGATGTAGATCCCGTTCTTCGCGCCGTGGATGTAGCGCTTCATTTTGGGATTCCAACGTTTAGTCTGGTGACCGAAGTGCAGGCCTGCATCGAGCAGATCCTGTACGCCGATAGTCTTGGTGAATGACTCCGCCATGATACCTCTCCTTTATAGTTTAACTATTAATAAACAATCCGCTTTGACACACCCGAGGTCAGGTGGCCTTCGCTTCCAACCGGAACATCCGATTGATTAAGCGGCGCAATATACGGTCCGAACCGGCCTTCCTCAAGGATTAATTTGCAAATATTCCGTTGTGCTGGCAGGTGGGATTCAAGTAGTTTGGACCGATTGTTATCAGTGCTAGGAAGAGGTATCCATGAAACCGGTCAAGATAGCGGAACAGTTCGATGTGGCGGGGCAACTGGCTAGCATGCGCCCGACGGGCAGTGGAAACGTGAACGACACCTACCTTGCGGTGTTTCGTACCCATTTCTCCGAAGAACGCATCATTATCCAGCGCATCAACGGGCATGTCTTTGCCCAGCCGGAATGGATTATGGAAAACCTCAGCATTCTCACCAATCATTGCCATAAGCAACTGCAGGTCGAAAACCACACCGCCGATCGTATTTGGCAGCTTCCCCGGATTGTCCCTTGCCGAAACGGGCAGGACTATTTCCGTGATGAAGAGGGGAGTTTCTGGCGCGCGCTCACGCTTATTGCTTCCGCAAAGTCGCATGATATTGCCCAGGGATCGGAGCATGCCTTTGAGGTGGGAACCGTGCTGGGGCAGTTCCATCGCCTAGTCTCAACCATGAACCCCTTAAGCTTGCGCGATACGCTGCCGGGCTTCCACGAAACCCCTAAATACCTTGAGCAATACGACGAAATCCTTAAAACCGCTGGCGCACGGGAGGTGATCGATAGCTCGATGGAAGTGCGCAGTCTGCTTCGTTTTGTCGAAGAGCGCCGTGAGTTTGCCCACATTTTGGAAAACGCCCAGGTTGCGGGAGAACTGGAAATCCGCCTGATTCATGGTGACCCCAAGGTAAGTAATATCATGATCGACGACGATACCGGAAAGGGTACGTCCATCATCGACCTCGATACCGCCAAGCCCGGTCTGATCCACTATGATTTTGGCGACGCCCTCCGCTCCCTCTGCAATCGCGAAGGGGAAGAGACCAAGGATGTCGGCAAGGTTGCCTTCGATCTCGACCTCTGTGATGCCTTTGTTTGCGGATACATCAAGTTTGCAAAGGATTTCCTTACCGAGAACGACAAGAAATATCTCTACGACTCCATTCGCCTCATCACCTTCGAGCTCGGCCTGCGCTTCTTCCAGGACCATTTGGCGGGCAACGTCTACTTCAAGGTGAAGCAACCCGAGCAAAACCTCCATCGCGCAAAGATCCAGTTCAAGCTTTGTGAAAGCATTGAAACGCGCAAGCGCCAAATCAAGGAGGTTCTGGAGCAGGCGATTGATGGAGCGTAGAAACCGCTTGTCATTGCTCCGACTTTAAGTAGGGTGGCGATTCTCCTGCGTAATGGGCCACGGCTGGTTGCAAGGGATCTAAAAAACAATCTGAAGGTTTCGTTTAACGGAACGGAGGAGATCATGGAAACACGTCTGGGCTTTGTCGGCCTTATTATTGAAGACCGCGAAAAGAACGCGGCAAATGTCAATACGTTGCTGTCCGAATTCGGCGACATCATACTTGCGCGCACCGGTGTGCCTTGCCCGAAGCGCAACTGCTCGGCTATCACGCTTGTGATCGACGCCTCCACCGACCAGCTTGGCTCCCTGACCGGCCGCCTTGGCCGTTTGTCCGGCGTATCTGTCAAATCGATGCTTAGCAAGGCGCAGGCAAAATGAAAATGCGCACCGAACACGACTTTCTCGGCGAAAAGCAAATTCCTGCCGATGCACCGTGGGGTATCCATACCGCCAGAGCGTTGGGAAACTTTCCGATTCCTGGAAGCGGAGTGCCGGCTTCGCTTGTCTCCGCTCTCGCTCTGGTAAAGAAGGCCTGCGCTCTCGCTAACAAAGAGCTGGGGTTTCTCGAAGAATCCAAGGCCAATGCAATCATTGCCGCCTGTGAAGAATTTCAAGTCTCCAGTTTCAAGTCTCCCGTTTCAGCGCTCCAGGGCGGCGCGGGCACATCAACCAACATGATGCTCAACGAACTCATTGCCAACAAGGCAGGGAGTGCGATCCATCCCATTGAAGATGTCAATCTCCACCAATCCACCAATGATGTCTATCCGACTGCAGTCAAGGTGGCCGCAATTTATGGATTGCGCGAACTGGCGGAAAAGGTTGAGGCTCTGCAAGGCGCTTTCCAGCGGCTGGAAAAAAAGTTTGCACAGATTCCAACCATCGGGAAAACCGAAATGATGGAGGCCGTTCCGTTGACGCTTGGCTCGGAGTTCGGCGCATTTGCCGAAGCGTTTGCCCGCGACCGTTGGCGCACCTTCAAGTGCGAGGAGCGGCTACGGGTGGTCAACCTCGGCGGCACTGCGGTCGGTACCGGACTGACCGCGCCGCGCAGCTATATCTTCCTCGTCACCGACAAGCTTCGCGAAGTGACCGGGTTGGGATTGAGTCGCGGAGAAAATCTTGTCGATCAAACCGCCAATGCCGATGTATTTGTCGAAGTCTCCGGCATTCTGAAGGCTTGCGCTGCCAACCTGCTGAAAATCTGTGGCGATCTGCGCCTGTTGCACATGAACGGAAAGATCAAGTTGCCCGCGGTACAGGCTGGCTCGTCGATCATGCCCGGCAAGGTTAACCCGGTTATTCTTGAAAGTATCATGCAGATCGGGATCAAGGTTCAGGCCAACGATTTTATCATTACCGAATGTGCCTCGCGCGGTTCGTTGCAGATTAATGAATTTATGCCGTTGCTAGCCTCTGCTTTGCTGGAGTCGATGGAGCTGCTCGGTGCGGCCTGCGGGATGCTTTCCGGCCATGCCGACGGAATCGAGGCCGATCAGGCTGAATGCGGCCGGCAATTCAATTCCTCTGTTGAAATTGTGACGGCATTCCTTCCGGCGATTGGCTACGACCGTGCAACGGAGTTGGTTGAGGCGTTCAGGAAAACCGATCGCACCGACTTCAAGAACTATCTGGTTGAGGAACTCGGCGAAGATGTGGTCGAGAAAACACTATCTCCTCAGAATTTAATGGCACTGGGACACAGGAGTTAAATCTCTGGACAATAAAACATGAAAACCACACCTAAGAGTCTAAGATTGCACATCGCGTTGTTCGGAAGAACCAATGTGGGCAAATCCAGCTTTCTGAATCTGATTGCCGGGCAGGACGTGGCGATTGTTTCATCGCAGCCCGGCACCACGACCGACGTGGTGGAAAAGCCGATGGAGCTGCTGCCGATCGGGCCCGTTGTTTTTCTTGATACCGCTGGCATCGACGACACCACTGCGCTGGGCGAAAAGCGTATCGGTAAAACCGAAAAGGTATTCGATCGCGCCGATGTAATTCTGTTGCTGCATGAAGGCAATCAGGTAACGGAGTTTGAAAAGTCGGTTGAAGCCAAGGCGGAAGCAAGGAAGATTCCGGTAGTCAAGATTGCCAACAAGGCCGATCTAACCGATCTGACCGATCCATCCTATCTAACCTGCAACTCAACCGACCTCGTTTCTCGCGATCATGTGCTGGCTTCTCTCAAGGCCGAGCTCTTGCGCGTCTGCCCCGATGAGTTCATCACGCCTCCGCCGTTGATGGGCGACCTGGTTAAGCCGGGCGGGCTGGCGATGCTGATCGTCCCGATCGATCTGCAGGCACCAAAGGGCCGCTTGATCCTGCCGCAGGTTTCGACGATCCGCGATGCGCTCGACAACGATGCGGCGACGCTGGTCTGCAAGGAGCGCGAATATGCCCACATGCTTTCCATGCTGAACCAAAGGCCGGACGTGGCGATTTGCGATTCGCAGATGGTGCTGAAGATGGTGGCCGATACGCCGCCGGACATTCCGTGTACAACCTTCTCAATCCTCTTTGCCCGGCTGAAGGGCGACCTGCGCAAGTTTGCCATGGGGGCGGCGGCGATTGATAAACTGGAGCCGGGCGACAAGGTTCTGATTGCCGAATCATGCTCCCACCACGCGCTGGAAGACGATATTGGCCGGGTAAAGATTCCGCGCTGGCTGCGGCAGTATGTTGGTGTAGACGTGCAGATCGATGTCTATTCCGGCCGCGATTTTCCGGGCAATCTGTCCGAATACAAGCTGGCGGTGCAGTGCGGTGGTTGCATGCAGAATCGCCGCGAAGTGCTTTCGAGGATCGAGAAGTGCGAGTCGGCCGGCGTGCCGATTACAAACTATGGAATGTGCATTGCCCAGACGCAGGGGGTGTTGAAACGGGTGCTTTCCCCGTTTCCCGCCGCGCTGGATGCTTATGAGAATGCGTGAAGAGTGAGACGTGAATCGTGATTTTTCCAGTCACGCCTCACGTTTCAATCGTCACTTTCTGGAGAAGAAAAATGAAACATGGACTACCAACAGTAAACACCGACGGCTTGACTAGCTTCATCCCGGACGACGAGATTTTTGAGTGGCTGGAAAAAACGAAGAATCCGACGCCGGAGCGTGTACGGGAAATCATTCAGCGCTCGCTCGATAAAAACCGACTGGAACCGGAGGAGATGGCTACGCTGATCAATGCCGATTCGCCGGCGCTGGTGGAGGAAATTTTTGAGGGTGCGCGCGAGCTGAAGAAGCGCATCTACGGCAACCGCATCGTGTTGTTTGCGCCGCTCTATGTTGGCAACGAATGTGTGAACAACTGCGCCTATTGCGGTTTTCGCATCGACAACGAAGAGGTGCATCGCAAAACGTTGTTGAGCGAGGAGCTGGTAGCCGAGGTGGAGGCGTTGGAGGATCTCGGCCATAAACGGCTGATCATGGTCTACGGCGAGCATCCGAAATATGACGCGCAGTATATCCACGATAGTGTCCAGGAAGTCTACAAGGTTAAAAAGGGGGCGGGCGAGATCCGCCGGGTGAACATCAATGCCGCACCGTTGGATGTCGAGGGCTTCAAGACCGTGAAGAAAGCGGGGATCGGAACCTATCAGATTTTCCAGGAAACCTATCACCGCGAGACCTATGAAAAGGTTCATCCGTCGGGGCCGAAATCAAACTTTCTCTGGCGTCTAAGTGGTCTGGATCGGGCGATGGAGGCGGGGATTGACGATCTTGGAATCGGGGCATTGCTGGGACTTTATGATTGGCGCTTCGAGACCATGGCGCTGCTCTACCACACGATTCATTTGGAGGAGCGCTTCAAGGTCGGACCGCATACGATTTCCTTTCCCCGGCTGGAGCCGGCGATCGGAACAGACATCGACAAGATTACCGAAAAATACGCGGTTTCGGATTACGATTTTAAACGTCTCGTCGCAATCCTGCGTTTGGCGGTTCCTTATACCGGACTGATTCTGACCTGTCGCGAATCGACCGAACTGCGCAATGAGATGCTCGCGTTCGGCGTAAGCCAGATTGATGGTGGTTCGAGCATTGGGGTGGGGTCGTATTCCGAAAACGATCCCGAAGCCTTCAAGAAGAGCCAGTTCCTGCTGGGCGACAATCGCACGTTGGATGAGGTGATCCGCGAGTTGTGCGATGCCGGATTTATTCCGTCGTTCTGCACCGGGTGCTATCGGAAGGGCCGCACGGGGGAGCACTTCATGGAATTCGCCATCCCCGGCTTCGTGAAACGTTTTTGCACGCCGAACGCCGTTTTGACCTTTCTCGAATATCTGAACGACTATGCCACAGGAGAAACGTTGGAGGCCGGATTGCGGCAGATCGAACGGGAGTTGGAGGCCATGCCCGAAGGCAAGGCGAAGGAAGAACTTCAAGAGCGCATGGCGCAGGTGCGCGCCGGGGAAAGAGACCTTTATTTTTAGTCCACAGATTACGCAGATTTTCACAGATTAGAATCCGGGTAATCTGTGAAATCTGTGGATGGAGAAAGAGAAACCATGACTAGAAAGATTTTAGCGAAGGCGAGGAACGGAGAAGAACTTTCCGTGGAGGAGGTGGCGGCATTGCTGTCGATCACCGGCAAAGACGAGTTGCAGGCACTGTAT
>JBDLJW010000026.1:0-17666 GCA_039714135.1 Verrucomicrobiota bacterium
TAGTTAAGGAACAGGTTTCCAGGATTCAGCAGGCCTTGGGGGTCTAACAGGTGTTTGAGCTTCTGCATTTTGCGGATGCCGTCGTCGCCATGCATGAGTCTGAGAAATTCGGTTTTGCTTTTACCGATGCCGTGCTCGGCCGAAACGGAACCACCCATGCCGACAACCCGTTTTGCCCAGTCGAGATAGAGTCCCTTGCCTTTTTCGTACTCCTCCATGCCGCGGGGGATAATATTGACATGAACGTGGTTGTTGCCGATGTGCCCAAAGATGGCATATTCCAATCCGGCCTCGGCGAGACCGTCATGATACATCCGCATGACGTTTTCCAGCTCCGAATCCGGCACGGACATATCGGTACCGAGCTTTGTGAGCCCGGGAATCTTCTTCTTGCGCTCGCCAATGAGCATATTGACCGCCTCGGGAACGGCATGCCGGAAATTCTTGAGGATTTCGATTTCGTGCTCCCCTTCCGCAAACCAGCAATCGACCGCTTCTTCGGCTTTTTCCACAACGGCCGCCGGTACCTCGCAGTCATACTCGAAATAGATGGCCGTGTGGAATTCGGCATCCAGCTTCGGCAAATCCGCAAAACCCTCGTTTTCGGCTTTCATCCGACGCAGAAGATCCAAGGATTGGGAATCGAAGAGTTCGATGGCCACAGGCGGCATTGCCGACCCCGTTCCGCGCAGGAACTCCACAAACTCCAGCGCTTTCCTTTCGACAGAAAAGAATGCAACAAGCCCGTTGATCTGCTCCGGTGCGGGTAGCAGCTTTATGGTGATTTCGGTAACGATGCCGAGCGTGCCTTCGGCCCCGATAAAGAGATCGACCAGATCCATGTCCGGTTTCACAAAATAGCCCGCCGCGCTCTTTACATCGGGTTGCCGAAGATCCGGAAGCTTTCCTTCGATACAGCCCAGTTTAAAATCCATCCCGTCAGCCTTGTGCATCCCGCGCTCGACATGCACGGTTTCGCCATTGGCAAGCACGACTTCCAGTGCCTGAATCCAGTTGCGGACGGCGCCGTAGCGGAACGAACGTGCCCCGGAGGCGTTGTTGGCCACCATGCCGCCAATGGAGGCCGTGGTTTCGGTGGGATCGGATGGAAAGAACATTGCGGGATCGGTGATCCCGCCGACGGTTTTCTCAATATCAGCCAGCAGTGCGCCGGGCTGGACGGTCATTTGATCGCCCTTGATTTCACCGATGGCGTTCATGCGCGCGAGGTTGAGAATCAGCCCGCCTTCAGGAACGCAACCACCCGTAATGCCTGTCCGTCCTCCCTGTATGGTAACTGACCAGCCGTTTTCGGCGGCGGTTTGCAGTGCTTCGCGCACCTCGTTTGCAGACTTGGGAAAAGCGATCTTCTCGGCATGCCCCACCCTGCGCGACTCATCCCGCAGATAGTCGGCATGCTCTTCATTCACATTAAGAATTTGAACACTCATTGGGGTTGATTATCGCGCAAAGCTGTAAGCCCCGCAAAGAAAGAATTAAAACCGTTCGTCGTCGCGGAGGTAGCGCCACTGGCCGGAGGGGAGATTGCCGAGCATGATCTTGCCGACACGGATGCGCTTGAGGCCAACCACATTGAGGCCAACGAGCTCGCACATGCGGCGAATCTGGCGTTTCTTGCCTTCACGCAGGACAAAGCGCAACTGGTCTTCGTTCTGCCAAGTCACCTTGGCGGGTTTAAGCGGCTTGTCGTCGAGCTCCAAACCATGGTTGAGCAGCTTCAATCCTTTATCGGAAAGCTTCCCGGTAACGCGCACGAGGTATTCCTTATCGACATCCGAATCCTCGCCAATGATGCGCCGGGCAACGCGGCCATCCTGCGTGAGCACCAGCAGGCCGTTGGAGTCGATATCAAGCCGCCCGGCCGGAGCAAGCCCCCGGAGCTGCGCGGGGTTAAACCTGCGCGGTGAACGATCCTCCTTCCAGCGGCTTCCTTTGGTGAGCAGCACTTCAGCGGGCTTGTGGCCATCTTCCGGCTGGGCGGAGACATAGCCGACAGGCTTGTTCAAAAGGAACGTGGCCTGCGCCGCCTGCCGCTTCCGGCCCGCCTCGGCCAGCTCGATCTCGGCATCGGGCGAAACCTTGGTTCCAAGGACGGAAACCACCTTGCCGTCCACAATAACAAGCCCGCGCTCGATATAGCGGTCGGCCTCGCGCCGGGAACACATTCCCCGTGCCGCCATGATTTTTGAAAGTCGTTCCATATCCATCCCGCAAAGTTTTAGGTTTTAAGTTTTAGAATAATTCCTACTTCTTCCAGAAGCTGGGAAGGAAGAGAATGAGTACAGTGTAGAGCTCGAGACGCCCGAGCAACATGAAGGCGATCAGGATGCCCTGTCCTGCCACCGGAATGGCGGCATAGTTCTGCGTGGCGCCGACGGCATTGAGACCGGGACCAATGTTTCCGAGCGTGGCAATAACGGAGGTGGCGGCGGTTTCAAGATTGGGCGTGAAGAATGTCATGACGAAGGAGCCAACCGCAAAAATCAGTACAAAGATGGCGAAGAAGGCGGAGATGTGGGAGACGATCTCCTGCTCCACCGGCTTGCCGCCCAACTTCATTTGGATAACAGCGGAGGGGCGCATGAACAGTTTCATCTCCCGGAGCATCTTCTTGAACATGATGAAGACGCGGACAATCTTCATCCCGCCGCCGGTCGACCCGGCGCAACCGCCCATGAACATCATCACAACCAGCAGCAGGCGCGACGCGTTCGGCCATTGGTCGAAGTCGGCCGTGCAGAATCCGGTGGTGGTCAGGATGGAGGTGGCGGTAAAGGTGGCATCCCGGAAGCAACGACCAAGGGAAACGTCCCCGGAAAACCATACATTGAACGTAATGAAAAGCGATGCGCCGGCGAGAAAGATAAAGTAGAACCGGAATTCCGGATCGCGGAAATAGCGGCCCGGCTTACCGGTAAGCGCATGGTAGTGGAGCGAAAAGTTTACGCCGGCCAGAAACATGAAAATGATGATGATGGTATCGATGACCGCGCTGTCGAACGCGCCAACACTGGCGGAGTAGGTTGAGAAACCACCGGTAGCCATGGTGCCGAAGGTGTGGCAGAAGGCATCGAACCAACCCATCTTGCCGACAAACTTGAGGAGCATGGCCTCGATCAGCGTCAGCAACGCATAGACCCCCCACAACAGCTTGGCGGTGGTGGTGATGCGGGGAGTAAGGCGATCCTTGGAAGGGCCGGGCATTTCGGCGCGATAAATCTGCATCCCCCCCACCCCGAGAAACGGCAGGATTGCCACGCAAAGCACCAGCACGCCCATTCCGCCGAACCAGTGCGTGAGTGCGCGCCAGAAATGGATGCCGCGCGGAATTTCCTCAAGCCCCGACAATACAGATGCCCCCGTGGTCGTGAAACCGGACATGGTCTCGAACATGGCCGAAACCGGATGGGGAATGACATCGGAAAAGATATAGGGCAACGAACCAAAGATGGTTGCGGAAAGCCACCCGAAAACCACCACGCCAAAACCATCGCGGCGGGAAAGGTTGATGTCGCCACGAGTCAGAAGACCCACCACGCCGGCGCAAACTATGGCGATGAGTCCGGCATAGATGAGGCTCAATTGAATCTCCAGCGGCTCGCCGTAGTAGAAGGAGACACCGGCACAACCAACGATCGCAATCCCGATTACGAGCGTCATATAGGAAACCAAATGGAATACGGCGCGTTTATTCATGATTGCCCTTAGAGAAAGATGGATTGGATCTTCTTGATGGCATCGGGGTGACAGAAAATCAAAACACGATCATTGGCTTTTAGCTGAAGATCACCGGTGGCGGTCATGACCTCGCCATTGCGCATAACCGTGGCAATGATCGCCGTACTTGGCATTTTGATCTCCTGAATGAGCTTTCCGGCAGCTCGGCTTTTTGCGGCAATAACCACGTCGAGCAGTTCTCCCGGCAGGTTGTGCAGCAGCGAAGCGGCGCGAACCTTTTTGGACCGGAGATAGTGGAGAATCGCATTGGTGGTCGAAATGTAGGGACTCACTACGCGATTGACCAGATAGAGTTGCTCAACCACCGGAACAAAGTCGGTACGCGCAATCTGTGTTACCGTAAATGCCGCTCCCTTTTTCTGAGCCATCAAACAGTTCATGATGTTGCTCTCGTCGTCACCGGTCAATGCAACGAATGCCGTGCGGTCGTGAAGGCCGGATTCCTCCAGCGCGCTCTCGGTCAGCGAATCGCCCCTAAGGACCAGCGTCTTGTTGAGTTCGGCCGAGCAGACACGGGCACGCTCTTCGTCGCGCTCCAGCAGGACGCATTCGACGTTGTTCTCGATAAATTTGGCAAGCATCAGGCCGAGATCACCGCCGCCGGCAATGATTACCTTTTCAAACGGTTTGATATCAGGGCAAACCCAATTGAAAAATGCGGCAATATCGGAACGTTGCCCGACAAGATAGACGAGGTCGTTCTGCTTAAAGACGGTGCTACCGTGCGGCACCACCAGCTCGTCGCCGCGGCGAATGGCAATTACGCGGACGCTCTGGATCAGGTCAAGGCGATCGCACTCGGCCGGCGTACGATCCAGCAGCGGGCTAACCGCATTGATGCTGAAACCCGCCACCATTACCTTTCCGGCGAAAAGATCGAATGCCTCCAGCGCACCCGGCATCTGGAGCATGTTGTAAACCTCGTGGGCACACTCCTGCTTCTGGTTGATGATCAAATCGATGCCCATTTCCTGCAGGTCGTAGCGCGGCGATCCGTGGATATACTTTGGATTTGTTACACGGGCAACCTTGCCCTTTACCCCTGCTGAATTGGCGAAGAGGCAGGCGAGGATATTCACCTCGTCGTTATCGGTTACAGCAATGAGCAAATCGGATTTGTCGACCCCTGCCTCCTCAAGTACGGAAGGGCTGGAACCCTGCCCGCAAATCGTCAATATATCCAAACCGGTTTCGGCCTGCGCCAATGCGCCGGCATCGCGATCCACCATCACGACGCTGTGCCGTTCTTCACACAACCGCATGGCGAGCTGCCGGCCGGCATTGCCGGCTCCAATAATTACTATCCGCATAGGTTCCCCTACTCCTATTTCGTAAAGCGCGGTAGTCTATCAGTAAAAAGAAGAGATAAGCAACCCCCTCTTTTCCCACCGAAGAACCACCCCAGACCACCATTTTCATTGATGTTTCCGCGGCGGGCCCGCATATTCCAGATATGAAGATTTTACTTTGCAACGACGACGGCATCCACGCGCGCGGAATTTCCGTGCTCCACAAGGCCATTGGAGAACTGGGAGACCTGCATGTGGTCGCCCCCGACACAGAGCGTAGCGCCGCCGGACACGCCATCACCCTCACCGACCCGATCAAGACCATTTCCGTCGAGAAGAATGAGCAGCCGTTCGGCACCGCCGTCGGCGGCACTCCGGCCGACTGCATCAAGCTCGCCCTTTGCCTGATGCACAAGGACGACCTGCCCGACCTCGTCGTCAGCGGCATCAACCTCGGCTCCAACACCGGCATCAGCGTGCTCTATTCCGGAACCGTGTCCGCCGCCAGCGAAGCCGTCATCCTCGGCGTTCCCGGCATCGCCATTTCACTCTGCACCTATCAGGACCCGCACTGGGAGACCGCCGCAAAGGTCGCCGAGGAGATTGTTGCCAAAACATTGAAAAACCCGTTGCCTGACGGAACACTGCTCAACGTCAATGTACCCAACGTCCCGCTATCCGAACTCAAGGGAATGAAGGCCGCCCGCATGGGGCGCTCGCGGTTTGTTGAAAAGTTTTCAACCCATATTGATCCGCGCGGCAACAACTATTACTGGCTCGACGGGGAACTTGACCTGCTTGACGACTCTGCCGACACCGATGTGCGCGTTGTGAACTCCGGCTATGTCGCCCTCACCCCTATCCACATCGACCTCACCGCCAAGCATGCCATGGAGCAGGTCGAAACCTGGAACGAGGAATATTGACTGCCCTCAGGGGCAGGAAGCTGCGCATCTTGAAGTTACAGATTACGAATTAGTTCCTGCAATGCAGGAGGCATCTCCCCGTCCGCATCAAAACGTTCAAGGTCGCGATTGCAGACCGTTGAAAAATGATTGAGCAGGGAATCGCAAACCTTACCCATTTCGGGACAGGCATCGCCTAGAATGGTTTTAAGCGAAGCAACCGGTTCTCCCACAAGACCGCACGGAACAATGGTATCGAATCCCATGAGGTCGTTGCTGACGTTGAAGCTCATGCCGTGGAATGAAACCCACTTCTTCAACCGGAACCCGATGGCGGCAATCTTGCCGGCATCGGTCCATGCACCGGACTTTCCTTCACGCCGAAACCCTTCGGTGCCGTAGTCGCCCAGAGTTCGAATGGCAATCTCTTCAAGATTATAGAGGTAACCATGGGAATCGGCTTCGTTTCCGCCAAGGTAGAGAATGGGATAGAGCACCCATTGGCCGGGGCCGTGGAAGGTCACGTCGCCACCCCGCTCAGCATGGAACAGCTCAATGCCCAGTTCGCGGTATTCCTCTTCTGTTTTAAGCAGATAGTTGGCGCGACCGCGGTTGCCGAGCGTGACAACGGGTTTATGCTGGAGAATCAGCACCGTGTCGGGGATCTTGTTTTCCTGCCGTGCCTTGAGCAGGCGATGCTGGATGTCCAGACCGGTTTGATAGGAAACAGGATCGCTGAAATGGACGGACCAGGCATTCATTGCATAAACAAAAAAGGAGGATTTTCATCCCCCTCTTTTTCAAAGTAAAAACACGAATTTAATCGGCAGGGCAAAGATCCTCGTAGGACTCCGCATCAAGCATGTTGTCGACCTCGGATTCGTCGACCACCTTCAGCTTAAAGAGCCATCCGGCACCAAAGGCATCCTTATTGATCAACTCCGGGGCATCTTCGAGCTCGGCATTGATTTCAATTACCTCGCCGGCAACCGGAGCATAGATGTCGGCCGCGGCTTTAACGGATTCCACAACGGCGACTTCATCGTCCGCTTCAAATGTGGCTCCAACCTCCGGAAGCTCGACAAAAGTCAAATCGGAAAGCTGGCTCTGGGCAAAGTCGGTAATACCTACGGTTGCGATGCCATCTTCGAGGGAAACCCACTCATGGGTCTTTGCATAGAACAGATCTTGCGGAACAGCCATTTCTAATCTCCATTAAAATCAACAGCCGAAAAACTGGAGGTGCGGATCGGATTCGAACCGATGTTCATGGATTTGCAATCCAGTGCCTAACCACTTGGCTACCGCACCCTTTGTTTTCTAAAGCGGCCATCAATGTAATGATGTGCTTATGGCTTTCAAACAAAAATTTAAAAAAAAAGAAGGTGCTTTTGTAAGCAACTCTCCATCAATCCACTACACCCCGAACTGTTCGCGATTTTTTTTGCGGAATGAACAGCCTTCAAGGCAGGAACAGGATAATTCGAGCCGCCGGTGGCTGAAGGCCTGTTTATTTGCCCTGAAAAGATCCTCCTTTCCTTCAAAAACCTTGAAGAGCCGACGGCAACGTTGTTAGCTTCTTTAAATGACAAAGCGCATACCATTCACGATTCTTGTTATAGCACTCCTCCTCGGCACCCTCTGTGCCGAAGAGGAACGCCCGAAGATCGGACTTGTGCTTGGCGGTGGAGGTGCATTGGGGTTTGCGCATGTCGGTGTCTTGCAGGTGATGGAAGAGCTTCAAATTCCGATCGACTACATTGGCGGAACCAGCATGGGCGCAATCGTTGCCGGCATGTATGCTTCCGGCATGTCCCCGGCCGAAATGGAACGGCAATTTACGACGCTGAACTGGTGGGAGGTGCTTAAAGACCGTTCGCCGCACCCGTTTCTGGACTATCGCCGCAAGGTCGACGATAAGCGTCTCATGGGCATGGAGTTTGGCCTCAAGGATTGGCGGGTCGTATTCTCCCCCGGAGTAGCTTACGGCCAAAAGCTCAACAATGTGCTCGAAACCTTTTCCATAAACAGTGTCGGCATCACTGATTTCGACCAGCTGAACATTCCCTACCGCGCCGTTGCCACCGATTTGCGTAGTGGATCATCCGTTACACTAAAGTCGGGAAACCTTGCCGAGGCCATGCGCGCAAGCATGGCGGTTCCCGGCGCATTCACTCCGGTCCGTATGGACGGCATGGTGCTGGTGGATGGCGGCGTCCTGAACAATGTCCCGGTGGAAGCCATCAAGAAAATGGGTGCCGATATCATTATTGCCATCGATGTCGGCGCCAGCTCCGCCGCTGAAAGCGCCGATAGCGACTTTAGCTCGCTGGGCGATGTCGTTGGACGCACATACACCCTCATGCGCCGCCCCGACCAGAAAAGGCAGCTCGCGATGGCCGATCTGGTTATCGCCCCCGACCTTACCGATGCCTCTCCCTCCCAGTTCCATCGTGCAAAGGAGATCATCCCTGCCGGCCGCAAGGCGGCGGAAGAGTTGCGCAGACCACTAAGCCAATACTCCACCAACCCTGAAACCTTCCATGCCTATCTGGAAAAGCAACGCTTCACGCGCAACGGGAAAATCCTCGTTACCGATATTGAAGTCACCGGAAACAAAACGGTTTCCGAAGCCATTATTCGCAGCCGCATCAAAGCAAAGAAAGGTCCGCTACTGCTTGAAACGGTATGCGACGACCTCCGCCGCATCCACGGAATGGGCGACTTCCAAACTGTCACCTACAACCTCAGCCCCACCAACTCCGGCTACAGGCTGGAATACAAGACCATCGAAAAATTCTGGGGACCCACCTATCTCCATTTTGGAATAAAACTCGAAACCACCACCGATGCCGCCACAATGTGGAGCCTGCTGCTCAACTATACGCGCACCCAGCTCAATCCCCTCGGCGGCGAACTCCGGGTCGACCTCGAAGGCGGCGGACGCAGGCGCTATGCCCTTGGCGAATGGTACCAGCCCGTATCCCGCTCAGAACGCTTCTTCCTTGCCTCGTCCGCTTTCTATCTAGGGGAAGATATCGATTATTATATTGAGGACACGGATGTGGCCGACATCGACCAGCACTTCGCCGGCGGCGCGCTGGACACAGGCATCAACTTTTTTGAATATGGCGAATTCCGCATCGGCTTGCTCGGCGGGTATGCAATAGTGGAAGGGAACAGCGGAACCAATATATTGTCCAAAATCGACGATGCCGTCGTGGCCGCAACCACCCGGCTACGGGTCGACCAGCTGGACGATCCCGTCTTCCCCTCTGCCGGGTATAGAATCGAGCTCGACGGCATGTTTGCCTTCGAGCAGGCAGGGTCGGACGAAACCTTCAGCAGGTTGCAGCTTCAGGCTGTTGCGCCGTACACCATCGGCCGTCACACCATCGAGCCCAAACTCTCCATCGGCAGCAGCCAGGGAACGGACCTGCCCTTCTACGCATCGTTCGATATGGGCGGGCTCGACAGCTTTGCGGGCATGGCCCCCTACCAGTTACGGGGCGACTACTACGGACTCGGAAGCCTTGGCTACCGCTATCGATTAGGCCGCCTGCCGCCGGCTCTTGGAAACGGGCTCTATGCCCTGCTTCGCGGCGATGCCGGCAATACGTGGTTCTCTTCTGCCGACATGCGCTTCGATGACCTCAACTATGGAGTCCTTGCCGGCCTCGGTGCCGATACCATTCTCGGCAGCTGCACCATTGCCATCGGAAAAGCCGAAAGCATCCGCCCGCACTTCTACTTCTCGATTGGAAACACCTTCTAGAAATTCGCTTATTCGTGGCGTAGCGCCTCGATGGGATCCATTAGCGCGGCGCGGCGCGCGGGATAGATGCCGAAGACCACTGAAACGGTTACGGAAACGGCGAAGGCCACGACGAATGCGGGGAGGGTCAGTACCGTCTTGACCCCGGTTGCCGCAGTAATGGCCATGGGGATCAGCGCGCCGAAAACCAACCCGATTACTCCGCCGGATAGTGAAAGGATCAGGGTTTCCATCAGGAATTGCAGAACGATATCGCGCCGCCGCGCGCCGAGGGCGCGGCGGATGCCGATTTCGCGGGTGCGCTCGCTGACGGTGGCGAGCATGATGTTCATGATGCCAATGCCGCCGACAATGAGCGAGATGGCCGCGATGGAGCCGAGGACGATGTTGAACAGACGGCGGGTTTCGCGCGCCTGGCGGATGAGTTCGAGCGGCACCACGATGCTGTAGTCCTCCTTGTCGTGGTTTTTCCGAAGCACGCGTCGGACGGCATCCACCGCCCGCACCACGTTTTCCTGCTCGTTGATGGTCAGGATCAATTCGTGCAGCTCGATCTTCTCGAATGTGCCGCCGCCTTCCGACCACTGGGTAAAGAGATCGCCGCGCTTCTGGAGATAAGTGCGTAGCGGAATGTAGACATTCTGGTTTTCGCCTTCAAGCCAGAGCTCGTTTCCCGTCGGAATCTCGCTCTGGGCAATGTCGCCGACAATCCCGACAACCGTATAGGAATCGCGGTCAATATTCAGTGTTCTTCCAATGGGGTCGTAGCCAGCGAACAGAATGCGCGTCAAACGTGTCCCGATGACGCAGACAGGGGTGCCGAATTCCATGTCGGCGCTGGAGAGGAAGCGACCGCGCACCATACGATGGTTCTGTACGCGCAGGAACCAGGGCGTCGTGGCGATGACATCGGTCTGCAGCTTCCGCGCCTTGAACTGCACGTCGAACCGAAGCTTCTTGATCGGGGTGCTGGCCGCCAGGTTGGGCACATGGCGTGAAAGGCCTTCCGCATCGTCATAGGTCAAACCATAGGATGCTATGAAATTGCGCTTGGTTTGGGTCGAGTTTTCATCGCGGGGAATCTTGACACTCTGAATGAGAATGTTCCGGCTTCCCATCCGTTGGATCTTTTCCTGGATTTCGCGATTGGCCCCCTCGCCGACACTAAGCATGGCCACCACGGAACAGACACCAAAAATAATGCCCAGCATGGTCAGTCCCGCGCGCAGCTTGTACTGGCTCAGGTTCTTGACCGCCAGCTTGGCCATCCGCTCTGGACGCATCGACTTCATGCCTTGGATGCCCCGTTCCATTCATTGGAGATAATTTGACCGTCCCGAAAGCAAACCACGCGCTGGGCGCGGTGTGCAATGTCGTCGTCGTGCGTGACCATCACAATGGTTTTCCCCTCTTGATGCAGCTCGTTGATGAGTTCAAGGATTTCCGCGCCGGTTTTTGTGTCGAGGTTTCCGGTCGGCTCGTCGGCGAGTATCAGAATGGGGTCGCACGCCAATGAACGGGCGATCGCCACGCGTTGCTGCTGGCCACCGGAAAGCTCCATGGGCTTGTGTCTTAGCCGGTCGGAAAGTCCCGTGCGTTCGGCCAGGGCTTCGGCCTTGGCGCGCGCCTCGGAGCTCGGCATTCCTTGGTAGAAGAGCGGAGCCTCGATGTTTTCGAGCACGTTGAGCTGGGGAATCAGGTTGTAGGACTGAAAGATAAAACCGATCCGCTTCGAGCGGATCTCGGACAGTTCGTCGTCGGACTGGTTGGAGACGTTTTCGCCACCCAAAAGATATTCGCCTTCGGACAGATGATCGAGACAGCCAAGCAGGTTGAGCAGGGTCGACTTCCCCGACCCGGAAGCTCCCATAATCACCGCGTATTCGCCGGAATTGATCTGCAGATCAATTCCGCGCAACGCCGTCACCCTCAACAAACCGTTTACATATTCCTTGGAGGCGTTCCTGAGCTCGACGATGGGAATCATTGCTTCTCCGGTTCCTCTTTCTTTCTACTCTCTTCCGAAAGCGGGCTTTTCTTCAGCTTGGCATCGGATTCCAACTCGACCTCGGCGTAGAGCAACAGCTTCTCGTCCTCCTCCAAGCCATGGACGATTTCGATGAACTGCGTATTGTATTTCCCGATTTCGACCTCGCGCAGCTGCTTGCGCCCGCGCTTGACGGTATAGACATAGTGCTTGTCCTTGTGCGAGACGACGGCCTGGATCGGAACATGGAAGACATCGCGCAACTGATCGGTCACAATCTCCACCGTGGCCGACATGCCCGGCTTTAGCTGGGCATCGGTTTCGGAAACAACGTCGATCATGATCGTGTAGGTCTTGACGCCAGAGTTGAACCAATTCTGGGAATCGGGCACGGCGCTGATTTTTTCCACGCGCCCTCGCAGAACCAGTCCCGGCAAGGCATCCAGCGTGGCGACAGCTTCCTGTCCTAGCGAGACCTTGTCGATCATCGCTTCCGGAATGCCCACCTTGAGATCCCATGCACTCAAGTCCGGGAATGAAAGGATGCGCTGGCGATAGTGAAGCGCCGCCCCTTTTTCAATCTTCGGCCGGTGGCGCTCCTGCGGGTAGAAGACCTGTCCGTCGAAATCGGCATAGACCTTGGTGTTGGAATATTTTTCCTCGCGGGTGGCAAGCTGGTTCTTCGCGATCTCGAGCCGCGTCTTCTTCGATTCCAAAGCCGCCTCCTTGCGCAGCACCTCGGATGCGTACGATTTCTTGAGCCGCTCCAGCGACGACTCGTTGTTCGCCACTGCGTTTTTCTTTTCCTTTAGCTGCTTGATGTAGGTGTAGTCCTGGAGGATCTCCAGGTCCTTGGTCTTGTTCCTGACCTCGATCTCCTTGCGATCAACGGCCAATTGATCGGACTCAAGCTCCTGCCGGTTGGAATATCCCTTGTCGTAGAGCTCCTTGGTGCCGGACAATTCACTGCGCGCCTGTTCCAGCTCCGATTTTGCCAGGGTAATGCCGGACTCCGCCTTGAGCACCAGCTGCGGATATTCCGCCTCGGTATATTTCTGTAGATCCAGCATGGAAAGCTCCACTTTCAATACGGCGCTTTCCAAGTCGGTGGCATGCTTCAGCTTGGCAATCTCCATCTCCTTCTGTGCGTGCATCAGGTCGGCCTCTGCGTTGGCCACGCCCGATTTTTGGTTGAGATAGTTTTCCCTCAACTGGCTCGACTCCAGTTCGAACAGGAGCTGGCCGTTGGTTACCGTGGCGCCGTCTTCGACGATCTCGACAATCTCCGCGTCGTGATGGGCATCGTTGTGGATATCCCGGCTGACCTTGGCCTTGAGTTCGCCCGCCTGCAGGATGCTCACCACCAGATCGCCGCGCTGCACGCGGCAAAAGTTCGTGTTGTCCGGATCGACCCGGTTGGATCCTTTCCCCGGCTTGAGGGCAAGGGCAACGACAACCACCGCAATAATGCCGATAGCAATCTTGCCGCTACGGCGTTGCCACAGGTTCTTCAGTATTTCCATCAGCCTGTTCATACCACATTCCCTTCGGGTCGATTTCAAAACGTTCGATCGCGTTCCAGAAGCGCAACCGGGTAATGGTGTAATCCACCAAGGCACTGGTTGCCGCGTTTTTCGAGCTTAGCAGGTCGTCCTCCGCGTCAAGCAGGTCGCGCGTCAGCGCCTTGCCCTGCTTGAGCAGCAGCGTGGTGTTTTCCACGCGGCGTCCGGAAAGCCTCACGCTCAACAGACGGTTGTTGTAGACCGAGCGATTGCGCTCCAGCTTCCGCCACAGGTCGCGGACATTGCGCCGCACGTCCGACTCGTCTGCAACCAGGTTCCGGCTTTCCTGTTCGAGATTGATCTGGGCACGCCGGTAGGCGTTTCGTTTTTCCGTCCAGTCAAGGGGAAGGTTCAGCGACACGCCCAGGTTTTGGCTTACATCGGCAGTGGCATTGGTGTTGAAGAAGCTTTCGAGTTCCTTCGACACCGTATAGTCAACGTCCAGCTTCGGCAGGAAGTTTCGCAACTGGATTTTTACATTGCGCTCCTTGTCTTCCACCTTTTCGCGCAGATTGGCCAGATCGAGCCGGTTCGAAATAGCCGCATCGACCGCCTCCGGCAAGGCGATCTCCAGCTCGATCAGACCACGCTCCTCCAGCAACTCAAGTTCGCGCGGATCGGGTTCGACGTTTAAATCGATTGGAAGGCCCAGCGTGAAACGAAAATCATCCAGCGCCTTTTGGTAGTTCGCCCGCGACAATGTCCAGCGGTCTGCGGCATTCAACTCGCTCTGGCGAGCCTGCGCCGCCTCGAAATCGGCAATCCGTCCCGCCTTGGCATACGACTCGGTCTGCTCGCGGTTGGCAATGGTGCTCTCATAGTTCTTGCGTTCGTTGTCGAGTTGGTCGAGCGACCGCAGCGTCGCGTAGTATTGCCCGGCCATATCGATCACAAAGCCTTGCTGGTAGCGTTTAAAGTCGCGCACGGCATAGACCATGTCGCGCTCGGCCTGGCGCAACGGCTCCTTCGTTACCAAAGGCCCGAATCCGTTCAGCAGGGGCTGGACAATGTTGAACGACAAGGCATTTTTGGCATCGCTGGAGTCCGGGTTCGTGAAGTAGTTCACCATGTTCTGGCTAAAGCTCAGGCTGACCTTCGCACCCGAGGCCAGTGTGCGCTTGACCCCTGCCATGAACTCCGCATCGACTCCGTTGTCTCCAAAGGTCTCGATGGTGCCATCCGAAAATCTTGTTGCCGACGACCCTGCGGAGGCCGAGGCGCTGTAGTCCCAATTGAAGTCTTTTTGCGTTCCGGTAAGGTTCAGCGCATGGATAAACAAGGTTTCCTTACGGGTCTGGTAGGTGCGGCTGTTGGCCAGGGCGATGGCCAAGGTATCCGCAAGGGATAGTAGTTCCGGCTCCTCCGTATTTCGATCCTGTTCGAGCAATTCGCGCAACCGCAGATTTTCTTCCGCATCGATGGAAAATTCGAAGGACTTTCCCAGTCCTGCCTGTTGCGCTCCGCGGATGTTTCCATAGGCGGCACGATCCGCCCGCTTTTCCGCGAAGTTCCCGATGCGGGCACACGACGTTGCCAGCACAAGCATCCCGACCAACAGCAAATGTTCCCAATACCTGAAAAAGAACTTCCCCATGAGGAAAGAATAGGCAAATGCGGATTCACAGCAATGCTTATTTGCCGGATTCATACTTTCTAAACAAGATTCACAAGTCCCCGTTCATGTGCTACAAAATACCTCAAGCTGAAGAACTGGAAGACCCATGAAACAGGTGCTCGTACTCATCAATCCAAAGTCAGGCGTCGGTGGCCCCCATCGCTACATCTCCGCCATTGAAAAGGTGTGGGACACACCGGGGCACGATGTGTCGTTCCAATTCAGCCAGTCCGCTGAAGACGGTGCGGCCAAGGTTCGGCGTGCCATTGAGCGCGGAATCGATACAGTGCTGGTGGTCGGCGGCGACGGCATGGTCAACACCATCGGCTCCGAGCTGGTCAATACCGATGTGCGGCTCGGCGTGGTTCCCGCCGGCAGCGGAAACGGATTTGCCCGGCACTTCAAGATTCCGCTCCATCCCGATGCCGCCGCAACGGCCCTGTTCGAGGGAGATACCGTTTCCATTGATGTTGGAAAGGTCAATGATCGCCTCTTTTTTGTAACCTGCTCCATGGCGTGGGACGGCGCATTGGTCGAGACCTTTGAGAAATATCCCTTTCGCGGGATTGTTCCCTATGTGCTCGCCGGGGCCCAGCAACTGCTTGAATACAAGGCGCAGCCCTTCCATGTGGATATTGACGGCAAGCATCTGGAACTCAAACATCCGCTCATCTTCACCATTGCCAACCTTTCGCAGTTTGGTAGCGATGTCCTCGTGGCTCCCGATGCCCAGGCCGACAGCGGCGACCTCGAACTCGTTGCCATCGAGAAAAAGGATATGCCGCTAGTGCTGACCCATGTGTATCGTTTCATCGAGAAGACCTTTCACCGCCACCCATTGGTCGTCAACCGCCATTTCAAAACCATGACTGTTCAGCGCGAAAACAACTCACCTATCCAGATCGACGGCGAATTGATGGAAGCCGTTGCGGATGTGAAAATCGAAGTCCTCCCCCGCGCCCTCAGTGTTATCATTCCTAACTGATTGCAAATCTCAGAGTATAATATGGACAACTTTTCACCAGATATCCAATTCATGCGCATGGCCCTGCGCGAGGCAGATCAGGCCGCCGCCGAGGGCGAAGTGCCCTGCGGCGCCGTCATCGTGCTCGAGGGTAAAGTGATCGGCAAGGCACACAACCAAACCGAAACGCTCAATGATCCCACCGCCCACGCCGAAATCCTTGCCATTACCCAGGCCACGCAGGCCGTCGGCAATTGGCGGCTCAATGGTGCAGTGATGTATGTCACCAAAGAACCCTGCCCCATGTGTGCCGGGGCGCTTGTGCTCTCCCGCATGAAGAAGGTTGTTTGGGGAATGACCGATCCCATCCGAGGTGGTGCCGTCTCCAAGTTCAGTATCCTCAACGACGCCGACCTAAATCACGCTGTAGAGGTTGAAACCGGTGTGATGGAAAATGACTGCAAGGCCGTTATGCAGGGGTTCTTTCAAGACCTGCGGCAACGCTCCAAGGAGAGAAAAAAAGGCGAAAAGCCCGATTAGAGCATTGATCGATTGAGATGCCGTATTATGGCGTTACCGAGGACAAGGTTGGGCTACTCATGAAATATAGGCATAGTTGCTCTATGTTGAATTTCATGAGAAGACTCAACCGATGCCGCAGGAAGCAAGAATACGGCAGATGAATCGTAAAATGCTCTAGTCAATGGGCTTCACACTCACGGCGGAACGTAGCCGTTCGACATCATCCAGCTTGAGCATGCCGGAAAGCAGATTCAGCGCATTGGCGGCACCACAAGCCATTCCGGTAATAATTGCCTCGGAGATCTCCGTGCCCCGATTCAGTTCCACGGCCATTCCCGCCGTAACTGCGTCGCCGCTTCCAACCGGGTTGACCGCCTCAATCCTTGGCGGAAAGATTTCCAGGGCTTTGGATTCATCCACAAAAAATGAACTTCTACTTCCGCGCGTAATCAGCACCGACCGAGCCCCGCGTTGAATCAACTCCCGACAGGCGCCCATCAAATCCTCGCCCCCAATAGTCTGCAACAGCTCAACATCATTGATTTTTACGACAAACGGCTTGTGCTCCAGCGCCAGCAATAGCGGTTCGCCCGGTGCATCAAGGATTACCAGCCCACCCTGCTCCGACACCATTCGAGTAATCTGTGCATAGGCATCGACCGGAGCGCCGGCAGGTAATTTGCCGGAAATTGCGACAACAGCATTCGAGAGCTCCATCGACTGAAAAATCCCCGACATCCGCTCCCATTCACCTGCGGAGATTGAGGGCATCTCCTCCACCAGCTCGGTGCAATCCGGATTGCCCGACTCCAGCAAGGTCTGGCAGATGCGAGTTTCGCCCTCGACTTCCACATGCTGGAAGGCAACTCCCTCCCGGCTCAGCATATCTTCGAGCAGCCGACCATTTGCCCCGCCCGCAAAACCAACCAGTTCCGGCCGTTCACCCAGTTGTGTCACCATTCTTGCCGTATTCGCCCCTTTTCCACCAATGCCAATGGTCACGCGCGAGGCGCGGTTCACCCTGTTTTTTTCAAGGTTTTCAAATTCAATGATGCGCTGGATACATGGCGTAAAACCGCAACAGACAATGGGTTTTGATAAAGCATTCATAGTGGAAAAAGATTTATAGTAATTTTCCCGAAAATGATAGTAGACAAACCAAAAATTTCGGGTAAGTTATCCGCTCCTTTATCGGGAACGGTGGGGTAGCGAAGCGGTCAAACGCAGCAGACTGTAAATCTGCCCTCTTAGAGTTCGATGGTTCGAATCCATCCCCCACCACCACCTT
>JBDLJW010000027.1:0-17644 GCA_039714135.1 Verrucomicrobiota bacterium
CTAGCGAGCTTGAATTGGATTATTTCTTTGTGGAGCGCTCCTTTTTATATCGGCCGCTGCCCGAGAATCTTCGGCGCCCTTTTTTAAAATATGCTTTGTCGCTGGCGGGGAATGCCTCTGTTGATCTGGTTGATTCCGGCGCCGGGGAGGGGAAATATGTCTTTCCGGTTTTTTTAGATCGGATTAACTCGGAGCTGCAGTCTCCGTTTGGGATGGAGATTTCAGAGGAAGATAACGAAGAACTGCCGCGCTTATTCGGCCGCTGGCAACTTACTGCCTCCTTGGATCAGGAGCTGGCGTGGCATGCCGCTTCTCAAGAACAGGCCACTCCTTAAGAATGCCCGTGTTTCTTTGAACCTGTGATGGATGCTTGATATGACACTGACCCAGAAGTGGATGACCACGGCGTTGCTTGTTTCGTTCATGGCCAGCGGGGCCTTGTGGCTTAAGGGTCGCGGACTGAGTGGTAGGCAGGAGCGAATCCGACATGAAATCGAAGCTATCGAGAGTCGGACCGCAGAAATCCGATTGACCCTGCCCGAGCTGAGGGATCTGGCTTGTGAGGTGTTGGAGCAGTCTGGCTGGATGTTCGCCCTCGCCGATGGTGCGGAATCCTGGTGCACACAACTGTTCTGTGAGTTGTATATCGAGCGCGGTTTAAACATGGAATTTACAGTTCGGGGGCTGGAACTGCCTTTTGGCATGGATACTCCTTGGGGGTTCCGTCAGATCGGTGCACACGTATATCCTGGCCTGGCTCCTTGCTCAGTGAAGGTAAAGCTAAGCGGAAGTTTATTTGGGATCGTCGCATTCCTCAAGGAGGCTGAGCGACACAATCGCAGCATGGTAGTTAGCCGATTGGAACTCGTTCCTGAAGAACAGGGTGATCGGTTTGAGGGAACGGCAACCCTTGTCTTTCCCCAGCTCTTCTATGCCGAAGACCTGATCCTTATCCAGCAGTTTGCGCAAGAGTGAGCGGTTTCCTCTGTATGAGCTCGTGTCCTGACATTGACACCCCGCGGTGCAAACACTAGTTTTGCCCGTCATTTTTCCAAGAACGAAAGGGAGTTCGTATGAGTCAATTTTTTGAAGAGTATTACGCTCATGTTGAAGAGCGTGCGAAGGATGGAATTCCGCCGCTGGCGCTGAGCAAAGAACAGACCGCAGAAGTGATTGCGCTTCTGAGGAATCCGCCGGCCGGCAAAGAGGACGAGCTGGTTGAATTGATTGCGGACCGTGTGAACCCGGGGGTTGATCCGGCGGCTCAGGTGAAGGCTGAATTCCTGTTTAAAGTTGCGCGCGGCGAAGAATCGACGCCGTTGATTTCAGCGGAGCGCGCTGTGGAACTGCTGGGAACCATGGTCGGGGGATACAACCTCGACGGACTGATCAAGCTGGTTGAAGAGCAAGGGGAACGTGCTGCTATCGCTGCAACCGCCCTGAAAAACATGGTTCTTTCCGTAAACCGCTTTGAAGATATTCAGGCGCTGGCTGACGGCGGAAATGAAACTGCAAAAGATATTCTGGCTTCGTGGGCCAACGGAGAGTGGTTTACCTCGCTGCCGGAAGTTGCTGAAGAGGTTGAAACGGTTGTCTATAAGGTGGGCGGGGAAATCAACACCGATGATTTCTCTCCCGCTTCCTATGCATTTACTCGCGCTGACATTCCGTTGCACTCTACCTGTATGGGCGGAACGCTGTTTCCGAACGGCCCGCAGGAAATCGCCGAACTGAAAGAGAAAACAAACCTTCCGGTAACCTTTGTCGGTGATGTGGTCGGTACCGGATCTTCGCGTAAATCCGCCTGTAATTCGCTGATCTGGCACATTGGGCAGGATATCCCGTGTGTTCCGAACAAGCGACGCGGTGGGATTGTTATCGGCAGCACCATTGCGCCGATTTTCTTCAACACCGCTGAAGACTCCGGTGCACTTCCGATTCAGGCTGATGTGTCCAGGCTGGCAACCGGAATGGTGATCAAAGTCTATCCGATAAAAGGTCTGATTACGGATGCCGATGGCAACGAAATCACCTCTTATCCGGTAAAGCCGGATACTATTCTCGACGAATACCGCGCTGGTGGACGTGTTCCGCTGATTATCGGAAAACAGCTCACCGAAAAGGCGCGCGCCGCGCTGGGCATGAGTTCGCTCGACGAGTCCGGTATTTTTGTGGTGCCGAGCAATCCGCAGCCGAAGGAAGGCCAGGGTTACTCGCTCGCGCAGAAGCTGGTCGGTAAAGCCTGCGGCGTAGGGGGCGTTCTACCGGGCACCTCCTGCCTGCCGAAAATGACCACGGTTGGTTCCCAGGATACAACCGGCCCAATGACTGCCGGTGAAATCACCGAGCTGGCCTGTCTGAAATTCAATGCCGATCTGGTGATGCAGTCGTTTTGCCACACGGCGGCCTATCCGAAACCGACCGATGTGATTACTCACGCTACGCTTCCGGACTACATCATGGACCGCAAGGGCGTGGCGCTGCGTCCTGGCGACGGCGTGATCCATTCGTGGCTCAACCGTTTGCTGGTGCCGGACACCGTCGGCACCGGTGGCGACTCGCACACCCGTTTCCCGATGGGCATCTCGTTTCCCGCCGGATCGGGTCTGGTGGCTTTTGCCGCGGCACTCGGCGTAATGCCGCTCGACATGCCCGAATCGGTGCTGGTTCGTTTTAAAGGTGAGCTGCAGCCGGGCATTACGCTGCGCGATGTTGTGAACGCCATTCCGTATCAGGCCATTCAGGATGGACTGATGACGGTTGAAAAACAGAACAAGAAGAATATCTTTGCCGGCCGCATCCTTGAGATGGAAGGTCTGCCGACCCTTAAAGTTGAGCAGGCATTTGAGCTGACCGATGCTGCCGCCGAGCGTTCCGCCGCCGCGGCAACCATCAAGCTTGACCGCGAGCCGACCGTTGAGTTCCTGAAGTCCAATATCACGCTGATGGAAGAGATGATCAAAGGCGGTTACGGCGATGCCGAAACGCTGGCAAAACGTATCGACGATGTGAAGGCGTGGATCGAAAGCGGCGAAGAGCTGATGAGCGGTGATGAAAACGCGGAATACGCGGCCGTCATCGAGATCGACCTCAACGAAATCACCGAGCCGATTCTCTGCTGTCCGAATGATCCGGATGACGTGAAAAAGCTGTCCGAAGTGCAGGGTACCAAGGTCGACGACGTATTTATCGGCAGCTGCATGACCAATATCGGGCACTTCCGCGCCGCCGGTGAAGTACTCGATGGCGAAGGCTTTGCCAACGTAAACCTGTGGGTCTGCCCGCCAACGAAGATGGATGAAGTCCAGCTGACCAAAGAGGGCTATTATTCAAAATTCGGTTCTGCCGGCGCGCGGATGGAAATCCCGGGATGTTCTCTCTGCATGGGGAACCAGGCGCGCGTTCGCGACAACGCCGTCGTCTTCTCCACCTCAACCCGCAACTTTAACAACCGACTTGGAACCGGCGCGCAGGTTTATCTCGGCTCCGCCGAGCTCGCTTCCGTTGTTGCGCTTAAAGGTGCTTTGCCGACCCCGGCTGAATACCTCGAAGTGGTTGGCCCAAAGCTTGAAGGTAAGATTGCCGACATCTACAAATATCTAAACTTTGACCAGATGACGGAGTTCTCGGTTTAAGAGAGCAAAGCGCAAGGTGCGGAGAGCGTAAAGGCGGTCCAAATGGGCCGCCTTTTTTCATTATCCGGCCCCGGTCAGGACAGGTCAATTAAGCTGGAGTCCTTCGCACTTTTTCAGGCGATGTCGGATTTCCTCGACAATCTTCTTGGTCTCCTCGCCCCCAAGTCCGCCGTATTCCTCTTGGAATTGGTCGTTTTGGATTCCTTCGGGAAGATCGGCGGGGTTTGGGATAAAGTCCGGGATTTTCACGCCGTTTTGGATCCGGGACCGCAAGGTGTATGCGGACTTCTTGTCTCGTGTTGCCGCCAAAGTGAAAAGGGTGCCGGCGCGATCGGCGGTTAGGTCGGCGAACGAGAATCCGGAGCCCCCGGCGGAGTCCATCATCTCCTTTGCTATGCCGATCGTCATGGATTGCCCTTCGGAGGAAAGGACTGCAAGTCCGGCACTGACCCAGAAGTGCCGTGCGAGATCGTTGCGGTTGTATAATGTAATGTGCCGTCGCAGTTTTTCCGCTTCGGGCAGCCGGGAAAGATCGATCTCGCGTTTTGCCGCTTTTGCCACTTTTTCTTCGCCAAGAATTGTGCTGAGAGCAAGGATTGCTGCGCGGTGGGGAAGGACCGGGTCGGATTTCTGGGCACGGTCTATGGCAAAGTTGAATGCAACTTCCATGGTTTTTTCAAAGCCGGCATCGCCGGGTGGAATTTCATCTGCGTGTTCCAGCACATGTTGCCCGATTGCCTGTGCGGATTCGAAAAGCTCATTGCTGATACCGGAGGATGTTCCCCATGTAAACAATCCACCGATAAGAATTACAAGAGCAGCGGTGGCGGCAATATTGCGTCGGAGGCTGATGCCAAGGAGCACGCCGGACAGCGCACTTACTGCTCCGAACAAAATCTGCTGGAGGATCGGGAAGTAGGTATAGTTGATCCATTGTGCCGACACCGCGAGCACTGGTGCGAGTAGCAGTGCCACCAGCCGGGATGCCCGGAGCTTGGTCGATTCGATCGAGCGTAGCAACAGGATGCCCAGTATCACCAGTCCCGCAGTGCGAAGGGCAATGGTGGTAAAGGTGCGTGCAATCTGGTCGGAGAGGTTTAGTAGTTCCCGTACCGATTCCACGATGGAGTCTGGTGCGCCGAATGGCCGGGGATCGGGCACGATGCAAAGTATGACGAACCAGAGTAGCAGGAGTCCGGGCCAGATGTACGTTCGGCCGGATGTGCCGGGTTTCGAGGCAGTGGTCTTGTTCATGCTGTCGATCTCCGTAGATTTTCTTGTTTCCGGTTGCAGATGTGTCGGTGCCGTCTTGGCGACCTTGCCTTTTTAGATGCGACGAGGCAGAATGTCCCGCCTATATTCAATTCAAGGAGAGAGTATCATGCCCAAGAACATACCGGTAGTCTGTATCGAGGAAGAGTCGCTGGCGGCGGCGTATGAGGCGGCGTTGAAGGCGCTTTATGAGCAGGGCGTCGAGTTTGAAACGCAGTATGACCGGCCGGGCGATCCCAAGAGCTTGGACTGCACAATGAATATCACCATCAACGCCCCCATGTCGGAGCCGATGATTCACAAGGGCTTTCCGGGTGGCATCGAGGACTTGAAGGAATATGTGATGGAGCTGAAGGGGCTCAAGGATCATTGGGTGAAGAACATCAACGATCCGGAAGATACGCGCTGGGAATACACCTATCATGGCCGCCTCTCAAACTATGGGGTTTGGAAAGAACTTCAGGATGGCGAGTCGGTTGAGGTTGGCCCGTTCAAGGTGAAGCAGATCGAAATGGTGGTCGACAAGCTTTCGAATCAGCCCTTTACGCGTCAGGCGCAGATGATTACGTGGATGCCGAATCTTGATCTGGAGTGCTACGATCCGCCGTGTCTTCAGTCGATCTGGTACCGTATTCAGGAAGATGATGATGGTGTCTGGTGGCTGAACACCAATATTCGCTTCCGCAGTAACGATGCGTGGGGTGCCAATTTTATGAACATGTTCGGCTATGTCATGTTCAGCAAAGAGATGATTGCGGATGCAGTGGCCGAGCGGACCGGCAAGACCGTCAAGCTGGGGCGCTTGAACTGGCAGGCCGATTCCTACCACATCTATGGAAAGGATATCGAATATGCCCGCGAGCGGCTGATCAATCGGATTGAAACCACCGACTTTGAAGATCGCGTCTACGAGTTTTCCGATGAAATCATCCGTGAGATCTACGACGAGGCCGAAGAGGCCGTGCTGAAGAAGATCAAGGCCTACGACGAGGAACATTCGAAGTAGAGCGTTTTCAAACAGAAGAGCGCAGGGAAAGCAAAGGGACTGGTATGGGCTTTATTCTCCTGCTTTGCGATCTTCTGTTAAACCCCATCATAAAAGGAATAACCCATGTCTGAATTTAAGAATGTGACGGTAGAGCGCGAGGCGAATGTTTATTTCGACGGCAAGGTGACGAGCCGGACGGTGGTGTTCGAGGATGGAACGAAGAAGACGTTGGGCTTTATGCTGGCGGGAGACTATTCGTTCGATACGGGAGCGGCGGAAGTGATGGAAGTAATCGGCGGCGAAATGGATGTGTTGTTGCCGGGATCCACACACTGGAAAACCTACAAGGCGGGTGAGTCGTTTGAGGTGCCGGCCACCTCCAAGTTCGACCTTGTCGTCAAGGAGTTCGCGGACTATTGCTGTTCGTATCTGGACTAAATCGCAAAGTATATTGAAGAGATGAAGGCGGGCCGGGAACGGTTCGCCTTTTTTAGTAGCTTCCGTCGGCAATGCCGCCATCGAGGACGGTTGCTGTAGCGCCGATGCCAAGCCGTGAAGCACCTTGTTCGAGATATGCGGTCGCCTGTTCCCATGTGCGGATTCCGCCGGAGGCCTTGATGCTCATTTTGCCGCCGACGGATTTTACCATGGCGTCGATGATTTCGGGTGTGGCGGAGGAGGGGCCGAAGCCTGTGGAGGTTTTGACAAAGTCGGCGCCGGCTTCGAGGGATAGTTGGCAGGCTATGGCCACCTGCTTCAATGTGAGGAAGCAACTTTCTTGGATAACCTTTACTGCTATGTCGTTGGCATGGGCGATGTCGACAACTGCTTTGATGTCGTTGCGAACAAAGTCATGGTTGCCCGAAAGAAATTGGCCAATATTCATGACCATGTCGATTTCCTGAACTCCGTCGGTGATTGCTTGCTTGGCTTGGAATGCCTTGGTTTCGGTGGTGTCGGCTCC
The DNA here is from genome assembly GCA_039714135.1 of Verrucomicrobiota bacterium. Lineage (GTDB taxonomy): Bacteria > Verrucomicrobiota > Kiritimatiellia > Kiritimatiellales > Pontiellaceae > Pontiella. The sequence continues at coordinate 6,860 of JBDLJW010000027.1, forward strand.
ATGGGGGAAGCTAAGGACGCAGGAAACCATGACGGGGGAGTCTTTCAGCAATTCGGCAGCAAGCTTGATGTCGCACGGTCGCACGCACATGCTGGCAACACCGCGTTCGATGCACATTGTTGCGTTTTTCCGCACATCGTCTTCGGTCTGATTGGGCTTTAAGACCGCATGGTCGATTTTTGAGGCGACTTCCTGAATTGTGTATTTTTGCATGCCCGATAAGATAGCGCGGGTTGTGCGGGAGGTTCAATAGCGGGGGGTTGAAAACTATCTAGGCGGCATTGCTTTGATGGCTGGCTTGCTCTTCTTCGTCGAGGGTGTCGGTGAGCCTGAGCTTCGGGATTGTCTTCTCGTCGGGCCTGGTGCTGGAGATGATGGCGAACAACGGGTAGAGCAGTGCCAGTATTGCATAAACCAGCCCCGGGATGGGATGTTTGAGGGCAGTAGATGCGGCAAGCAGAATGATCGGGGGTGTGGCGGCGGCTACGGTGATGCGCAGAACGCCGGAAAATCCAAGAAAACCATGCAGTAGAAATGAAAGAGCGGAGCCTGCTGTGGCGATCAAGAGCATGAGCAGTATGATAAAGATATAGGAGAGAAAAAGGAATATTCCATACGAAAGAGGAGCCAGTGACTTTTGGGTCATTTGAATCCACTTGCTGGCGATCTCCTTGTTGAGGTGGAAATCCGAAACCGAGGCAAGACTCAGTGTGTTGAATTGGTTTCTTCCAATCCGGACAATTAGGTCGCTTCCTGTTAGCAAGGCCATGACATTGTCGTCGTCGATATAGTTCATGCTGCCGGTTGTATCGATGATGGCTGCAATCGTTCCGTTGCTTTTTTTGATGTGAAGGGGATTCTCCTGTTCTACCTTGACTTGGCCATTCTTGATGTGGATATCGGGTAGCTGGTTGATGATTTTCATCTGATTGTTGCTAAGCGACTGGGCTATTTCATCTTGCAGGCTAAGCGTTGGGGGAATCCAGCAGACGGCAAGCAGGAGGAAGAGGTAGGCCATGTTGGCCCCTTTCCAGTTGTAGCCAACATCGCGGTAGAGTCGTTTGGAGAAAAACGACAGCACCGGCAGGTGGAGCATGCTGTATTTCTTATTCATTATACTAAAAGCTCAGCATGTTTGATGCCGAGTTTGCGGGATAGGCAATTTGCTGATCTAGCCTTGTGTGTTTTGGGAACCCCAGTTGTCTTCGTTTGGTGCAATATTGGCGAATTTTATGCTTGAGCGTGGTTCCGCCATCATGTGGGCCACGGTATCCCGCCATACCACATAATGTGTTGTTTCTTTGTGTTTTGCCGCATCCTCGGGAGTGCGGTAGACCTCTACCAGAACAAAGCGGTTTGGGTCGTCGGTTTGTTCGATAAAATCGAAGCGGGCAATGCCCGGCTCTTGAATACTGTTTCCTACATTTGCAAGGGTGGCGGTTTTGAAGTCCTTGCGGTTTTCGGGTTTTACATGGATGAAGACATGAACAATGAACATGGTAAACTTCCTTTCAGCAAGTCATGGGATGGATTCCACCTGGCTGGGATATTGTTCCAAATGACGGTGGAGCATTTCGTAAAGGGCCTCCTTCTTGACGGGCTTTGGAATGTAGTCGTCCATTCCGGCCTCCAGACATTTTTTGCGGTCGCCATGCATGGCGTTGGCCGTGAGGGCGATAATGGGAATCTTGGACTCTTTTCCTTCGGTCTGTTCAAATTTACGGATGCGCCGTGCGGTCTCGTAGCCATCCATGCGCGGCATCTGGCAATCCATGAAAACGAGGTCATAGCGGGTTCCCGAGTTAACCTTGTCTAGAGCCTTTTCTCCGTTTTCGGCAACATCGACCTCGAATCCTCCCTTGACGAGTATGCGCTTCACGACGGTTTGGTTGACGAGGTTGTCTTCGGCAACAAGGATGCGCTGAATGCCGATAGAGGTGGTTCCTTTTGTCTTGTTTAGGAGTTTGGCATTGGTCTGCTGATGTTGATTGGAGGGATAGCCGAGAGCCTGCACCGTTTTGGAGAATAAGTTCTCCAGGCGGATGGGTTTTATGAGATTGGTGGTCAATCCGGTTCGGCCAAGCGAGTGGAGGTTACTGTTTGTGATGGAGCAGATAACAATCAGGGCGAGATGCTCAAACTCGGGGTCGTTGTAAAAGGGTGACGCCGAATCATCAGCGAGGTGCTCTTCGATGAGTACCATGTGGTGACGGTTCTCTCGGAGTTTCCCAATCGCATCGTCAGTGGAAGTCGAGACGGAGGCTTTGAGACCCCAGTGCTTGAGCCATTCGCCGAGCATTTGGCCCATGATCCTCTTTTCGGCGATAATGAGTACGCTTTCATTGTGAAAGATGGTTCGGTCGATTTGGGTGTTTTGGAGAGGGGAGGCAATGGGCAGGGTAAGACGGAACCAGAAGGTTGAGCCTTCTCCCAGTTCGCTTTTCATTCCGATTTTGCCATCCATCAAGGCGACTAGTTGCTTGCAAATAGCCAGCCCCAGACCGGTTCCTCCGAATTCGCGGGTGGAGGAGGAGTCGGCCTGTGAAAACTTTTGGAAAAGCTGGGGCAGTTCTTCCTTGGAGATGCCGATACCGGTGTCGGTAATGTTGAATTGAATCGTTGTTTCGGTCTCATTTCCGGCAACGGCGGCTATGTCGATGTAAACATGGCCTTTTCGTGTAAATTTGAGGGCATTGCTGGCGAAATTCGTAAGGATCTGGCGAATACGGCCGGAATCGCCCATAACCCACGGAACGGTATTGGGTGCGTAGCGCATGATGAGGTCGAGTCCTTTTTCAAGCGCTATGGGAGTCAAGAGTTCGGTAATGTGTTCGCATGTCTGACGCAGATTGAACGGCTGGGTCTCGAGGGTTAGTTTGCCGGCTTCGATTTTTGAGAAGTCCAGAATGTCGTTCAGTAGGGTAAGCAGGGCATCGCCGGAGGTTTGTATGATGCGAAGATACTCGTGTTGCTCTTCGGTGAGGGGCGTGTCGTTCAACAGGCTGGCGGTTCCAATGATGCCGTTCATGGGGGTACGGATTTCATGGCTCATGCTGGCGAGGAAGTCGGATTTTGCATTGGTGGCCTGTTCGGCTTTTTCACGGGCGATGCGCAGCTGGCGGTTGGCGGTTTCAAGACTTTCCCGGGCATTGTTGGCATCTTCCATCATGCCCATGGTGATGTGTTGGTTTTCTTCGAGTTCACGGCTCCGCTTGTCGAGCAGGCGATTGGCCTCCTCCATCTCCAGTTCATATTCCTTACGATCGGTGATATCGAGCAGGGTGCCGACCATTCGCAAGGGGGTTTTGTCTTCATTCCATTCAATCACCTTGCCGCGGTCGAGTACCCATATCCAGTCGTCGGGGCCTTTTCTCATACGGTATTCGCAGGTATAGATTTCGGTTTTTTCGTTGAGGTGGTCGGTGGTGTTGCGGTTTACGGTTTCGACGTCGTCGGGATGGATATGTTCCTGCCGCTGAGCGATGTCGCCGTCAAGCTGTCCGGGATTATGACCAAGGATGGTAGCAAAGCGGTCGTTGTAGGTTTGGGTCTGGTTCGGGATATCCCAGTCCCAGTAGCCTAGATCGCCGCCATGCAAAATCAGTTCCATGTTTTCCTTGGCTCGTGCAGCTTCGGATTGGGCGCGCTTGCGTTCCTCTATTTCGTGCTTGAGCTCCTCATTGAAGCGCTCGGCATCCTCCATGATGCTCAGTAGGGCCTTGCGGTGTTTTTTAAGGTCAATTGCCTCCGTCTCGAGGAATTCATTGGCCTTTATCAGCTCATGAACCATCTTGAGCTGTTCTTTTATTTTGCTGCTTTTCTTATGCCTTTTATTCTCGAGCCGTTGGCCGATAAAGTGTCCTGCGAGGTAGTTGGTGCAAGCGGCCAGCAAGAGGAACCGGCCAAGGAAATAGAGCAGGGAGGAGTCGAATTTTGGCAAATGGAGGGAAAGTATTGCGGTAAAAAGCAATGCACTAATCACTGCTGCGGTAGCCAGACCAAGTCCGATCCATACTCTTAATTTTGGTGGGTTGTCCATTGGTTGTTCGGAAAGGGTTATTCGGTTTGATCGATATTGTAGCGGTTTTTTTGTCCCATCCGTTCGAGCAGAGTATTGATCTCCGCCTTTAGTTCGAGGATGCGGGTTTCGCGCCCGAGGGCGACGTTGTTGAAGCGCTCGAGATCGCCGATGGCGTCCTCCAGTTTAGCTTCGCGGTCTTTCAGTTCGATAAAGTCCTGCTTCAGGAGGCCGTTGAGCTCTGCGGTTTCCTTTGCCGATCTGGCCACAGTGCAGTTGAAGAGCAAAATCAGGGGGAAGGCCATGGCGTAGAGAATTATGCCGATCACTCCCGTGCGTATGGCCAGAGCATGTAGCAAATGCTGTGTTTCTTGGGTATCGCGGGCGACCAGGATTGCGTAGCCAGTATTGGTGGAGATAGGATGGTAGCGGATCGCAATACGCATTTCCCCATATTCCCCAAGTTCCATGACTCGGTTGCTGATGCTTTCAGTTTTAGAATTTGCGAGGGGTTTAATCAGCGGGAACAACTGGGACTGAAGTTGGTCGCAAAAACGCTTTCTGGGGAGGGTTTCGTTTTGCCCGCACCCAGCGATCAATTCCCAGACTCTTGTTTCTTTAATACCGATTGCTCCAATGATGTTGAACTGGCAATCCTTTGCAAGGCGGTCGAGCTTTTTCTGGTTTTCCACATACCCCAGCTGTTCGGCTGTTCCGATTTCCACTGCGCATGCAATAAAGATGTCGCCCAGAATCTGCTCTGTTGCATGTGTGCCATTGATTAGCAATTGGTCGACTTGAGACAGGAGATTGGTCCGTTGCTGGAAGTATGACCAGAAGGAGAATGCTATCACGCCGGCTGTGTAGATGGTGGCGACCAAAACAAGTCGCCCCCTGCATTTCGGAGGTTTTTTTTCGCGGGTTTTCATTTCAAGCCATCTGCCGTGGTTTGGTATTTGACCTTTCGGTCAAGCTCAGAGAGCAGGTGGTTCACCTCTGCCTTGAGTTCAAGGGTCCGGCGTTCACGCACGCGCATGAGCTGGTTGAAGCGCTCCATGTCTTCAAGTGTACGCTTCAGGTGCTCCTTGGCGAGGTTCTGCTCAGTGACATCGCGCCATACACCGAGTACGCCGACTGCTCGACCATTCTCATCCTGTAACGGAATTTTACTGATTTCCCTCCACCCGATGCTTCCATCGGAGAGGCGGTGCGATTGCAAAAGGTTGAAAAAGGGCTGGTTGCCGGCGATGACCTCCTGATCCCGCTTGATGACGCCGGGAGCTGTTGAGGGATCGAAAAGGTCGTACGGATTTTTACCGATGAGATTGTTGAGGCTTTCAATGCCGCAAGATTGCAGGAAGGCTTTGTTTCCTCCCAGGTAGATCGAATCCTTATCCTTCCAGAAGACGGACAGAGGAATCGTGTCCATAATGAGCTGAAGCATCTGCTGCGACTCACGCAGTGCGGTTTCAGTCTGGCGGCGGTGGGTGGTGTCGCGTGCGACGCCAAAGATCGCCTTTTGGTTTTTCCACGAACCTTGGAATATATTCATTTCAGCGGAAATAGTGTCGCCGGTCTTCATTTGCAGGGGGAGGCCGCAGATGGTGGATTGTTCGGACTGCATGAGGGCGATGATTTGGTAGATCTCTGTCCGTAGGTTTTCGGGATAGAGTTCGAACAAGCTCATTTCATCCAGTTCTTCCTTGGGATATTCCAGCCGCGATCTGACAGAAGGGTTGGTGTGAAGCAGGTTGCCGTTCATGTCGCAAACCAGCAGGAAGTCATCGATTGTTTCGAAAAGGTTTTGGAGATTGTGCTTTTCCTCGCTCAAAGCATTCTCAATGTTTTTGCTGTCCGAGATGTCCTGCATGAAGCCGTCCCAAATAAGGGCGTTTTTTTCGAGGTGAGGTACGGCACTCACGCGTAGCCACTTGAGTTTTCCGGAAACATCCAGCACCCGGATCTCGAGGTCGGCGGGCTCGAGATTTTTCATGGCAGACCGGTATGCCTGCTTCAAGGCGGGGATATCGGCTTCATAGATGTGCTCAAGAGCGATCCTTGCATCTTGCAGCACCCAGTTCGGGTCGAGGCCAAGCACGCGTTGGTAGCCTTTGCTGATATAATGGAATTTAAAGTTGTTTTGATGCGATCGCTCGAGCTGGAAGATGGTGATGGAGGGGAGGTTGTCTCCCACAACCTGAAGATGTTGCTTGCTTTGCTCAAGGGCATTGCTCTTTCGGGAGAGATCATGGCGCATCTGTTGTAGACGGATCAGGATGGCCAGTAGTAGAAGCACGTTTGAGGTGAGAATAGATATAATGGTGGTATCGGTTCCAAGGTAATCCAAAACCCCCTCGCCGTTTCCCGCCGCAAATATATTCATCGGGACGCCCATGCCCAAACACGAAAGAATCGCCAGTAGCCTGCTCGAAAATTTCGGGGCTGCACCTGCCGTATATTTTACTACGTAAGACATGTACCTAATATACCCGACAAACATAATAGAATCAAAAAGAAACAAGCGCTTCATGAAGCTCGCATAAAGGGAGCCCAACCACGTTCGTGTATGAGCCGTTAATGGATCGGATCATATGCGCCGCACCGCCTTGAATGGCGTATGCTCCCGCCTTGTCCATCGGGCATCCGGAAGCGATATAGGCATGGATTTCCGCTTTCCCAAGGGGGCGGAACAAGACTTCGGTCAAAACGGAAAAAACCAGGCTCGACTCGTTTCTTTTCAGGCAAACACCGGTGATAACCTTGTGGGAGCGGCTGGAAAGGCTTTCGAGCATCCTGTACGCCTGTTCCTCGCTGGCGGGTTTCCCGAGGATGTTGCTGTCCTGAACAACGATGGTGTCGGCGGCAATCACGATCGCATCGGGATCGGCGGCAATGGCCGTCGCTTTTTCTTCTGCCAGCCGCTCGGCAAACGCGCGCGGTTTTTCGTTGGGCAGGGGAGTTTCATCGATTTCCGGCACAACGACGCTGAAGTCGAGCCCCAGTGTCGTGAGCAACTCGCGTCGCCGCGGCGATGCGCTGGCAAGTACAACTTCACCAATGTTTGGATAGTTCTGCATAATCAAAACAATAAAGGGAAGAGTGGCCGATTAAAAGTCCCTTCTTCTTATGACGCCGGGCTTGTATAAATGGGGAATTTGGGCGGATTGAGCGCGGAAGTGAAATAATTGAATTCATCGTATTGACTTCATCCGCCATATTCGCATAATTCGCCGTTCCATTTAGCCAGCGTAGCTCAGTGGCAGAGCAACGGATTTGTAATCCGTTGGTCGTCAGTTCGACTCTGACCGCTGGCTCCATTTTTAAACCCCCGTGGGCATTGCGCCGCGGGGGTTTTTTCTTTTCAGCTTGCGGGATCCGGAGTGCCTAGTTCCGGTAGCGGTTGACGATCGGCATACGGCGGTCGCGGTCGAAGGACTTGGGCGTGATCTTTATGCCGGGGGGCGACTGGCGGCGTTTGTATTCGCTCAGTTCCACGGCATGCACGACGCGGCGGACGATGGCTTCGTCGTAGCCCTTGGCGATCAGTCCATCGATGCCCATGTCGTTTTCCACATAGTCCTCAAGGATGGGGTCGAGCACCTCGTAGGGCGGCAGCGAGTCGGTATCCTGTTGGTCGGGCCGAAGCTCGGCCGACGGCGGACGTTCAATGATGCTAGGTGGAATGACGGGGGTTTCGCTCTGTTCGTTGCGCCAGCGGCAGAGGTCGAAAACAAGTGTTTTGGGGACATCCTTGATGACGGCGTAGCCGCCGTTCATGTCGCCATAGAGCGTGCAGTAGCCCATGGCCATTTCGCTTTTGTTTCCAGTGGTGAGTACCAGCCAGCCATATTCGTTGGAGAGCGCCATGATCAGGTTGCCGCGGATGCGCGCCTGCAGGTTTTCTTCGGCCAGTCCGGGGGTCTTGTCCGCTCCCCAGACCGCTGAAAGTTCCGCCTCAAAGCCGTCGTACAATCCCTTGATCGGAATGGTGTGCAGTTCCACGCCGAGAATGTCCGCCATTTCAATGGCATCGTTCAGAGTGCCCGACGACGAGTATTGCGACGGCATGGTAACGGTGGAGACGCGGTCCTTGCCGAGTGCATCGACTGCGATCGCAAGCACGATGGCGGAGTCGATCCCCCCGCTGAGCGCTATGACGACGTGTTTGAAGCCGATCTTTTCCACATAATCCTTCAGTCCGAGCTTGAGCGCTTCGTAGACTTCTTCCAGAGGCTTTAGGCTTTGGGCTTTAGGCTTTAGGGGTTCTTCTGGATTGAAGTAGAGAATATCTTCCTGAAACTGTTTTGCGCGGGCAAGGCGTGAGCCGTCTGGGGCAAAGACCATGCTTGCGCCGTCAAAGACCAATTCGTCCTGCCCGCCGACGAGGTTGCAGTAGAGCATGGTCGTATTGAGTTTTCGTGCGGTTTGTGCCAGCGCATCGATGCGGTCGGCGAGCTTGCCGCGGTGGTAGGGCGAAGCGGATAGGTTGACCAGCAGGTCGATCTTCTTGTCTTCCAGCGAGGCGACAGCGGCACCGCCCGGGTCCCACGAATCCTCGCAGATGTGAATGGCGGTCTTTTGCCCGTCCATATCAAAAACGAAGGGCTTGGTTCCGGGGTCGAAAACGCGGTGTTCGTCGAACACACCATAATTCGGCAGGAGCATCTTGCGGTATTCACCGACAATTTCCGAATTATGGAAGACGAAGGCGGCGTTATGCTTTTTTCCATCCCTGAAGGCCGGTGAGCCGACAACAACCCATGCCTCGGCGGGAAGTTCCTTTTTCAGTCGTTGGAACTGTGCTTCGCAGTCGGCGCAGAAGTGATCCTTGAGGATCAGGTCTTCTGGCGGATAGCCGGAAATAGTCAATTCCGGAAAGACGATCAGCTGCGCACCTTCGTCAAATGCCGTCTTTGCACAGGAAACAATCCGGTCGGTGTTGGCTTCGAGCGCACCGACCGTCGGGTTCATTTGAACGAGCGCGGTTTTCATGGGAAACCCCTCAGTCAATAACGTCGGCCGTGCCGCCCACAACCGTGGTGACTGCCTTGACCGGCACGGTGACCACCTTGGTTAGTGCGCAACCGGAAAGATACAGGCAAGCAATTGCCATAAGGATGAAAGGGAGATACGACTTCATTTGGTTTGGAATTCCTTTCATGATGTATTGTGGATTGCTTCTTTCAACCTGAGTTCAATGCGTAGGCACGAACCCTAGCGTTTGTAGTTGGGCGCTTCCTTGGTGATCTTGATGTCGTGGGCGTGTGCTTCAATTGCGCCCGCACCGGAAACGCGGATAAATTTTCCATCGGCCTTGAGGTTGGCAATATTGCGGGTTCCGCAGTAGCCGAGGCTGGCCTGCAGGCCGCCGCAGTATTGCTTCATCACCTTGTTTACGGTGCCGGCGAACGGAACCATGCCCTCGATGCCTTGCGGGACGAGGTCGTCGTCGTCGCTCAAACCGTAGCGCTGGCGGCTACCTTCGCGCGACTTCATGGCGTCGAGGCTGCCCATGCCGCGGTAAATGACAAACTGGCGGCCTTCGTAGATGATCTTTTCGCCGGGGCTTTCTTCGGTGCCGGCGAGCACGGAGCCCATCATGACGGAGTCTGCTCCGGCCACGAGCGCCTTGGCAATGTCGCCGGAGTTGCGTACGCCGCCGTCGGCGATAACCGGAATGTCGCCTTTGAGTGCGCTTGATGCGGCGTAGATGGCGGAAATCTGCGGGATACCGACGCCGGCTACGACGCGGGTGGTGCAGATCGAGCCGGGGCCGATGCCCACCTTGACGGCGTCCGCTCCGGCATCGCGCAGAGCGATAGCCGCTTCGCCGGTGGCAATGTTGCCGCCGATGACATCGATGTGGGGGAACTTATTCTTCACCCATGCAACCATGTCGATTACGCCTTTGGAGTGGCCGTGGGCGGTATCGACCACCAAAACATCGACTTCGGCCTGGCTAAGGATCTCGGCGCGCTCGTAGTCGCCCGGCCCAACGCCGGCAGCAACGCGCAGGCGGTGCTTGTCGTCGCGGTTGAAAAGTGGCTCTTCATTTTCGATCAGGCGGCGGACGTCGGCGTAGCTGTAGAGTCCGACGAGCTTGCCGCCTTCATTGATTAGCGGCAGTTTTCCGATCTTGTGCTGCTGCATAATGTCGTAGGCCTGTCGCAGGTTCGTATCCGGTTTGGCCGTGATGATGTCGGTGGTCATGAGGTCGGTTACTGCCGCACTCTTGGAGGGGGAGAAGCGGATGTCTTTGGAGGTCAGGATGCCGGCCAGCTTGCCATCGTTGTCGAGGATCGGGAATCCGTTGAAGCCATAGCCTTTTTTCGCGCGGCGGATGGCAATGGTTTCAAGGGTGTCGTCGACGGCGAAGGTGATTGGGTCGGTGATGAGGCCGTTGAGGTGATGCTTCACGCGGCTGACGTGCAGTGCCTGTACCTCGGGATCGAGGTTTTTATGGATGACACCGATGCCGCCGAGCATCGCCATGGAGATCGCCATGCGCGCTTCGGTAACCGTATCCATCGCAGCGCTGAGAAAAGGTATTTTCACGTCCACATTGCGGGTCAGTTTGGAGGAGATATCGGTGTCCCCCGGAAGGAAGTCCGCGTATTGGGTGATCAACGATACATCGTCGAATGTAAGTCCCTCGTGGGGGAAGGTTTTCATGAAGTCGGTTATGTAATTGTTTCGGCTCATCTTTTGCATCCTTTTGCCGACCCATTCTGTGCAGATTGCAGGGGGGAGTCAAGCACAGTGATTGC
>JBDLJW010000028.1:0-17191 GCA_039714135.1 Verrucomicrobiota bacterium
GGCAGGCCTCATTATATGTTCCCAATGTTTGGTAAGGGTGGCCATAACAGGGTATAGATGGGGGTATGGATAAAACGATGATTTTAGAGGCGTTGTTCGCGGAGCTGGAAGAGGAGCTGCGCCGTCTGCAGGCCGCGAATGAGCAGGCCTCGGCCGGGGCGACGGATAGCGAGGCGCGCGCGGAGACCAAGTGGGATACCTGTGGACTGGAGTCCTCTTATCTGGCGCGCGGCCATGCGCAGCAGTTTCAGTCGTTGGCCGCCGAGGTTCAGAATTTGCGGGCTTTTGCCGCACCGGATTTCAGGGGTCGGCCGATTGGCGCTGGCGCTTTGGTGGAGGTGGAGCTGGGCGGAGATGCGATGCTCTTTTTCCTGCTCCACTGTGGCGGGGGAATCGACCTGATGGTTGAGGGCCGCGAGGTGACGGTTATTACGCCGGAGTCGCCCGTCGGCGCAGCGTTGCTCGACAGACAGACGGGCGATACCTTTTCGTTCCGTGCCGGGGCGGAGGGAAAAATCCTTCGTGTCGAATAGCCGAATTTCCAAAGGCGGGAAAAATGGTTCTTCACGGAAGTGCGTATTTGTGGCGGCATTCGGGCTGTTCTGCCGCCATGCCGATGCCCTTCTCCGAAAGGGCATGAAGCGATATATCCAACACAACACAAACGACTTGCAGTATGGATGCCCCCCTGTATTTCCATACCTTTAGACGTATGGGATTACAGGTTTTATAATATACGTAATGGAAGTATGTTGCACCGATATTTTAGTGAGATCATCCCGTACCTCTAGAGGTATAGGAATAGGACGCTTCACGGCGAGGGTGCGGGGTTCCGAGATAGTGGGAATGGTCGGTCGCCCACCATCCTGGAACCCCGCATGGGCGGGTGTATTGGCTTTTATGAGCTCTCCACGGAAACGCGGTCGGTTCGGAAAAATTGGATTTCCCCTTTAACTCTGGGGGGCGCACTTCCGTGAAGAGGCGGAAAAAAGGGGTCGATAGGATAGGGGAGGGGTTTGCCCTACCCGTTGTGTGTTTTTGCAACGTAGACCGCTCCGAGCGATGTCCCCCCGGTGATGGGGTTTTCAAACTTGATGGTGTGTGCGGCGGCATCGGCAAAGACCTTGTGCAGGCGATCGGTGAAAAAGGCTTCGGGTGCGCCGTCCGCCCAGAGGGCAAATATGCCGCCGGGCTTCAGGTGTTGCGCCAGTTCGGTCAGGCCTTCGCGGGTGTAGAAATGCGTGTTGCTCTGGTGCAGCACGTTGGTGGGGGTGTGGTCGATATCCAGCAGGATGGCATCGTGTAGTTTTTTGGGCCGGTCAGGATCAAAGCCATTTGCAGCGTTGCGTGCGAGGGCGAAGAAATCGGCATGCACCAAGCGGCATCGGGGATCATCTGCCAGTGTTTTGCCCAGTGGCACCAGACCTGTTTGATGCCATTCAATCACGCCTTCGAGGTAGTCCACAACGACAAGCGATGCGACGCGCGGGTCTTCCAGGGCCGCCACCGCCGTGTAGCCTAGTCCAAGCCCGCCGACCACGACGTCGAGTTCATCATGTTCCAGCGCGCCAAGTGCCAGCTTTGCCAGCTGCGATTCCGCTTCGTGGAACAGGCTGGTCATCAGGAAATCTTCGCCGAGCTTTACCTCATAGATATCGTGCTCGCCGAGTTCAGGCATGCGGCGGCGACGTAGCATTAGCTCCCCGATGGGGGTTGGCCGAAAGTCCAGTTCTTCGTAGAGAATGCCCATATTGCTCCGATTAAACAGCGAGTACGCTCTTGCCCCGCTTCCAAAGGCTGGTGATTTTGCCCGCATGGGAGATTTCGAGGTTGATGTGGCCGAGGCCGTCGAGGCGCAGCTGCGAGGCGACGGTGCGCAGGGCGGTGTCGGGCGTGTTGCAGTCGGAGCTGAGGTGGGAGAGGAAGACGTGTTCGAGCGCGTCGGTGGCGCATTCGGAAATCAGTTGAGCGGCCCCTATGTTGGAGAGGTGTCCTTGGCGGCTACGGATCCGCTGCTTGAGCGGCCACGGGCGCGGCGCTTCCTGCAGGAGGTCTTCATCGTGGTTGGATTCAACGATGATGGCGTGGCAACCCTTTAGTTTTTCGCGTACCAAAGAGGTGGCCATGCCGAGGTCGGTGACGATGCCGACAGCGGTCCCTGCGGCCTGAAGGCGGAAGCCGACGGGTTCGTAGGCATCGTGCGGAACGGAAAAGGGTTCGATGTTGATGTCGCCGATCTCGAAGGGGGAGCCGGTCTGGAAAACCTTGGTGGTGATTTCGTCGGACTTGGGCATGCGCCGGATGCCGTTGAGTGTGCCGGCGTTGGCGTAGACGGGAATGCCATGGCGCTTTTGCAGGACGCGGATGCCGGCTACGTGGTCGCCGTGTTCGTGGGAAATGCAAATGCCGGAAATGCTCTCGGGGACAACGCCAATCTGGTCTAGGCGGACCGCCACCTGTTTGGCACTCAGCCCGGCATCAATCAATATTCTTGTTTTGTCTGAGGCCACATAGACGGAGTTTCCCGAACTCCCGCTGGCCAATATGCATACTTCCAAACCCATGAAAACCTTCTCCGTAAACAGCGCTCATAATAGGCGAAGTCGGGGGGAGGATGGAAAACATTTTCGGGGGGAATATGTTTCGGGGTCCTTGTTGGAAGGCAAATCCTTGGCCTAATGTTTTTTACTAGTTGACTGCGATTTGGCTTGAAAATTGCTTGGAGAAGGTAGATAGGTATAAGTCATGGCGCAGCTCGGATTAGTTCTAAGTCAAGAGATGAAGATGCAGCAGGTTCTTGCTCCGCATCTTTTCCAGTCATTGGAGATTTTGCAGATGCCTCTGCTGGATCTGCAGCAAATGATCAAGCAGGAGCTGTCCGAAAACCCTACCCTCGAAGCCACGCAGGAGCAGGCCGACGAACAGATCGAAATCGAGCAAGGCACAAAGGATGTCGAGCGCGAGGAGTTCGATAACGAGTTTGAAAAGCTGGCTGCGCTGGGCGAGGAGTGGGGCGACAACTTCTATGAAAACCGCCAGGTTGCCGGCGGTGGGAGCGATGCCGAAGAGAAGTATCAGTACATGATGGATTCTCTCTCCGAAAGCACATCTCTGCACGACCAGTTGCTAAGCCAGCTGACACTTTCCAGCCTGAATGAATATGAGCGGAAGATTACCGAAATCGTGATTGGAAATATCGATGACGACGGCTATCTGCAACTCGATGTCGACGACCTGTTGTCCCTTCCGAACTTTCCGGCCGAAATGCTCGATAAGATTCTCGGAACGATTCACGAATTCGATCCGCCGGGCGTCGGCGCGCGCGATCTGCGCGAGTGCCTGATGCTCCAGCTCAAGCGGGCAGGCAAGGACGATACGCAGGAATATCAGATGGTTTCGGAATACCTCGACCTGCTTGGCCGGCACAAGTATGAGGATATTTCCCGTGCGATGGGGCTGACGGTTGACCGCGTTAGGGAATTGGCGGAAGCGGTGGCCAAGCTGGATCCCAAGCCGGGGCGCAACTTTAGCCAGGAGCGGATCGAATATGTCACGCCCGAGATCCTCGTTGAGAAGAAGGATGGCGAATACGTTATTACGCAGAACAGGAAGCCCTATCCCAAGCTTTTCATCAGCCAGAAATATCTTCAGATGCTCAAGGATCCCAGCACCTCGAAAGAGGTGAAGACCTACATCCGCGAGAAGATCACCAAGTCCAAGCAGTTTATCCAAAGCATTGATCAGCGGATGAGCACGATCTATCGCATTGCCGTCGAGATTGTTCGCATTCAGCGCGACTTTTTCGATAATGGCGTGTCCGGGCTCAAACCGCTCAATATGAAAACCGTGGCTGAGCTTCTTGAAGTGCACGAAACCACCATCAGTCGCGCTACGGCCGGAAAATACATGCAGACTCCGCGAGGGTTGCTCAGCATGAAATATTTCTTCAAGCCCGGCATTAAAACCGCCAACGGGGAATCTATTTCCAACGAGTGCGTGAAAGCCGCGCTAGGCGATATTATTGACGCCGAGGACAAGAAAAAGCCCTATTCCGACGCCAAGCTCGTCAAGCTGCTGGAGGAGCAGGGGATGAAGATTGCCCGCCGCACGGTTGCCAAATACCGCGATCAGCTCCGCATTCTTCCATCACACCTAAGGAAGGTTCATTAGTTGTTGGTTGATGGTTGATAGGGGTACAGCCTGCGCTACGCGTTGGCTGTCATGCATACAATACCGTCTTTTCCGGGAGCCACCACGTAGTGGAGGCTCTACTTCCCCAACAACCTAACAACGAGCAACCATCAACTGCCGAAGGCTACGCCTCGGCCTTCTTTTTCTTTAGGTTGCGAAGACCAGTCTGCGCAATCATCAGCAGGTTGCTGGTCGTCCAGTAGAGCACGAGGCCCGACGGCATCTTGTAGAAGAAGAAGAGCATCATGATCGGCATCATGAACATCATCATTTGCTGTTGCTGCTTCTGTTCCGGTGTTGCCGCGGCGCCCGGAGAGGACAGCTTCTGCTGCCAGATCATGGAAACAGCCATTACGACCGGAAGAATATTGAGGGAGCCTACGAACGGAATTTTGCCCGCCATAAGGTTTTCAGACACACTCAGGTCGGCGATCCAGAGGAATCCTGCAAAGCGCAGCTCGATGGCGTTGCGCAAAACGGTAAAGAGTGCGATGAAGACCGGGATCTGCACAAACATCGGCAGGCAACCGCCCATCGGGTTTACCTTCTTCTCTTTGTAGAGCTTCATGGTTTCCTGCTGAAGCTTCTGTGGGTTGCTCTTTCCGTATTTGGCCTGCAGGGCTTTGAGTTCCGGTTGGATCTCCTGCATGCGCTTCATGCTTTCCGTGCTCTTGTGTGTCAGTGGCCAGAACAGAATGCGTACCAGCAGCGTCAGCAGGATGATGGCAATCCCGTAGTTTGGAATGATGGCGTGGAACTTGTTCATCGTCCAAAGCAGGCTTTTCCGCGCGGGTTCCATCAGCCAGTTCATCCATGCGAAGGTTCCGATGGTTTCGAACTCCATCACCTTTTCCATGTGGTAGCCGGATTCCTGAAGGGTCGAATATTTCTTGGGGCCGATGTAGTAGCTGTACCCAATGTCGTGGCTGCTTCCCGCCTCGATGACCTCCGGCTTGAAGGTCAGTGCGGCGGCGACATTTTTAGGAATAACCCCTTTGCCCTCGGTTTCGCGCGTGGAAAGAACGGCCATGGTGGCAATCGGTTCATTCGGGCGCAGGATCTGGGAGAAAAACTTGTTTTTTGCGGAGACCCAGTCCACTTCGACCCCGTTCATGTCGGCAGGGGTCATGTCGATGGAGAGGGGTTTGGCCTTTCCGTAGAGCTTGTGCAGTTTGCGGCCCCAATAGTTGATGCCGCCGGCGGGGGTGTAGGAGTCGACGCCGAGGATGCTGATGCCTTTCATGGCTTTGGTGTCGGCCGGGTTTTTCATGCGACCGGTCAGGATGCGGAAATCGTCTAGCTTTATGACCGAGGAGCCGGGGTTGGTGAACCGGTCGTTGATCGTCAGCAGATAGTCGTTTTCAAGAGTGATGGTCCGCTGGAAAACAAGACCGTCTTCCAGTGTTTTGGAGAAAGCAATCGATTTGCCGTCTTCCAGTGTTTGCATGTCGAGGGATTCGGATGCAGCGATGCCTGCAAGACCTTCATAGGCCAGGGCGGTAGCATCGGAAAAATCGATGGTGACGGGAGGGGAATCCTTTTCATTGAGTTCCGGAAAGTTCAGCAGGGTGGCAGACTTGATGCCGCCGCCGAGCGAGGTGAGTTCCAGTTTAACCTTTTCGTTCTCAAGCGTGGCAACAACCTCGTCGACGGATGTTTCCGTTGCTTGCGGGGCTGCGGGCTCTGTGGAAGAGGTCGGCCTGGACAGGGCCGGGGTTTTGGCGGCGGGTGCCGATGCAGGGACTTCTTCGGCGGGTTGTTCGATCGCGGCGGGAGGAGTCTTGGTCGGAAACTTTGGTGCAATGAAGTTTTTGTCGATGAAAATCCACAGGGGGATCATCAATACGAGTAATATAATGGGAAGCAGGTCTTTTTTATTCATAATATCTCTCTTCTAAAAATTATTTTTCACGCCCGGGGACGGGGTCGTATCCGCCCGGATGGAACGGATGGCATTTGAAGATTCTTTTGATCCCGAGCCAAAGACCGTGAACCATACCATGTTGTTTCAGGGCTTCAATGCAATACTGCGAGCAGGTGGGGTGGAAGCGGCAGCGCTGCCCAAGCCATGGACTGACCATTTTCTGGTAGCCCTTGATTAATAAAATCATAGCTTTGGCAGGAAGACTTTTCATTCTGATATTTTATAACTTAACGTGGAGACACCGAGGCCGCAGAGGATTCTAGTTTTCCTTTGCGGTGCTCTGTGTCTCGGCGTTGAATATTTCCATCCGAGCTCGTTTTAGATTTTCATCGGTGATGATTCCTGCCTTTTGGGCAAGCTTCAGCATTTCGCGGAGAATATCCTCCCGTTCGGCACCAAGAATGTTTCGGCGTCCCACGAGAAGGACATCAAGGTCGCCTGAAAACCAGGGGCGGAGATTGCGGTAGGCCTCGCGTAGGCGACGGCGGGCAAGGTTGCGCTTGTTGGCGCGCAGGTGGACTTTCTTGCTGGTAATCACTCCAAGCCGGAGCGATGCACCCTCGCCGCTGCGGAGCCAGAGCACCATGTTGCGTCCGACCCACTTCCGGTTTTGGCTGAAGGTTTCGGAAAACAGCGAGGACTGGGTCAGCCGATGTTTTTTGGATAGACAACGATCAAGCCCGCTTGTGGGCGGGCTTGAGTCGATGAAACTGTCCGACTCCCTTTGGCGGGGCTTCGGCATATATAAGTTCCTGTAATTAAACAGCAGTCAGGCGCTGGCGCCCTTTCTGGCGTCGGCGCTTCAGGATTGCACGGCCGTCTGCAGTGGCCATGCGCTTGCGGAATCCGCATTTGCGGGCACGCTTCAATTTCGAAGGATTGTATGTACGTTTCATTTCTAAAATTCCTTTTTGTCCTAAAAAGCAGGCTAAACTACCAACAAATCGCCGGTTGTCAAATCCAATTGCGCCCCTTTTCCAATACGAGTGCGTGTGCCCATCTGCCTGTAGATAAAGCAAATACCCCCGCGAGCCCGCCTCTTTAAGGGAAATCGGGGGAATCCAGCGATTGAACCGCTCTTTTTTATTTAACAGGGAACGGTTTATCTATACCTTCTGGCGCTCAAAACCGATGGAACAGGAGTGATTTATTATGACGACTAAATTGTCTGAACGTTTGGAATGGAAGGCGCTTGAAGCGCATTATGCGGAAATGAAGGATGCTCACCTGCGTGATTTTTTCGCCGATGCCGGCCGCGTTGCGCAGTTTACGCTCAACGCCGAAGATCTGCTGCTCGACTATTCCAAGAACCGCATCACTGCCGAAACCATGAACAAGCTGGTGGCGCTGGCTGAATCCGCCGACCTGAAGAAATGGATCGAGGCGATGTTCTCCGGCGAGAAAATCAATGCCACCGAAGACCGCGCTGTGCTGCACGTGGCCTTGCGTGCCCCGAAGGATGCCGTGATCGAGGTTGATGGCGAAAACGTGGTTCCGAAGGTGCATGCCGTACTCGACCAGATGACCGCTTTTTCCAATTTGGTTCGCTCCGGCGAATGGAAGGGCCACACCGGCAAGCCGATTAAGAATGTTGTGAACATCGGCATCGGCGGCTCCGATCTCGGCCCTGTCATGGCCTACGAGGCCCTCAAACCCTATACGCAGCGCGACCTCAACGTGTTGTTTGTCTCCAACGTCGACGGCACGCATATCGCCGAGGCGCTTCAGGGGTTGGATGCCGACGAGACCCTCTTTATCGTTGCCTCCAAAACCTTCACCACCCAGGAAACCATGACCAATGCGCACTCCGCGCGCTCCTGGTGCCTCGACGCGCTGAAGGACGAGGCCGCCGTTGCCAAGCATTTCGTCGCACTCTCCACCAACGCCGCCGCCGTCTCCGAATTCGGCATTGATACCGCCAACATGTTCGCGTTCTGGGACTGGGTCGGCGGCCGCTACTCGCTCACATCCGCCATCGGTCTGCCGCTGATGATTGCCGTTGGGCCGGAAAACTATACCGAGTTGCTTGCGGGATACCACAAGATGGACACCCATTTCCGCACCGCGCCGCTGGCCGAAAACATGCCGGTCGTCCTCGCGCTGCTGGGCATCTGGTACAACAACTTCTTCGGTGCCGATTCGCAGGCGATCCTGCCGTACGACCAGTACATGAGCCGCTTCGCCGCCTACTTCCAGCAGGGCGACATGGAGAGCAACGGGAAATACATCACCCGTTCCGGCGAAAAGGTCGAGTGGCAGACCGGACCGGTCATTTGGGGCGAACCCGGCACCAACGGCCAGCACGCCTTCTATCAGCTGATCCATCAGGGCACCAAGCTCATCCCGTGCGACTTCATCGGCTTCTGCAAGTCGCAGAATCCCATCGGCGATCACCACGTCAAGCTCATGGCCAACTTCTTCGCACAGACCGAGGCACTGGCTTTTGGCAAGACGAAGGAGGCGCTCGAAGCCGAAGGCGTGCCCGCCGAGCTCGTCCCGCACAAGACCTTCGAAGGCAACCGCCCGACCAACTCCATCATGGCCGACAAGCTGACCCCGTCCGTGCTCGGCCAGCTGGTTGCGCTCTACGAACACAAGATTTTCGTGCAGGGCATCGTTTGGGACATCTATTCCTTCGACCAGTGGGGTGTTGAGCTTGGCAAGATCCTCGCCAAGGCAATCCTGCCCGAGCTGGAGTCCGATGCCCCCCTCGCGCACGACGCCTCCACCAACGCGCTCATCGAATACTTCCGCGCAAACAAGTAGTTGCGATCCTTGATCGCGGAATAGGGCCTTTCACGAATAAAATGCCAGATTGCCTTTTTACGTCGATTGGCTCACAGAGCCAACTCTACAACATATGGCGATGTAGCGTCGGCTCTATGAGCCGAAATGCTTGCGGCGGAAGCGCCCTGCCTTTTCGAGGACAAGCCCGAGCTCAGGTGGCGAGGTGGACGTTGCCGAGGTGGATGTTCCTGATTCCGTTCACTTTGGCGATGGACTCCGCCTGCAATAGGATTTCGAGGGGTGTCGGCGGGGCTTCGTCCCATTGCGGGGTGGGGCGGTAGGCGCTGAAGTGCCACGGAATATCCGGCCCGAGGTTGGCGACCACCCATTTGGTCAAAGCATCGATTTCGGCGGGCGAGTCGTTCCAGCTGGGAATCAGTAGCGTTGTGCATTCCAGCCAGGTGTCTGTTTCGTGCCGGATGTGGACAAGGGTGTCGAGTACGGGTTGCAGAGTTGCGCCGCACAGTTTTTTGTAGAAGCGATCCGTGAAGGCCTTGAGATCCACGTTGGCCGCATCCATGTGTGCAAAGAATTCCGCACGCGGCTCCGGTTCGATCCAGCCGTTCGTCACCGCCACGGTCTTCAGTCCCCGCTCGTGGCAGGCCTTGGCGGTATCGATGGCATATTCGAAAAAGACGGTTGGTTCGTTGTAGGTGAATGCCACGCTCTCGCATCCACATTGAACTGCGGCCTTGGCAATCTCTTCCGGGCCAATCCGGGTTCCCTCGATCTCCTCGCAACGGCTCAGATGGTAGTTTTGGCAAAATGCGCAGGTGAGGTTGCAGCCCGTTGTTCCAAACGAAAGCACGCTTGAGCCCGGCAGGTAGTGGTAGAGCGGCTTCTTTTCGATTGGGTCTATGGCCAGTCCGCATGCGCGGCCATAGGCGGCGGCAAGCAGCTGGTCGCCCTCCCGTTGTCGAATGTTGCACAGGCCGTGTTGCCCGTCGGCCATGCGGCAGTGTCGCGGGCAGAGGTCGCACTCGATCCGTCCGTCGTCTCGCATATGCCAGTGTTCCGCCGTTCTCATGGCGGAATAATAACGCTGTTTATTTGGAAAGGCATCCTCTATTTTGACCGGATAACAAGGGTGGACTGGATTTGGTCTTGTAAAAGGTCTCGCATCCCGCACCCTGAATCACGAATCACGAATCACGAATCACGGAGTTGAAATGGCGTTTAGCATAGCCGAGATGATTTTGCTGGGTCTGCTGATGGACTGGATATTTCGCCGGTTGCGGCTGCCGGGGTTGCTGGGCCTGCTGTTGCTGGGGGTGCTGTTCGGGCCGCATGTGTTTAACCTGATGGATCAGGGATTTATTGATGCCTCGGCGGACCTGCGGACGATTGCCCTCATTGTTATTCTGTTGCGCGCGGGCTTCGAACTGAGCCGTGAAGCACTGAACAAGGTGGGCGTGCAGGCACTGCTGCTTTCTTTTATTCCGGGCATTATGGAGGGCTCGACCATTGCGCTGCTTGGACCGCGTTTCCTGCCGCTGACCCATCTGGAGTCGGCCATGCTGGGCTTCATCATTGCGGCGGTTTCGCCGGCGGTGGTGGTACCGATGATGATCGGGTTCATCAAGCGGCGGATGGGGGCAAAAAAGGGCATTCCAACGATGGTGATGGCGGCGGCATCGCTCGACGATGTAATTGCAATTGTCATCTTTTCCGTCCTGCTCGGCTTCTATGTTGGCACTCCGGGCGGCGTGTTGCTGAAGGTTGCGGGAATTCCTGTTTCCATCCTTGCGGGAATCGGCGTCGGGCTGTTGATCGGATGGCTGCTGCTGAAGCTGTTCGACCGGTTTAACCCGCGCGCCACAAAGCGCACGATGGTTGTGGTCGGCGTTTCGATTCTTCTGGTACACCTCCAGCAATTGCTGGAAGGAATCTTCCCGTTCGCGGCGCTGCTGGCGGTTATGGCGACGGGCTTTATCATTCTCGAAAAGCGCGAGCACATGGCGCACGAGATTTCATCCAAGCTGGGAAAGATCTGGGTCTTTGCATCGATCATGTTGTTTACGCTGGTGGGGGCGCAGGTGGATGTTTCTGTGGCGTGGGACGCGGGGCTTGCAGGTCTTGGATTGATTGTCTGCGGCTTGATTGCCCGCAGCGCCGGGGTTTTGCTGTCGCTGCTCAAAAGCCCGCTAACGATGCCCGAGCGCCTTTTTGCCGTGGTGTCGTATTGGCCGAAAGCAACGGTGCAGGCGGCCATCGGTGCATTGCCGCTGATGGCGATGCGTGCGGCGGGAATGGATACCGCTCCGGGAAACGTTATTTTGGCCATGGCCGTAATGAGCATCGTCTTTACCGCGCCGCTTGGCGCGCTGGCCATCAAGGTTGTGGGCGAGCGTGTGCTTGAGCCCGCTTCGGAATCCAATCACGCCGCGCTGGATGCTTTGTCGGAAAGCCGCTAGGTGCATATCTTATGCATAAGACATGCGGCTCTGGCAGGTAAATTGCTTGGCTGGTTGGCATTGTTTACGTCTCTGGAGGTCGATGATGGGATTACTGATCAAGAATGTTGAGTTGGATGGAGAGAAAACGGATGTGTTGATTGAAGGCAACCGTTTCAAGGCGATTGGTGCCGGCCTTGCATCCGAAACCGCACAAGTTGTCGAAGGGGAGGGGATGGCGATCCTGCCCACCTTTGTCAACATGCATACGCACGCCTCGATGACGTTGATGCGCAGCTATGCCGACGATCTGGATCTTCACGATTGGCTGGAAAACCACATTTGGCCGTTGGAGGAAAAGTTCGACGAGGAGGATATCTATCACGGTGCGCGCCTCGCCTGCCTGGAAATGATCAAGTCGGGAACCACCTGCTTCAACGACATGTATTGGCACTACCACGGCGTTGCGCGTGCCGTGGAGGAAATGGGGCTGCGCGCCGTGCTGTCTTCCGTATTCATTGATCTTGGAAAATCGGACCGGGGTGCCCAGCAGCGCGAATCGACTATTCAGCTCCACGAAGAGAGGAAGCGCTATTCCGACAGGATAGACTTTGCGCTGGGGCCGCATGCCATCTATACCGTATCGAAGGAGTCGTTGAAGTGGGCGGGACGCTTTGCGGAAGAAAACAACCTTCCGATCCATATTCATGTTTCGGAAACCCAGAAGGAGGTGGACGACTGCCTCGCACTGTACGGTCTGCGTCCGGTCCAGTGGCTGGAAAAGATTGGCCTGCTCGGTCCCAATGTGATTGCCGCGCATGCCGTCCATGTGAAGGACGAGGAGATCGGTATTCTGGCGCGCAACGGCGTGAAGGTGGTGCACTGCCCGGCCTCGAACATGAAGCTGGCCTCCGGAAACTTTTTATTCAAAAAAATGCAGGCCAAAGGCGTGGACGTGTCGCTCGGAACGGACGGCTGCTCTTCGAACAACAATCTCGATATGATGGAAGAGATGAAAATCGCCGCCTTGCAGGCCAAGGTGCTGCACAACGACCCCAAGCTTCTCCCTTCCGACACGGCCTTCGAGATGGCGACCGTTAACGGGGCGAGGGCTTTGGGGATTGATTGTGGCGAGATTGCCGAGGGCAAGCTGGCCGATTGCATGTTGATCGATCTCTCCAACCATCGGCTTGCCCCGGGATACCATCTGGTTTCCGATATGGTCTATAGCGCCGACAACTCCTGTATCGATACCGTCATTTGCGACGGGAAGATTCTTATGCAGGGCGGCCGCGTCGAGGGCGAGGAGGAGATTGTGGCCGAAGCCCAGAGGTATAAAAAAAGGTTCCAATGATTGGAAACCCGAAGTGGGAGGAAACGGGAATATACCCAATCATTGGAACCGTATAAAATTGTTAGAGGAAGAGTTCGGAAAACATCAGTCTGATCGTGGCTATACCTATATGAGCCATTGAATCCCCAACTTCAGCTATCGACCTCACCCCTATTCTTCGTTTCGCCTTAATTTAGCTTAACGAATTATACACTTTACTTAGCATATATGGTGCCAGCTTTAGCATCTTTACGTTTTTTTAAGGGAAACCGGTGTAGATTTGCGGGGTTCGGGGGGCGTTTGCCCCTGTTTTTTGCACGGATGAGAAAAGGCGGTTCGTCGAATGGGAAATTCCAACCTTCGGTGCTTATTCGCTTTCTTCGCCTACCGGCATGCCCTACCTTTTGGATCAAAGGAGATCCTGAATGAAAATAGAAGTCTTTTGCCTTTGCGATGCAGCCACCGACAACCGAGGGAAACTGAACATTCTCGGTACGTTCGATCAGATTTATGCGGCAAGGATGCCGGTGGTTCATCCGGCCTGTGCAATTGCCTTGCGCCTGCGGTTTGACAAGATGGAGGAGGGGACACACAAAGTGAACCTTCAGTTGGTTGATCCGGATGGGCGTCCGGTCTTTCAGCCGATGGAGGGTGAAGTGCATCCGCGCATGGCGGCGGATGTCGATTCCGTGGCCGTCAACCTGATCCTCAATTTTCAGCATGTGAAGTTTGAATCCTTTGCGGATTACCAGATCAATCTGGCCATCGATGACCAATCGGTTGCGTCGTTGCCTTTGCGCGTGCGCGAACTTCCCCAGCAGAACATGGCCTGAGGCGGGCGGGGTTCATTTTTGCACACATTTCCATCCAATCCATGGGATGGACGTGGTATAAGGCTTGGTCTTTTAAAACCCATTTAATCAAGGAATTGTCATGTCGAGTACAATTGGAACACTGTTTAAGATATCCACTTTCGGGGAGTCGCACGGGAAGGCGGTTGGTGCCATCGTGGATGGTTGTCCGGCCAACATTGAGTTGAGTGAAAGCGATATCCAGCCCCAGCTTACCCGCCGCCGCCCTGGCCAGAGCGATATGACCACTCCGCGTGACGAGGGTGATTTTGTGACGATTCTTTCCGGGGTTGAGAGCGGGAAAACCCTGGGCACGCCCATTGGCCTGGTCGTTAACAACAATGATCAACGCCCTGGCGACTATCAGGAAATGAGCAATGTTCCGCGTCCTTCGCACGCTGACTTTACCTACCAGATGAAGTACGGCAACCGTGCCGCGAGCGGCGGCGGTCGTTCCAGTGCGCGCGAAACCATTGGCCGGGTCGCTGCCGGTGCCATTGCCGAAAAGATCCTCGCCGAACGCTTCGGTACGAAAATTACGGCATGGGTCAGCTCGGTTGGTGATATCGATGCGCGTGATATGAGCCTTGATGGGCTGACCCGCGCGCAGATTGATTCCAATATTATCCGCTGTCCCGACGAAGCCGCCGCCGAAAAAATGATTGAGCTCGTGACCGCCACCCGCGACCGGAAGGATTCCGTTGGCGGGGTGCTGACCTGTGTTGCCGAGAATATTCCGGTTGGCCTTGGCGAGCCTATCTTCGACAAGCTCGAAGCCAAGCTTGCGCAGGCGATGCTCTCTATTCCTGCGACGAAGGGCTTTGAGATTGGTTCGGGTTTTGCCGGTGCGCGTATGTTTGGGTCGCAGCACAACGACCCGTTTATGCTTAAGCCGGATGGACGGCTGGGAACCGCGACGAACCATAGTGGCGGGGTGCAGGGCGGTATCTCCAACGGGGAGCCGATTGTGTTCAAATTGGCTTTCAAGCCGCCTGCCACGATCGGCCTGGCGCAGGAAACCTCTACGTTTGAAGGGGAGTCCTCCGTGCTGGAAGCCAAGGGGCGTCATGATCCGTGCGTGGTTCCGCGTGCGATTCCAATTGTTGAAACCATGACGGCGTTGGTGCTGATGGATTTCGTGCTGCGCCAGAGCTATCGCAATATCTAAAGCCAGCTTATGTCGGATGGGTTGCTACAACTTGCGTTCATCGGCCCCGGTGGCCCCGAGCTTCTCGTGGTGATGCTGGTGCTGCTTTTGATGTTCGGGGCAAAGGATGCTCCGCGCATTCTTCGCAAGCTGAATGAAATCATCTCCCATATCCGCAACACCGCCGATGGTTTTAAGCGCGAAGTGATGTATGGCGACCTGGAAAGCGATACCTCTTTGCAGGAGGGCGAGGATACTGCTCCCTACGACGAGGAGGATGTTCTCCTTGAGCCGGATGAACCCGTAGTAGTGCCATCAGACGAGGACGGCGATGCTGAAAAAGCTTAAATCGCTAAAAGGAAAGTTTCGCTACGATGATAGCGAAATGCCGTTCCTAAATCATTTGGAGGAGTTTCGCAAGACGGTGATTCTTGTGCTGGCTTCCCTTGCGATTGGCATGTTGGTCTGTCTTCCGTTCGCTGATCGTTTGATAACCGTCCTTCGTGCTCCGGCGGAACCCTATATTGAAAAGCGCACGGAAGAGGTTTTGGATAATACATCGCTGCGTTTACGTATCCATAATCTCGAGCTAGCGGATGAGGGGGGCGAGAGCTACTACGACGCGGATGCCGACATTAGGGTGTCTGAATCCGGCGGCTCGAAAAAAGGGGTTATTCGCCTTCAGTTTTCCGAGCCTGCGGCAGCGATCAAGATGTGGCTGACCGTCACCTTCTTTGGCGGGGTTTTGCTTAGCTTGCCGTTGCAGGTGTTTTTTATCGGCATGTTTATCATGCCCGGCGTACGGGATGTGGAGCGCAAGGTAATGATCCGTATTGCATGGTTTTCCGGCGGACTGTTCCTGCTGGGCATTGCAATGGGCTACAAGGTTACCCTGCCGCTCGCGTTGGACCTGATGCTTCGAATCGGCGGGAAACTGGGCGGCGAATCCATTTGGTTCTACAACAGATACATCGCTTTTTCCATTCAGCTTCTTCTCGGTTTCGGGATTGCGTTCCAGTTGCCGGTCGTGGTTTTGGTCCTCGGCAAGATGGGAATTGTCAGCTCTATGCAGCTGCGCGAAAAACGGCGGCACGTGATCGTTGGACTGCTGGTCGTCGCCATGATTTTGACGCCTCCCGATATCATGACCCAGCTTTTGATGGCGGCGCCATTAATCTTGCTTTACGAGTTCTGTATATGGTTCCTTCATTTCAGCGGCAACCGCGAGCCGGCATCGGAAGAGTTGGACCATGTTGAAAGTGCGGACGCGGAAAATCTAAACAAGGAGTAGGGTTATGCATGCATTGGGATTTATGGGAATGCCGGGACATATGGAGATCTTGCTGATCATTTTCATTATTCTGTTGCTCTTTGGTGCTAAAAAGCTGCCGGAGCTCTCGCGCTCGCTCGGCAAGAGCCTTGGCGAATTCAAGAAGGGCCAAAAAGAAGGTTCCGCGCCGGATCAGGAGGATGAAGCGGAAAAGAAGGAGATCGCTTCGTCCGAAGAAACGGATAAGGGCGAGTAGCCGATGGCCGAAAGACAGCATATCGAACTCACCCCCGAAGAGGATCGCGAAAACAGCAGGTCGGTGCTGGCGCATATCTTGCCGTTTGCCATTTGGCTGACCATGATGGTCTGGTTCGAAAACTATAATGCCCGAACCATTGGCGGGTTGCTCCTTTTGGCTGTTTTCCGGCCTTGGCGCTGGTATCCGCGACTCCGTCTGAAGAATGTTCTGGCCGGCATCGGCGTTGGGATTTTTATTTTAATCGTTTGGGTTGGCCTTGAAACTCCGTGGATGATGGAAAAGGCTCCGGCCGTGAACGAGTGGTATGACCGCCTTTTCGTTGACCTCACCAGTCCCTTTAAAGTACGAGAGCTTCATGAAATACCTCTTTTGGCGGAGTCTGCCGATGTGCAGGAAGCCGTTGCCTTGGGGGAAGAGGCGGTGCGCACAAAAGTTCCCTTCGAAGTGATCAAGGAGGGCGAGCACGCCGGACTTCACAAGTATGATCCCAGAGTCACCGGTTGGTTTGCGTTCTGGGTGCACATGTTTGGTACATCCGTCATTATTGCCATCATCGAGGAGTTCTTCTTTCGCGGGTTCCTCTATCGCTGGATGCTCGGCAGTCCCTTTTTCAAGATTGATGCCGGCAAGCTGCATTGGCCCATGTTGATGATTATTTCCATTTTCTTCGGAATCGAGCATTTCGAATGGGGGGCCGGGATCATCTGCGGGATTGCTTTTGGTCTGCTCTATATCAAAACGCAGGATATCTGGGCGGCGATCATCGCCCATGGAACCACCAACTTTCTGCTTGGGCTGTACGTTATCAAATACAATGCCTACCAGTTTTGGTAGCCTGTTTTCCCTTTTTTCGGGCAGTTGCGCTTTCCCGTTGTTTCCTGCCAAAAACCGCTTGCAAAGGGCAGGGGGGCGGACTATCTTCTTCGCTCTTCAATTCGTTGCGGAAAGGTGGCTGAGTGGCTTAAGGCGATGGATTGCTAATCCGTTGTACTGCGATAGCGGTACCGGGGGTTCGAATCCCCCCCTTTCCGCCAGT
>JBDLJW010000029.1:0-17076 GCA_039714135.1 Verrucomicrobiota bacterium
GGGTTTAGGCGATGAAGAAAACGGTATTAGTCACGGGGGCGAGCCGGGGAATTGGCGCGGCGATTGCGTTGAAGCTGGCGAAGGAGGGCTGGCGGCTAGTGTTGGCGGCCCGCGATATCGTTAAACTGGAAGAGGTTAAGGCCGAATGCGAGAAGTGTGGCGCCGAGGTGGTGTCGTTTCCGGTAGACGTCTCGAACGAGTCCGAGGTCGTGGAGCTTTTTTCCAAGGCCGCTCCGGTCGACCTGCTCGTCAACAATGCCGGGGTAGGAATTTTTGGTGCGTTGACCGATGTGGCACTGGAGGAGTGGCGGCAGGTTCAGCGGATTAACGTGGAAGGCGCATTTCTCTGCCTGCGCGAAGCGATGAGGGGAATGAAGGAGCGCGGCGGGGGGCGAATCATTAATATTTCCTCGGTCGTCGGCGTAAAGGGCTATTCAAGCCAAGGCGCCTATGGCGCGAGCAAGCATGCGTTGCTGGGGATGACTAAAACGGCGATCGAAGAGGGGCGTGATTTCAATATTCGCGTCCATGCCATCTGTCCCGGCGGCGTGGCGACCGATATGGTGAAGCAGTCCCGACCCGACCTGAGCGACTTCAGTGCCATGATCCAGCCGGAGGATGTTGCCGAGACGGTGGCCTACCTCTGCCGCTTGCCTTCAAATATCACGGTGGATGTCATCCACCTGCGCCGCGCCGCCAGCGACCAGAGCTGGTAGCGGCGGTATAGGGTTGTCTTCCGCAGTCGGATCTGTATGGTGCGCCTTCACTTTAACTGAAAGGAAATGCAATGATTGAAAACGGACAGAAAGTAAAAATCCACTACACCGGCACCTTGGATGACGGCAACCAGTTCGATTCCTCCGCCGGCCGCGATCCGCTGGAATTCGAGATGGGTGCAGGCATGGTGATCCCCGGCTTTGAAAGCGGTGTAAAGGATATGGCCGTAGGCGAGAAGAAGAATATCCATATCCCCGCCGCCGAGGCCTATGGTGAAAAGCGCGATGACATGGTTATGGAATTTGAGCGCGCACAGCTCCCGGAAGGGCTGGAGCCCGAAGTCGGGATGGGTCTGCAAATGCAAGGGCCGCAGGGGCAGCCGGTTCCGGTGCAGATCATCGCAGTGGCAGAGACTAACATCACGATCGACGCCAACCATCCGCTGGCAGGGCAGAACCTGAACTTCGAACTGGAACTCGTCGAGGTCGGCTAGCTTTAGATGGCTATGATGCTGTAAACCACCATGGAGCCGATAACCACATTTCCCTCCTGCGAGCCCGCCCCCAGCGATATTATTCCCATGCTGGTGATTGTCGGCTTGTTCCTGCTGGGTGGGTGGTTGTTTCGCCGCTGGAGAAAAGGGCGCGGCTCCAAATAGGGATGTCTGAAATAAAAATCCCGTCAAACGATGAAAAAAGGCCCGATCCGAAGATCGGGCCTTTTAAGGTGGTGGAGGATAACGGGATCGAACCGATGACCTCGTGCATGCCATGCACGCGCTCTCCCAGCTGAGCTAATCCCCCGGAAAAGGTGAGCTTTATACGCAAGGCATGTGCTTGAGTCAACCCGCTTTGGTGATTTTTTGTTTTCCGGTTATTTTGGCAGGAGGCGGTAGCGGTTTCCTTCGAAGGAGAGCTCAACATATTCCGCGGTAATATCGAAAACGACGACGCCCTTGTCGATCTCGTCGCCTTTGCTGACAACTTCTCCGTTAATGACGGCGATATCGCGGCCACCTTGGATTCCGATGCCTTCCACCTTGTATTCCTTTTTGATGTCTTTGGTGGGAGGAAGCACTTCGCCGGTTGATTCGGAGATGCCGACCGGATCAATCTTCCGCTTTGCGAGCCGTTTCTTGAGTTCTTCGAGAACGTGCTGGGGGCCAAGGTATTTGCTACCCGAAAAAGTGTCGGCCAGAACCCTGCCATTTTTATTTATCAGAACAAGCCGCGGAATTCCCTGTCCACTGTAGTGCTTGGTCATGATTTTTCTCGCGTCGGAATGGTATACAACGGCCGGCCATGGCATTTCGGCATCCCGCATATATGAGCGCATTTCCTGGTCGTTGTGGTCGTTGCTGATGAAGAGCACCTGAAAGAGTTGGCCGCCGACTTCATTCTGATAAAAATCAACCAGCTTCGGGGTAAAGGCCCGGCAGGGCGGACACCAGTGGGCGGAAAAATACAGCAACAGGTAGTCGGTGTTGAGCACGTAGCTGGTGGTGACGGCGTCACCTTGATTGTCGACAACTGCTCCTTCAAGGGTCTTTTCGAGCGAAAACAGGGGGGCGGGCTTGCCTCCGCAGCCAGCCAATATCAGTGCGGTGCAGCTCAAAATTGCGATTCTGTATTTCATAGGTAACCTTTCTCTTTGTCTGGATATAGGAAGCAAACAGTGTACCATTTGGGAAATGTTTTCCTTTGCGGTGTCCTTTGGCATCTTTCTCTTTTGTTTTTGCGGTTTAAATCGGGTTTGATTTTCGTGGTTTTTGGGCTTGTTTGGGGTTGACAGGTTGGAGGCTATTACGTAGTTTCCGCCTCTTGATTTTTGGAAAGCAAAGCCCTTCGAGGGTATTGAGGTAGTTTTATGGAAGCATATGCGGTTATAGAAACCGGTGGAAAGCAGTACCGTGTCCAGCAGGGCGATGTCCTTGATGTGGAACTGTTGAACGCCGAAGAAGGCGCAAACGTGGAGTTCGAAACACTGGCCGTTTCCAACGGTAGCGAACTGACGATTGGCGCACCTGTTGTTGACGGTGCCAAGGTCAAGGTTTCGGTAGTGGAAAACCTGCGCGGCAAGAAGATCTATTCCTTCAAAAAGAAGCGTCGCAAAGGATATCGTCGTAAAATCGGTCATCGTCAGGAGCTGACGAAGATCAAAGTTGAATCAATTACAGCATAGTTTTGCAGGGAGGCAGCCATGGCTCATAAAAAAGGACAAGGTTCATCCAGCAACGGTCGCGACAGTAATGCACAACGTCGTGGCGTTAAACGTTTTGGTGGACAAAAAGTAACCGCAGGTAGCATTCTGGTTCGCCAGGTGGGCACCAAGTTTCATCCCGGTGTGAACGTGGGCTGCGGAAAAGACTACACACTCTTCGCCCTTAAGGATGGCGTTGTCGAGTTCGACAAGCGTCAGCGCAAGGTACACATTCGCGAAGAAGTTGCAGCTTAGTTTTTACCAAACCAAGCTGATAAAGGCGGGTTTATGCCCGCCTTTTCTTTTGCCTGTTCGGTGGCTTGAAACTTAACACTTAAAACTTAACACTGGCTTCATGAAACACGTCGTATTCAAGGATCGCATAAAACTCTATGTCCGTGCCGGAAACGGCGGGAACGGTTGCGTATCGTTCCGTCGCGAAAAGTTTGTCCCCAGAGGCGGGCCTGATGGCGGCGACGGCGGGCACGGCGGCTCGGTCATTCTGCGGTGCGATGCCAACGAGGATTCGCTGTTGTCGCTCTACTATCAGCCGCACCAGCGCGCAAAGCATGCCCAGCACGGCATGGGCTCGCAGTGCCACGGCCGCAATTCCGACGACTGCATCGTCAAGGTGGCGCCCGGCACCGTAATCTCCGATGTCGAAACCGACGAATTTCTCGGCGAGCTACTTGAGCCCGGCGAGGAGTTGGTGGTGGCAAAGGGCGGCCGAGGTGGTATCGGCAATATCCACTTCAAAAGCTCGACCAACCAAGCGCCCCGCCAATTTACCGACGGCACCAAAGGCGATGAAAAGACGCTTTGGCTTGAGCTCAAGCTCATGGCCGATGTCGGCCTCGTTGGATATCCGAATGCAGGGAAGTCGACCCTCCTGAGCCGATTGACCCATGCACACCCCAAGATTGCGCCGTATCCGTTCACGACGATCAACCCCATTGTCGGAACCCTGGAGTACGAAAACTTCAGCCGCCTGAAGATTGCCGACATTCCCGGCCTGATCGACGGTGCGCACGACGGCGTGGGGTTGGGGCATCAGTTTTTGCGTCATATTGAACGCTCGAAATTTATTCTGTTCGTGCTCGATATGGCCGGTACGGATGAGCGTAATCCGACCGACGACTTCCTCCATTTGAAAGACGAGCTGCGCCTGCACATGGAGGAGCTTTCCTGCACGCCCTACCTTGTGGTGGCCAATAAAATGGATACTCCCGGTGCGGAGGAGAACCTTAAGGAGTTCAAGGAGCGCACCGACGAGACCATCTACGAAATTTCCGCCGAACTGGGCGAGGGCCTTGAGCCGGTCAAGGAATATCTCTACAAGCACTTCTATGGCAGGGCGACTACTCCTGCGACATAGCGGCCAGTGCCTCCAGCTTTTTCAATGCCGTGCCGGAGTCGATGGACTCGATGGCTAGTGCAAGACCTGCCTGTGGCGTATCGGCTTTGCCGCCTGCCATGATGGCGAATGCGGCATTGAGCAATACAATGTCGCGCTTTGGTCCCTTTTCTCCGCTGAGGATGGCTCGGGTAATGGCCGCATTTTCGCTGGGCTCGCCACCGACAAGCTCGGCGCTGGAGGCCGTGGAAAGTCCCAGCCCTGCGGGCTGGACTTCATAGGATTCGACCTTTCCCCGCCGGATCTCGGTAACCATGGTGGTTGTGGTGGTCGTGAATTCGTCGAGGCCGTCGTTGCCGTGTACGATAAACTGATGGTTCATTTCGAGCTGGGCGCAGGCATCGGAAACAATCGGAACGAGCTCGGGCTTAAAGACGCCCATGATGCCATTCTTCACGCCTGCCGGGTTGCACAGCGGGCCGAGGATGTTGAAGATGCTCCAGACGCCCAGTTCGCGGCGCGGGCCAACCACATGCTTCATGGCCGGATGCAGGCCGGGTGCAAACAGGAAGGCGATTCCGATTTCGGCCAGGCACTCTTCCATGCGTTGCGGGGAATATTGGATGTTTATGCCTAGTTCGGAGAGTACGTTGGCGCTGCCGCATTTGCTCGATACGCCATAGGAGCCATGCTTGGCGACCGGCACGTCTGCTCCGGCAATCACGAAGGCGGCGGTGGTGGAGATGTTGAAGGTGTGCGCCTGGTCTCCGCCGGTTCCGACGATATCGACCGCATTGGGGGCATCGCATTTGATCGGGGTGGCGTTGGCGCGCATTACTTCGGCGCAACCGGCGATGATTTCCGGGGTTTCGCCTGTGAGTCGGAGCCCGGCAATGAATGCGCCGATCTGTGCTCCGGTGGCTTCGCCCGACATGATGTCGGCCATGGCTCCGGCGGCCTCGGCGCGGGTGAGCGATTCTTTGCTGATGAGTTTTGCAACGACTTCCTTGATCATGTTTGTGCTCCGTATTCTTCTTTAATCGGGAAACGATATTCCAAGGAGTGGGGGATTGGAAGGCGGGAGGCACAAAAAAAGACCGGCGGGTGCCGGTCTTTGCGAAAAGCTTTGCCGCTATCTAGGCGACTTTGGCTTTTGCGGTTTCAACCACTTTGCTGAAGCCGGCCGGATCGTGAATGGCGATCTCGGAGAGCATCTTGCGGTTGAGGGTGATGTTGGATTTTTTCAGCCCGTCGATGAAGCGGCTGTAGTTGATGCCGTCCATGCGGCATGCGGCGTTGATGCGTACGGTCCACAGGCGGCGGAAGTCGCGCTTCTTGTGCTTGCGGTGTACATAGGCCATGGCCTGTGCGCGGTCGACCGATTCGGTCGCCATGCGGAATAGCTTGCTACGTGCGCCACGGAAACCCTTGGCGAGTTTCAGGCGGCTGTTTCTTCTGCGGCGCGAGGCCGGTCCATTGGTTGCTCTTGGCATGATTAAATCTCCAGCAATTAGATGTACGGGGTGATGCGCTTCATATCCGCCTTGTCGACGATGTCGGAACCACGCAGTTTCCGTTTATGTTTACGGTTCTTGTTCGACAGGATGTGGCTACCACCCATGTGATTGCGCTTTAGCTTGCCGGTACCGGTTTTGCTAAACCGTTTGGCTGCACACTTTTTGGTCTTCATTTTAGGCATAATAACACCGCTCTTTTCTTAAATTTATTCGTATGCGAGATCGGGGAACCGCGCAAAAGAGGGTTATGTATAGGGGAACCCCCATGGCAAGTCTAGCCCTTTTTCCTGACTTTTTTCCTAAATTCCCATGCCGGTTCCGGGGGTCTCGCGGGTGCGGATAACGACGCCGCCTTCCGCGCGTGTGACGAGGCTTCCAGACGGAGTGCTTTCCATCAGGAAAACGTTGCCGGCCACGACCGTTCCCTTGCCGATAACCGTGTCGCCGCCCAGAATCGTGCTGTTGGCGTAGACAACAACGTTGTCCTCGACGGTGGGGTGGCGCTGGATGTGCTTGATGGGGCGGCCATATTCGTCAAGCGGGAAGCTTTTCGCGCCGAGGGTCACGCCCTGGTAGAGCTTGACGTTGTCGCCGATATGGCATGTTTCGCCAATAACCACGCCGGTACCATGGTCGATGAAGAAGCCTTTTCCAATGTTTGCGCCGGGGTGGATGTCGATTCCGGTGAACGAATGGGTTTGTTCGCTCATGATGCGTGGAATGAGCGGCACGTCGAGCTTGTAGAGTTCGTGGGCGATGCGGTGCGAGGTGATCGCCACGAGGCCGGGATAGGCCAGCTTGACCTCGGCATAGCTCAGCGCCGCCGGGTCGCCGTTGTAGGCGGCCTTGACGTCTTCCACCAGCATTGTGCGGATGTTCGGGATTGTACCGAGAAACTGGGTTATAATTTCCCCTGAGGCTTGATCGAGGTTTTGGATGGGGTCCCGCTTTTCATGGAGGTCGGCCGCACCGATCCATCGGAATGGAAGGGCCTTTGCGATTTCCGGCTGCAGGATTTCGGCGGCATTTTCAAGCTGCTGGACGAAGTAGTCCTCGAAGTCGGCGGGTTCGGGAATGTGTCTTCCGGGAAACAGAATGTCGGAGACAATCCGCAGGGCTTCGACCACTTGGCCGATTTCCGGGTGTTGCCACAGCGGCTGGTCGGGGAGATCGGCCTCTGTTTGTGAATAGAGCGGCAGCAATTCCCTTGCTGTTTTCTGAATTTGTTCGTTGGTGTTCATGCAGCACCTCGCTTGAATTGCCCAACAAGCTAGCGGTCACCTGCGGTGGAGGCAATTTTATTCTTTAACAGGGGGAGCTCTTCATGAAATATCCCGGTTCACATCTTTAGAGGTTTCTATAATGAAATATATCAGTACACGCGGGCGGATGGAGCCCATTGGATTTCAGGATGCGGTAATGACGGGGCTGGCTCCGGACGGTGGCTTGCTGTTGCCGGAAGAGCTTCCGAATGTCGAAGACCGGTTTGAAGAGTGGGCGCAGCTTTCCTATACCGAGCTGGCCTTCGAGGTAATGAGCCTGTTTGCCACCGATATTCCTCCGGCCGACCTTGCCGAATTGATTGCCGACAGCTATGCCACGTTCGATGCCGCCGAGGTTGCGCCCTCCGTCGAGGTTGGCGAATTCCGGATACTGGAGCTGTTCCACGGTCCGACGCTGGCGTTCAAGGATGTCGCTCTACAGTTCCTCGGCAACCTGTTCTCCTATATTCTCGAAAAGCGCGGCGGCAAGCTGAACATACTTGGTGCCACCAGCGGCGACACCGGCAGTGCGGCGATCCACGGCGTACGCGGCAAGCCGAACATCAATATCTTCATCATGCATCCGGCCGGGCGCACCAGCCCGCTGCAGGAAAAGCAGATGACCAGCGTACTCGACGACAACGTCTTCAACCTCGCGGTCGATGGAACCTTCGATGATTGCCAGCACATCATGAAAACCAGTTTTGCCGACGTGGACTTCAAGACTGCGCATTCGCTCGGTTCCGTCAACTCTGTCAACTGGGCGCGGGTGCTGGCGCAGACGGTCTACTATTTCTATTCCGCCTTCCGCACCATGGAAAAGACCGGCGCGGCCTCTGTCCGGTTTTCGGTGCCGACCGGAAACTTTGGCGACATCCTTGCAGGCTATCTCGCGCAGCGCATGGGTTTGCCCGTAAGCAAGTTGATCCTTGCCACCAACGAAAACGACATTTTATCGCGTTTCTTCAACAGCGGCACTTACGGCATGGCCGATGTTGTCCCGACCATCAGTCCGTCGATGGACATCCAGATTGCCAGCAACTTCGAGCGCTATCTCTACTACAAGGTTGGGCAGGATTCCGAAAAGCTCAACGCTCTTATGGAGGAGCTTCAGGAGAACGGATCGCTTTCCGTTGAACTCAACGAAAGCGGTGTGGTCGACGATCTCTTCGTGGCCGGCCGTGGCGACACCGCCTCCACGCTTGAAATCATTAAACGCTGTAAAGATGAATATGGCTACGTGCTTGATCCGCACACGGCCGTCGGTGTGCTCGTTGCCGAGCAGTTTAAGTCGGATGAAGTTCCGACCATCTGCCTTGCCACCGCGCACCCCGCCAAATTCACCCAGGCCATCATCGATGCCACCGGCGAGGCTGTGCACCATCCAACCCTCGACGCCCTTGCCGATGCCGAAACCTGCTGCGACTCCATTGCCAACGATGTCGATGCCGTGAAGCAATATCTTGTGGAGCACATCTGATTTAATAAACCATGCCCAGAACCAAGGCGATGGCAATGGTTCCGCACCAGAGGCTGATTCGTAGCGCGCCGCCGATGTGGTCGGGAGTCGCATCGGGAGTTCCGTTCCCCAGCCACGGTTTTTCGACGATGCCGTGCGGGTAGAGGGTCGGGCCTCCGAGCCTTAGGTTTAATGCGCCGGCCATGGCGGCTTCGGCGTGCGCGGAGTTTGGCGAGGCATGCTTCAACCGGTCGCGCAGTCCGATGCGCCACGCCGATTTCCAGTCCTTGGAGACTATTCGGGCCGCAAGTGCGACCAGTGGAATGCTCAGTCGCGCCGGAACAAAATTGAGCACATCGTCAAATTTGGCGCTGATACGCCCGAGTTCGCGGTAGCGCTCGTTTTTATAGCCCACCATCGAGTCGAGTGTGCTGATCACCTTGAAGCCCAGCAGGGCGGCAACGCCGCCTTCCATGGTTTGGGAAACCGCACTTCCCGCCGTAAACCAGAAGACCGGGGAGAGGAAGCCATCGACAAAGTTTTCGGCGACCGACTCGATCGTTGCCCGTGCCACGGCATGCGCATCCAGCTCCGCCGTATTGCGCCCAACCAGCATTTGCACGGCATTCCGTGCATCATCCAGCGTCTGGTGCTTGAGGGCAAACGCCACCCGCTCGCCATGCTTCAGCAGGTCGCGTAGCGCCAGCAGGGAATAGACGAGATAGAGGTCGAGGATCCACGCCAGATCTCCAAGGATACGGTGCAGCAGGCTATAGGCGATAAGAGGTGCGGAAGCTGCCACCGCCGGGAGTAAAAAGGAGGCGGTCTTCATGGAACGACAGTGCTTCCGAAGCAGGGTTTCCAGCAATTGGACCAGGCGGCCAATCAGCCGGACTGGGTGCAACGGATAGGCCGGATCGCCAAGCAGCAGGTCGAGTCCGAAGGCAATGAGCAGGATGGTTGCGGGCTGGTTCATATAAGGATTTTTTAGTGCAACGGAATTGATATAAGCAACGGACCCGATCATCCGTTGCTTATATCAATCCGTTGCTATTCTCAATAGGGCTTTGATAAGTTGTGTGTTTTCTCCCGGTCGGCGGATGGCAATGCGGAACCAGTTTTCTTCCAGGGTTTCAAAGTTGCGGCAGTCTCGAACATAGAGCCCGTGTTCCAGAAGCTGGCGTAGCAGGTCGTCTAGATTATCCGAGCCCGTCCATTGCACGAGCAGGAAGTTGGCCGCGCCGGGAACGGGGTTGAAAGCCGAATGTTTTTCCAGTGCCTGAAAGACGCTTTCCCGTTCCTTGGTAATCATGGGCACCAGCATTTCTTCATAGTCACTGCAGTCGGCCAGCAGTTCCGCCGCCCGCTCGGCAATGCCGCCAACCATCCACGGTGCGCGGCTTTCGGCAAGCCGCTGGATGGTTTCCGGCGTGGAGATGCATGCCCCAAGGCGCAGGCCGGGGAGGGCATAGGTTTTGGTTAGCGAGTGGAACACGATAACATTGTTCCGCAAGCGTTCGGGGCGCATCAGCGTGAAGGCCTCCGGCGCTTCGATAAATTGAATAAAGGCCTCGTCGACGAAAAAGAGCGTTTCGGGAAAATTGTCCGCAAGCTGCAGCAGCACCTCTGCCGGGATCAGCTTGCCAGTGGGGTTGTTAGGGTTGCCGACAAAGAGGGCATCGCACCCCTCTAACTGATCAAGTTCCCCGGTGATGACCTCTGCGCCGATGGCTTTGCAGGCGTGGGCATAGTCGTGGAAGGATGGTTGCGGAACCAGTGCGCGTTTTACATTCAGAGTACGCGGGATATCATAGATCAGATCAATCGACCCATTCCCGGGCAGGACAGACCCGGGAGGAATCCCGAACCGTTTTTCATAGAATCGCTTAACCCCTGCACCGTCCATTGAAGGATAGTGCCCGCAGTCGGCAAGCAGGTTGTTCCAGTTTTCCTTGACCGGAAGCGGTATGCCGAGAGGGCTGATGTTTACGCTAAAGTCCAGCACCTCGCGCGGCTCGATGCCAAGGCGCTCAAAATCAAATTCAGGATGTCCGCCGTGTTGGTGCATAATCTCTTTTTAAACACGAAGACACGAAGGACACGAAGAAAACCAAGCTTCGTGATCTTTGTGCCTTTGTGTTTATTTTGTCTGTTGTTTGTTGAGGATGTTGAGGAGTTTTTTCATGTCGAGGTGTTGCTCGAAATGTTCGGCGAGCAGGTCGTACTGGGTCTGTTTGAACTCGGCGGCGGCCTGGATGTCTTCCGGGGTGTAGGAGGCGCTGAGTTCG
This sequence comes from Verrucomicrobiota bacterium, assembly GCA_039714135.1. Classification (GTDB taxonomy): domain Bacteria; phylum Verrucomicrobiota; class Kiritimatiellia; order Kiritimatiellales; family Pontiellaceae; genus Pontiella. Next base: position 10,797 of record JBDLJW010000029.1, read on the forward strand.
GTCAGGTATCGGTTGCGGAAGCCGGGGAAGTCGAAGAGCCCGTGGAAATAGGTTCCCCATACCTTGCCGTCTTCGCTTGTTGCGCCGTCGGTTTCGTCGATTTTTGTTCCGTTGCGCGCAGTCAGCTGAACCAGTGGTTTTGCATGTTCCCCCAGCGCGGTCTGCCCCATATGGATTTCGTAGCCGTCGATAAAGGTTTCGTCATCCAGTGTGCCTTGCGAGCGGGAGAGCACCTTGTCCTTTTCCAGCGTGGTTTCGATGTCGAGCAGGTCGAAGCCGGGCGTACTGCCGGGCTCGCCCTCGACGCCGTGCGGGTCGTGTACCTGTTTCCCCAGCATCTGGTAGCCGCCGCAGACGCCGAGTACTCGGCCGCCGGATGCCGCGAATTCCTGAATCGGGTTTTCCCACCCGGTGTCGCGCAGCCATTGGAGGTCGAAGCGGACATTCTTCGTGCCGGGGATTATCAACGCGTCATAGCCGTCGAGCGGCCGCGGCTTCGAGAGATAGTGGAACGAAACAGCGGGGTTGCGGATGAGCGGGTTGAAGTCGGTAAAGTTGGAAATGTGCGGCAGGCGGATGGCGGCAATGTTGATCTTGCCCGGCAGAGGCCGTGTTGGTGGATCGATTACGGTTTCGAGCGGCATGCCGTCCTCGGGGTCGATCTCGATGTGGCGGTAGTAGGGGATGAGTCCCAGCACGGGAAGCCCGGTCTTTTCCTCGAGGTATTTGATGCCTTCGTCAAACAACGCGGCATCGCCGCGAAATTTATTGATGATGAAACCGGCGACGCGCTTGCGGTCGCGTTCGGGAATCACTTCCAGCGATCCGACAAGCTGGGCAAAAACCCCGCCGCGATCGATGTCGGCAATCAGAATGACGGGGGCCTCTGCCGCGTGGGCGGTCTCGAAATTGACGAAGTCACGCGGGCGCAGGTTGACCTCGGCGCAGGAGCCCGCCCCTTCGATCACAATCAGGTCATGCTTCTCCTTGAGGCGCGCCATGCTTTCCTTGGACTTGTCGAAAAGGTGGCTGGTATTCTTGAAATAGTCGGCGGCTTGCGTGTTGCCGGTGGCGTGGCCCTGCACCACCACCTGCGAGCCAATGTCGGTGTTGGGCTTGAGCAGGACGGGGTTCATGTCGGTGTGCGGTTCGATGCCGCAGGCCTCGGCCTGCACCACCTGCGCTCGTCCCATTTCGCCGCCTTCAAGAGTGACGTAGGAGTTGTTCGACATATTCTGCGCCTTATAGGGCGCAACATTGATGCCACGGTTTTTAAAGATGCGGCAGAGCGCCGCAACCACGACGCTTTTTCCCACATCCGAGCCGGTTCCCAGCAGGCAGAGGGCTTTCTTTTTTTCAATGCAGAGGCGCGGAGGCGCAGAGGATTTTTTAGAGGTGGTTTTATTCATGTTCATTAAGTCCATTTACGACACGGTGGATACCATCCTTTAGGTATTTTCGACCAAAGTTTAGAACCAGTCCGACCGATTTCCTAGAAAGTCGCAGATAGGTTAAAAGCTGTGCCTCAAAGATCGGATGGTTTTCACTTGTGGCTTTGCATTCGATGATGACAGCATCTTCCACAATCAAGTCGATGCGTAGCGGGTTGGCGAGTTCGTTTCCTTTGTAATGTATTGGTAGGTTGATTTGTCTTTGAACGTGCAGCCCACGGTTTTCCAGTTCAAAAACCAAGGCTTCTTCATAAACGCATTCCAGCAATCCAGGGCCGCCAAGTGTTCTGTGCACTTCAATACCGGCCTGAATAATTTGATCTGTTATCTGATTAACTTTCATTTTTCTTTCCCCCTTTTTATCTCTGCGCCTCCGCGTCTCTGCGTTTAAATTAAAATCAGCGCTCCAGTCAGAACGGTGATTTCAACCCCTTCGTTGGTGGCGCCGAGCAGGTCGCCGGTGATGCCGCCGACGCGTTTTTTACAGTAGAGCCCCCACAGGAAGGCGGCGGCCAGTCCGATGGGTAGCAGGGCAAGGCCAATGATTCCTTTGAGGAGCAGCAAGGCGGCGCAGAGGGCCAGCGCAACGCCGAGGTGGCGGGTTGTTGCCTGCTGTACCGATGCCGCGGCGGTACCGGATGGGCGGGCATAGGGGAGGGTCACGCACTGGAAGACCTGTGCCGTGCGGGAAACCACCATTGCCGCTACGATGCACCAGGCCGCATCGGCCTGCAACAGCGAGAAAAACAGTGCGGCTTTCATCAGCAGGGTCAGCACGAGGGCGATCGATCCAAACGCGCCGATCTGCGAATCCTTCATGATCTCAAGCGAGCGCTCTTTGGTGTAGCCCCCGCCAAAGCCATCGGCGGCGTCGGCAATGCCGTCGAGATGAAAGCCGCGCGTCAGCAGGGTTTGGATAACCAGCATCAGGACGGCGACAACGGCGATGGGCAACCATCCGGTTGTTTGCGCGATTAGCAGGAGGATGGCACCCAGCACCAGTCCGACCAGCGGAAAGGCGTAGAGCACGTCCTCGTATTTTTCGCAATCCTTCCCCGGAACCGGAATGGCGGTCAGGGTTCGCATGGCTGAAATAAATGTCCGCATGACTAATTCCTTTTTTTGTTTAACGCAGAGACGCTGAGTCGCAGAGGTTTTTAGAGTTGTTTTTGAACTGCTCTGCGTCTTTGCGCCTCTGCGTTGAATATCATTAAAGTTTGATGCCGGCACCGCTGAAGGTGGCCATTTCATTATAGATTTTGATCGAAGCGTCAATCAGGTTAATGGCCAGTGCCGCGCCGGTGCCTTCGCCGAGGCGCATGCCGAGATCAAGCAGCGGTTCGGAGTCGATGCACCCAAGGAATATTTTGTGGCCGGCTTCGGCGGAGCGGTGGCTGAAGAAGAGATAGTCCTTTACCTCCGGCTTCAGCTGAATGGCCGCAAAGGCGCCAGCGGAGGAGATGAAGCCGTCCACCATAACCGGGATGCGTGCGGCGGCCGCGCCGAGACAGAGGCCGCAGATGCCCGCAATTTCCAGTCCGCCGAGGGCGGCGAGTGTGGACAATGGATCGCCCAGCGCGGCGCGGTTGGTTTCGAGCGCTTCCCGAATGACTTCAACCTTGCGGGCCAGCTGTTCGTCGTTGATGCCGGTGCCGCGTCCGGTAACGGTTTCGGCATCGGTCGGAAGCCATGCCGCAAAGAGTGCCGAGGCCGGGGTAGTATTGGCAATGCCCATTTCGCCGGTACCGAGGATGTCGGTGCCTTCTTCCGCAGCTTCGCGGGCCAGTTCCGCACCCGCCAGAATGGCCTGCTCCGCCTCTTTGAACGACATGGCCGGGCCTTTGCGGATGTTGGCGGTGCCGTACCGCACCTTGCAATTGATCAGGCCGGGCGGGTTGCCGAAGTCGTGGTCGACGCCGATGTCCACCACCTTGTTTTCCACTCCGGCGTGGCGACTGAGCACGTTTACCCCTGCGCCGCCACCGAGCATGTTCAGCACCATCTGCTGCGTTACTTCCTTTGGGGCGATGGAGAGGTTTTCCTCTGCCACGCCGTGGTCGGCGGCAAAGGTGTATATTCGTTTCTTTTCCAATTTTGGTTCAAGGGTCTGGCGGATGAGGCAATAGTGCATCGCGGTTTCTTCCAGCCTGCCGAGGCTTCCGGGCGGGTGGGTGAGGTCGTCGAGGTGCGCCTGGATCTGCGTTTCCAGTTCACGACTTACCGGCTCGATTTTGTCCAGTAGGTTTTTCAGTGTGTTTTGCATGGCTTCTTTCCAATCGATTTATAAGGACAGAATTATTGAATGACAGGATGATTTTTTCTGCGCGTGTGAATTGTGCTGTTAAGTATCGGGTTCGATGGTGCAGGGGGATACGGCGTTGTTGGTGTCGCTGAAACGCGGCATTTCAAGGTAGCAGCGCAATGCGCCCTCGATAATGTTCATGGCCAGCGCGGCGCCGGTTCCTTCGCCGAGGCGCATGTCGAGATCGAGCAGCGGGCGGTGGCCGAAGTGCTCAAGGAATACGGAGTGGCCGATCTCCGCCGAGCGGTGGCTGTAGAAGAGGTAGTCGGCCACGGCGGGGCAGAGCCGGCAGGCGGCCAGTGCTCCGGCGGAGGAGATGAATCCGTCCACGACGACGGGAACTTTTCTAGAGGCCGCGCCGAGAATCATTCCGGCAATCGCGGCGATTTCCAGCCCGCCGACAGCGGCCAAGGCACCCATTGGGGTTTCAAGGCATTCGTGGTTTGCTTCAAGCGCCTGTTTGATGACCTCGGCCTTGTGCTTGAGTTTTTGATTGTTCACGCCGGAGCCGCGGCCAGTGACGGCCTCGACCGGGCAGGGAAGCAGGGCGGCAAAGAGCGCCGCGCTGGCGGTGGTGTTGCAGATGCCCATTTCACCGGTTCCGAGCAGGGTGGCTCCTTTGTCTATTTCTTCGGTGGCCAGCTCGGCACCAACCATGACCGCCTGTTCCGCTTCTGCTTCGGTCATGGCCGGCCCCTTGGCCATGTTGGCGGTTCCTTTGCGGATTTTCCGCTGGATCAGGTTCGGCATGTTCTCGGGAAAGTCGGAGTTTACGCCTACGTCGACAATGCGGTTTTCCGCACCGGACTGCCGTGCAAGGATGTTGATTGCCGCGTTGCCCGCGCACATGGTTTCGACCATCTCCGTCGTAACCGATTGCGGTTGCGTGGAAACATCTTCATCCCATACGCCGTGATCCGCACCAAAGGTGAAGATTACCTTGCGGCCGGTCTCCGGCTCCAGCGAGTTGGTGATCATGCCGATGCGAACCACGGTTTCTTCCAGCCGCCCGAGGCTGCCGGGCGGGTGCGCAAGGTCGTCGATCTGCGCGAGCAGGGTTTCGCGTAGTTCGGTTTGGACGGGTTGGATTTCCTTAAGTAGTTCTTTGAGTGTCATGTTCTTGATTCCGGTTCCGGAAATCATTCTGTCATTTAATCATCCTGTCTAAATTCCCGTGTGTATGTTTTAAGGGGACAGGATTATTGAATGACAGGATAATTCTTGTTTTTAGATTCCTTTTTTCAGCTGCTTAGGATTTTCAGCGTCAACGGGAGGCCGCAGGCAACGAGCAGTACTTCGTCGGCAATTTTGGCAATGTCCTGGTTTAGCCATCCGGCATGGTCGCGGTAGGTGCGGGTCATGGCATCGTGCGGGATGATGCCCGAGCCCAGTTCGTTGGTCACGATAACGATGTTGCAGGGCGGGGTTTCCAGTGCTGTCAGGAAATCGCGTACTTCGGTGTAGGGTTCTTTTTGAACGCCGTTTTTGTGCATCAGGTTGCCAAGCCAGACCGTCATGCAGTCGATCAGAACCACACCGGTTCCTTCCGGGATGCGGTTTAGCGCTCCGGCCAGGTCCAATGGTTCCTCCACGGTTTTAAAGTCGTCGCCGCGCTCGGCCTGATGGCGGTCGATGCGGTCGACCATTTCTTCATCGATGGCCTCGGCGGTGGCTAGGTAGATGCGGTTTTCAAAGCGCATGGCGCGTTCAAGTGCGTGGGCGGTTTTACCGCTGCGGCTGCCGCCGGTGACCAGAAGGGTTTTGGGTTTCATGCGGCTTTTCCTTTTTTTAGGACAGGATAATTAAATGACAGGATAAATTTTTTCAGAATGGTGTAGATTGTTTGATTTAGGGGGGAATTTCCCCAGTCTGCATATAAAACTGGCTTTTTGATATTTTTCATTTGGGAATCATCCTGTCATTTAATCATCTTGTTCTTTCACTGCCCTCCATCGGGAAAGTGGAAGCGAGTTCATTCAATACCTCCATGGATGGGTGGAAACTGTTTTCGCTGAAGACTTCGAGGACGACGGGAAGTTGTGCGGCATTCGGTCGAGCCGATACGGCGTCGAGGAAGTGCTTGATCCGCTCGGTCGGAATAAAGTGCAGGCTCTTGTGGTCGCGGACTTCGTTGAAACCGTGCATGTGGAAACCGATGGCGCGTGGCAGGATGTTTTCGAGATAGTAGGTTTCGTCGAAGCCGCAATACCACACATGGCCGATGTCGAGGGTGGCGGCGAATCCGGTTGCATCAAGGAGCGGCAGGGTGGATGTATAATCAAATTCCAGGGTTTCCACGCCGATGCGTGCAGGCTCGGCACCACCTGCTTTGAGCTCGTTCAATGACAGCAGGCAGGCATCCTGCCATTCAATTCCGGTTTCTTCTGAACCATCGTTTTTTTCCAGATGCAGATCCCATGCGAGTGGGTTGAGCGGTCGGGTGGCATCGATGGCGCGCAGAGTGGTTTCTATGTTTCTTTTTCGTGTCGCTTCATCCGGCGTCCCGAGCTTGAGCCCGATGGGGAGA
>JBDLJW010000030.1:0-16468 GCA_039714135.1 Verrucomicrobiota bacterium
CTAGCGGCTCTTCCGGTAGGCACGCGGGGTTTGTCCCGTGCTTTTTTTGAAAATGCGGCTAAAGGCTTGCGGAGAACCGAAACCGGCTTCTTCGGCAATGTATGAAACCGGATACCCGGTGGTTCGCAACAATGCCATGGCACGGCTGATTCGATAGTTTTGGATATAGCCGCCCAGTGGTATGCCAGCCGCCTCTTTAAACAACACATGCAGCCGCGATTCGGAAAAGCCAAGCGCTTCGGCCAGATCGGCCACCACGACAGTACGGCCACGCCATTCGGCCATGAGACGATTGACCGACCTAAGAAGGTTGTCTTTCGGCTCGGGAGGGAGATCCGTGGCCGACGATAAACGGTCCTGCTTAAGTGAAAGCAGAAGCCGAAGCAAAACGACCTGCAGCTGCTTCGCCTGAAGCTCGGAAGATGGCAGGTGCCACTCCTTCAGCAACTCCTCCAAAACACGCCGGGTCTTTTCTTCAACCCCGACAACCCTGTTCCTCAGCGGCTCCAGAAAAGTTTGCGGCTCCAGCTCAAAAGTACAGAAGAGCCATTTCAGGCGATCCGACCCAAGCTGGCTGAAATGATGAAACTGAAAAGGCAGTACGAGCAGTGCTTCGCCGGGCTTGAAGGGCAGTACAAGGTTGTCAAGGTGCACATGCCCGGGGGTTTCAAGGTTGAAGATCAAGACAAACCGATGGTGCGAACGGTTTTGCAGCGCCTCATGCTGAAGCTTATTCTTTTCGGCCCGCAGAAATACAAGTATGTCGGTCGGAGTCGGAAGTCCAGCCGCGCCGACCCCCTTGAAATAGTCCTTGGGCTCCTCCAACTGCAACAATGCCTGATTCATAGGCGAAAACTACCCGCCCACCCCCCTGACAGTCAATATTGTTAAGTTATAATATATATAGGCAAATATTTACCCTTTTCCTCTGCTGTGTGTTTATGAAAAAACAACAGGTATTAAACAACGAACAAGGGAGATGGAATTATGGATATAAAAATCAGACCCGAACTGGATGCGAACTTTGTGCCGGCTGTTCTTTGGAACCGGGAATATCGGGAAAAAGCCACTGCATCGGGAGGTGCGGTTGATGTTGCAATTGCGTTGGTGCGCCCCGACGAAACCTGCTCGGTCTTCAATACGAAAATCCTTCCGCTGGATGCAGGGAACGAAGCAACAACCCTGCGTTATCTGGAGCGTATCCTCAAGTTTCTACTGTGGCAGCGCGGCGGCAGCAAGGTGCTGATCTCCGGATGCGATTCTTTGGCTGAAAAACTGGCGGCGATTTATTCCCCCGAAGGCGAGCGCGCCTTCGACCATGAATTCTTCGGCCAAAAGACCTACCTTGAGCCTTTGCAGATCGCAGCTTGCCCTGCCGATGAGATTCCGCAATCCAACGAGCAGACCATCCCGCTGGGGCGTCATCTTGATTGTTGCCGGATCGGCTTCGACCTCGGTGGATCCGACCGCAAATGCGCGGCGGTAATCGACGGCGAGGTGGTCTATTCGGAAGAGGTGGAATGGAACCCCTATTTCGAAAATGACCCGAACTACCATATCGAAGGCATTAACGACACGTTGCAGCGCGCAGCACTCCACCTGCCCCGCGTCGACGCCATTGGCGGTAGCGCGGCAGGCGTCTACGTTAACAACGAAGTGCGGGTGGCATCGCTTTTCCGCGGGGTTTCGTCCGAAGATTTCGAATCGAAGGTACGCCGTATTTTCTTCGATCTGAAAGACCGCTGGAACAACATCCCGTTCGAGGTGGTTAACGATGGTGAAGTGACCGCTCTGGCCGGATCGATGTCGATGAATGAAAACGCGGTGCTCGGACTCTCCATGGGCACAAGCCAGGCCGTGGGCTATGTTACCCCCAACGGCAACATTACCCCCTGGCTCAACGAGCTGGCCTTTGCACCGGTCGACTACCGTGAAGGGGCGCCGGCCGACGAATGGTCGGGCGACCTGGGTTGCGGCGTGCAGTATTTCTCGCAGCAGGCCGTTGCGCGGCTGGTCCCGCTGGCAGGCATCGAACTTCCGGAAGGCATGCCGTTCCCGGAACAACTGGTGGAGGTTCAGAAGCTCATGACCAGGGGCGACGAACGCGCCATCAAAATCTATTCCACCATCGGAACCTACCTTGGCTACACGATTGCCCACTACGCCGACTTCTATGAAATCCGTAAAATCCTCCTGCTTGGTCGCGTAACCAGCGGAGAGGGCGGATCCATCATCATAGAAAAGGCTAACGAAGTCCTCGCCGCGGAGTTCCCCGCCCTGGCAGGACAAGTTGAAATTGTCACGCCGAACGAAAAGGACAAGCGGCATGGCCAGGCCGTCGCGGCCGCCAGCCTGCCTGCAATAGGAGAACAGCAATGAACCCGTTCCTGGAATATGTTCAAGGCATCGAGGCCGGAGTTGAAAAAGCCAAGGCTTTCTCGGTTTCCGGGAAAAACGAATGCGTGAAGTCGGACACCAAGGTGCTGCTGTTTTCGCCGCATCCGGACGATGAGTGCATTACGGGCCTGCTGCCCCTGCGCCTGATGCGCGAAGCCGAAATGCAGGTTGTCAATGTGCCGATCACCTTCGGCAGCAATGTGGAGCGGCAACCGGGCCGGGCCGAAGAACTGAAAAACGCCTGCGCCTATCTGGGCTGGCATATTCAGGCGCGCTCCGGTTTCGATGGTCTGGAAAAAGCGGATGTGGTTTCGATTTTGGAAAAGGAGCAGCCGCAGGTTGTTTTCGTGCCGCATGCCGGAGACTGGAACTCGCGGCACATCGCCACCCACCACTTGGTAATGAACGCACTGGCGGAAATGCCCGCCGGGTTTTCCTGTGCAGTGGTTGAGACCGAGTTCTGGGGCGCAATGGACGACCCGAACCTGATGGTTGAGGCCGACACGCAATCCGTGGCCGATCTCGTTGCGGCCACGTCGTTGCACGTTGAAGAGGTGGCGCGCAATCCGTACCACCTGCTGATGCCGGCCTGGATGCAGGACAACGTGCGGCGAGGAGGCGAGCTGGTCGGCGGACAGGGCGGTGCCGTACCGGACTTCAGCTTCGCCACGCTTTACCGCCTGAGCAAATGGGAGAACGGCAAGCTGGTTATTGCGGAGGATGCAGAGAGATTTTGGGCAATGAATGACAATCTAAAGGAGATGTTCTAATGGAAATTATTATCAATAAAGATGCGCAGACCGGAAGTTGCGCCGCGGCACGGGTTGTTGCGCGGCTGGTAAAGGAAAAACCCAACGCCGTGATTGGACTGGCGACCGGCAGTACGCCGCTGACGCTCTACAAAGAGCTCATCCGCATGCACAAGGAGGAAGGGCTGGACTTCAGCGAAGTGCGCACCTTCAATCTCGATGAATATATCGGGCTGCCTGCGGACCACGAGCAGTCCTACCGCCGCTTCATGAATGAAAACCTCTTCAGCCAGATCAACATCAAGATGGAAAACACCCATGTTCCCGACGGAATGGCCGAAGATGTTCCAGCCTTCTGTGCGGCCTATGAGCAGGCGATTGTTGATGCGGGCGGTATTGATTTGCAGGTGCTCGGCATCGGCTCCGACGGGCACGTCGGCTTCAACGAACCCACCTCGTCGTTCGCCTCGCGCACCCGCATCAAGACGCTGACGCAGCAGACCGTGGCGGACAACGCCCGTTTCTTCGACGGCGACGAGTCGCAGGTTCCGCACCACTGCATTACCATGGGCATCGGCACGATCATGGATGCGCGGATGAACATTATGCTGGCCTTCGGCGCCAACAAGGCGGAGGCCGTCGCCGCAACCGTTGAGGGGCCGCTGGCCGCCATCATGCCCGCCTCGATCCTGCAACAGCACCCGAATGCCAAGGTTTTCATCGATGAAGAAGCCGCGGCGGATCTTAAACTGGCGGACTACTACCAGTGGGTATACAACGGGAAGCCCGACTGGCAGAAAGATGCCTAACCCGTAGCAAATTGCAAGGGACGGCAGTAGCCGCCCCATGCTTTTGGCAAAGCCCTGAAGGTTTCTTCAGGGCTTTTTTAAGGTTCATGGCCCATGCCAGCCTGATCTTCAAAAAGAAAACCCCGCCAAAACGACGGGGTTAATCAACCGGGACCGCCCGGCTGGGCGGTCATTGTTTGCGTCCAGAATCTGGAACTACTTGGTTGTGATGTTCAGCAACTCCTGGATCGCCGGAGAGAACTTCACGACGACGGGAGTGAAGACCACGCTGACCATCGTCATCAGCTTGATGAGGATGTTGAGCGACGGGCCGGAGGTGTCCTTGCACGGATCGCCGACGGTATCGCCAACGACGGCAGCCTTGTGGGCCTCGGAGCCCTTGCCGCCGTGCGCACCCTTTTCAACATATTTCTTGGCGTTGTCCCACGCACCACCGGCATTGTTGAGCATGGTGGCGAGTACGAATCCAGTGGTAAGTCCGCCCGCGAGCAGACCCATCACGCCCGGAACACCGAGAACCAGGCCGGTCGCGACCGGCACGATGATTGCCAGCAGAGAAGGCACCAGCATTTCGCGCTGCGCGCCCTTGGTGGAGATGGCGACGCAGGAGGCGTAGTCCGGCTTGCCGGTACCTTCCATGATGCCGGGGATCTCCTTGAACTGGCGGCGCACCTCTTCAACCATGGCTCCGGCCGCACGGCCAACTGCCTTCATGGTCATGGCACAGAAGACAAAAGCCATCATGCCACCGAGGAACAGGCCGCAGAGCAGCAGGGGATTCATGATGTGCAGCTCATAGGCATTCACAAAATCCATGATTCCGGCATGTTCAGCCATTTCTTTTGAAAACTCCACCTTTCCAACGAAGAAGCTTCCGGCCTCTCCGGCGAGCTTGCCGATCCAGATCTTCACTTCTTCGATGTAGGCGGCAAGCAAGGCCATGGCGGTAAGGGCGGCAGAGCCGATCGCGAAGCCCTTGCCGGTGGCAGCGGTGGTGTTGCCGAGCGAATCAAGCGCATCGGTGCGCTCGCGCACTTCCGGCGGAAGGTGCGACATCTCGGCGTTGCCGCCCGCATTGTCGGCAATCGGGCCATAGGCGTCGGTCGCCAGCGTAATACCAAGCGTGGCGAGCATGCCGACGGCGGCGAAGCCAATGCCGTAGAGGCCCATCGACATATCGGAGAAGCCGCCGGCAAAGCCGAAGGCGCAGATGATGCCGATAATAATGGTGATGACCGGAATGCCGGCGGAATACATGCCAGTGGCGAGGCCGTCGATGATGGTGGTGGCCGGTCCCATGACCGCCTGGTCGGCAATGCCCTTGGTCGGCTTGAACTCGTCGGAGGTGTAGTATTCCGTGGCCTGGCCGATAATCACGCCCGCCGCGAGGCCGGCAATGACGGAAAAGACAATGCCCCAGGAAATCATTCCACCGAGCGCCATGCCAACGAGGGCGAGCACGATCAGGATCGAGCTTCCGAGCGTTCCGGTAAGCAGGGCCTTGAGCAGCCCTTTCTGCGTAGCACCCTCTTTGCACTTCACCATAAACATGCCGATGATGGAGAGGAGGGTTCCGACACCGGCAACAATCATCGGGGCGGTTACAAGTTTGATGGCATCGGCTTCGGTGCCGGTGCCGTTCATCACTTTATGCGCGCCAACGGCCGCACCCAGCGCCGCGGTGGCGAGGATCGAGCCGCAGTAGGATTCGTAGAGGTCGGCGCCCATGCCGGCGACGTCGCCCACATTGTCGCCCACGTTGTCGGCGATGGTGGCCGGGTTGCGCGGATCGTCTTCCGGAATACCGGCTTCGACCTTGCCGACAAGGTCGGCACCGACATCGGCCGCTTTGGTGTAGATACCGCCGCCGACGCGGGCGAACAATGCCTGCGTGGAAGCGCCCATGCCGAAGGTGATCATGGTGGTGGTCATGTGGACGAGCTTTTCGGCCACGGAGCAGCCAGCGGGAACCAGTTCCATGCCGAGCAGCGTCCAGCCTTCGGCCATGTTGGCGGTGGTGTAGACCACTTTATCGAGCACGAAATACCAGATGCAGATATCAAGCAGGCCAAATCCGACAACGACGAGGCCCATCACTGCGCCGGAACGGAAAGCAACCTGCAGACCGCGGTTGAGCCCTTCCGAGCAACCCTGCGCCGTACGCGAGGAGGCTGCGGTAGCGGTCTTCATGCCAATGAAACCGCACAGGCCGGAAAAGAAGCCGCCGGTCAGGAAGGCGATCGGCACGAACGGGTTTTGGATGCCCGCAAGGGCGAGCAACTGGAGAATCACCAACAGCACCACGAAAACGATAATGACCACCTTGTACTGGCGGAACAGATAGGCCATGGCGCCTTCACGGACGTGCTCCGCAATTTCGATCATGGTTTCATTGCCTTCGTTGGCGGACATCATTTTCTTGTAGAAAAAGACCGCGAAAAACAATGCGAGAATGGACGCGATCGGCGCAATCCACCACAGGTTGGTTATTACTGAATTCATGCTTCCTCCTAGGGGTTATTTTTAAAAAAGCTTAATTTCCAACACCATGCCACAATAGGAATATTTGAGTGCGCAAACAAACTAATGTTGTTCCTTTTTTTAAATTTGCGCGGGGTCCCCCGAATGCCAGCACCATCCTTTCCGGAACGGCATATGAGGCCATGAACAAAATACATCACGATTCTCCCTGATTTTTCCGAAAGGGCGGATAAACTGCCTGCATGAGTGTACGCAAAGTCTATAACTGGAGCTGTCGGGATTTCTCCGTGGCGCTTGGCAGACACACGCTGGTGATGGGTATTTTGAACACAACCCCCGACTCCTTTTCGGACGGAGGAAGCTTTTCCGACCCCTCTGCCGCAGTTGAGCGAGCATTGGAAATGGCGTCACAAGGGGCGGGAATCATCGACATCGGCGGCGAATCAACCCGCCCCGGCGCGAAGCCGGTTCCGGCAAAGGAGGAGATCCAGCGGGTTGTTCCCGTTATCGAGAAAATCCGCGAGCAGTCGGATGTACTTATTTCCATCGACACCATGAAGGCAGAGACTGCTGCGCGGGCCCTGGAGGCCGGAGCGGACATCATCAACGATGTTTCGGCCTTCGAGGCCGACCCGCGGATGGCCGGTGTCGCGGCCGAAACGCGGGCCGGTGTTGTGCTGATGCACATGAAGGGCTCGCCGCAAACCATGCAAAAAAATCCCGCCTATGAAAACGTGGTACAGGAAGTCGGCGGCTACCTGTCGGAACGGGTTCGTTTCGCAGAGCAGCGTGGCGTCCGGCGCGAAAGCATTGTGGTGGATCCGGGAATCGGTTTCGGAAAGACCGTTGAACACAATCTTGAATTGCTGCGCGGCCTGCCGCAGTTGGCCGAGCAGGGCCTGCCGCTTCTGGTTGGCGCCTCGCGCAAAAGTTTCATCGGGCACGTCACGGGCAGGAGTGCGCCCGCCGATCGACTGGCAGGAAGCCTTGGGGCGGCGGCATGGGCGGCAATGCGTGGAGCACATATTTTGCGGGTCCACGATGTAATCGACACTTGCGATGTTTGCGGGCTTATGGATATTCTTAGCGATGGTGACCATTCATGCAGTTAAAAGAAATTTTTGATCTCCCAAACGTTGCCGGCTGGGTCGAGATATTTGTCCTTGCCGTTATGTTCTATTATGTTTTCCGGTTGTTCAAGGGCACCCGCGGCGCGGCCATTCTATCCGGCCTGATCATCGTCTACGGCGCACTCTATGCCATTACCAGCGTCAGCCATCTCAACATCCTCAACTGGTTGCTGTCCAGATTGATGCTCTATATTTCGCTGGCATTTGTGGTCATTTTCCAGCCGGAAATCCGGAGAGTGCTGGCCCAGCTCGGGCGACAGCCCATGTGGCGCTCGGACGGCGGGATTGCCTCGCAAAAGAATTTGGTGGAACCCATCATGCAGGCCGTCCTGTTGCTCTCGCAGCGCAAAATCGGGGCCCTGATTGCCATTGAGCGAGAGATTGGAACGCGCGCGCTGCAGGATAGCGGCACACGAATGAACAGCGTTGTGAGCCCTGAGTTGCTGGCCACTATTTTTTTCCCGCGCACTCCACTTCATGACGGCGGCGTGATTATTTCCGGCGACCGGATCTGTGCGGCAGGGTGCCTGTTCCCCCTCTCCCAAAAAGAAGAGCTGAGCAAAACACTTGGAACACGGCATCGGGCGGCAATCGGCATTACCGAAGAGACGGATGCCATTGTCGTTGTGGTATCCGAAGAAACCGGGGCCATTTCAATTGCCTATAATGGCCGTTTGCGGCGCGGGCTGAGGGAAGAGCGGCTTCGGCGGGTCCTCTCATCCATGTTGCGGCGCGAGCATACCGGGCTGGCGCGCTTCCGTGAAAAACTGAAAACGGGAGAGGCGGATTTGTCGGATTCGGTTTTAATGCCATTCACCGAGGACAAGGATGAAAGATAGAATTTCCAGATTCCGGGAAAATATGAAGAAGGAAAAGTGGTTGCTGTTGCTCTGCTTTTTGCTCGCATTTCTTTCCTGGCAGGGCATTCGTAGAAACATCGGGTTTGAGGTCTCGGTTTCCAACATCGCGGTTGAAGTGGATCTTCCCAAGGGTTGGGCGGTCTGGGAAAAATCGACCCCCCACGTGAACATTCTTTTCCGCGGGTCGCGCGAAGATATCCGATACCTCAACAATGAGCAGCTTCGCGTCGTTGTTCCCCTGTCGGATCCGATTGCCGGGGATGAAATCCACATCCGGCTTTTGGAGAAATATCTCAAGAATCCAACCGGAGCAAAGATTGTGCGCTTCAGCCCGCCGGACATCTTCGTTAAACTCGACAAGGAAAGCGAACGGCTTATTTCCGTCAAGGCGGCGATCAATGGCTCGTTGCCGGATGGCCTTGAGGTGGACAGGATTGTGTGCACGCCTGCCTCTGTGCGCGTATCCGGAGCCGAACAGGTCCTGAGCGAAATGCAAAACATCCATACGGAACCGATCAACCTTTCCGACCGGCAAAGCTCCTTCAAGGAAAGCGTACCCATCGCCCTTCCCCTGGCCAGTCGAATCGGGGTTGATCCGGATTGGGTCTCGGTGGACTTCATGATTGAGCAGCACACCAGCACCCAGGAGTTTGAGGATATTCCGGTGCGGGCGCTATGCGCTTCGGGAGAGGCCCGCCATATAGAGCTTCAGCCGACAACCATAAAAATCACCGTCAAGGGCCAGCAGCAACGCCTTGAGCAGATGCGCACCGTTGACATTTTTGCCTATGTAAACTGTGCCGATCTTACAGAAAGCACCGGCTACGATATGCCCGTTATCATCAAGCTTCCATCCGGGGTGCAGCTTGTTAAGACCGATCCGGCAACCATTCATATCGATATTGAAAACATGAAATAGGATTCCCTCCACATGAAAACCCTTTCCAGATACCTGTTGCTCTGTACCCTTCCGCTGTCGGTTGCCATGGCACAGGAAGAAACGCCTTCCACAAATGCGCCGGTGTCTAGCCTGGGGTTATCGGTCCAGCAATCCCAGGAAAAGCGGATCGAATTCTTGCTCGAAGTGGCCCAGGCCTACGCGGCCGAAGAGAACTATTCCGCCGCGGTCGATGCCTACGAGCGCATCCTTGAAATCGACCCCGAACACCTGCAGACAAGATATGTTGTGGCCCACATCTACATCAGCGCCAAACAATACAAAAAAGCCGAGACCTTTCTGCTTCAACTCATTGAGGAGTATCCGCAGGACTTCAAGATCTGGAACAACATTGCATGGTTGTATGCCACGGCCGAAGATCCGACCGTTCGCAACAGCCAGAAAGCCATCAAATGTGCACATGAAGCAATGGTGCTGGCCCCAAATGACCACCATGTGTGGAGCACGCTGGCCGAAGCCTATTATGTGGCCGGGGAATACGAAAAAGCCCAGCGGGCCATTCGACACATGACCAGCCTGGCGATCCGCTACGGTACCGGCATCACCAAGGAATCCGTGGAAAGCTATAATGAGCAGATCAAAAAGTGCCAGCGGGCCATGGATACGGCCGAGGCGCTGAAAAAGACAGATCAGTAGTCACATTCCGCGAACAACTACAAAAGCTCCACAACCATGCCGTCCCACGGCACAGTAACAGCATCGCCGAGACGGGCCTGGAGTTCGTGGTGCTCCGAATTATGTGTAAGATGGGTGATGAACGACCGCCGCGCACCAATCCGGGCAAGCATTTCAACCGCCTCGTCGACAGAAAAGTGGGTGGGATGCTTTCGTGGCCGGAGGCCGTCAAGGATCATGGCATCCATGTTTTCCAAAAGCCGCAGGGTTTCGTCCGGAATGCCACTGCAATCGGGAATGTAGCCCAGTCGCTTCCCGTCGCTTTCGACCAAAAAACCATAGATCATCTCCTTGCCGTGCCATACAGGAAGAGGAACGACAAGAGCGTCATCGATGCCGACCGGCTCCGTCTGCTCCGCAAACCGGACACGCGGCACGCTTTCAAAGCCGTAGCTTGTCCGGTCGACATATTCAAATTTCGCCCGCATCATTTGAATGGTTCCAGGCGAACCATAAACAGGAATATGCTGCTCCTGCATGGTGCTGAAGCGGCGGACATCGTCGAAGCCGAAAATGTGGTCGGCGTGCGGATGGGTTAAAAATACGGCATCGACACGCTCGACGCCAAAGCTGAGCACCTGCTCACGGAAATCCGGCGGGGTGTCGAATACGAGATGCCGCCCCGCGGCCACAACATAGAGGCTGCTCCGCCGCCGCTTGTTTTTAGAATCGGCGGAGGTGCATACCTTGCACGAGCATCCAATAATTGGAACCCCGTGCGATGTTCCTGTGCCTAAAAAGGTGAATTTCATGAGAGTTTCAAATGGTTAAGTTTTAGGTGATTAAGCGGAAGGAGCTAACTGCCCGCCACACAGTGGCGCACCAGGGCCTTGCTTCGCGGGAAGATGACATCGAAGCGCTCGGGCAAGGGCGTGCCGGTGTCGACATCGGGCGAGTAGGCAACATTGCGCAACAACAGGTATTTGCCTGAATATTCCTGCAGCAGTCCGGCAAATTCGACGACCACGCCGTCTTCGAGCATTTCGACAATCACCTGCCGTCCAAGATATTTTTCCAGCACCGGCTCGTAGGTGTTCGGCACGGTGCCGAGCAGGGTGTTGCCAATCTCCCCGGCACGCTTGTCGGCGCCAGTCACCTTGCCCATGGGGGATTTGGTTTTCATTGTGCCGATAATCATGCCGAGCGACTGCGAAACGGCGTCGCGCAGGGTGTTGAAAACGTTCCAGATCCAGCGGCGGAAGCGGCGGAGGATCGAAGGGTTGGCGATGCGCGCGACCTCTTTTTGCCACTTGTCATATTCCTTGGTTCCCGCCAGAGGGGGCGACTGGAGGATCTTCTTGATGCCATCGACTTCCGGCGTGTAGAGCACATAGCTGGCCTTGCAGTGGCCGGAGGCATCCTTTTCCGGCCGCTCGAAAACCAGCTCCAGCGCCTTGGGATAGGCAACAAAGCGTCCCCATAGCCACTTGCCGGACTGCATCAGGATCATGACCGGTTCGCGGTTGAAATATTTCAGGCAGCGGTCGCGCTTGCGCCGGGCAGTGATCGCCGTCACTGTCGCCGCAACGAACAGTAGAATCATCGGTAGCCAAAAATTGAGCACGGGTTATTCCTTTCCTTTAGTGCAGGACCCTAGATTGTCGAGCCTCCAATTTCACGGAATATTTTTGAAGAAGCCAAAATACAAGCCCGGCCAGCGCACCCCCAAGGTGCGCCCCGTAGGCTACGCCGCTTCCCTCAACCTGCGTACCGGCAATCTGGATAAAGACCCAGAAAAATATATAGGCAGCAACAGGTAGGCGAATCCATCGGAATAGAAAGAACAGGCCAATGCGGTTGTCGCGGAACTGGAGCGCGTAGTAGAGCAAAAGGCCGGAGATGCCGCCGCTTGCGCCGATGCAGGGCGTCGCCGAGGAAGGATCCAGCGACAGATGTATCCAGTCTCCTGCTGCGGTGGCGACAAGGAGAAGGAAGATGAATTTCAGGATCCCGACGTGCTCTTCGACATTGTCGCCAAAGGCGAGTAGGAAATAGAGGTTGGACACCAGGTGCATCAGGCTGCCATGCAGGAAAAAGCTGGTCAGGATTGTGAATCCGCCCAGCCGGTTCCATTCGGCGGGAATAAAGCCCAAACCTAGGACAACGGACTCATGGTCTGTGAAGGCAAGAAGACTGATGATGGCGATAAGAAGGGCAACTCCCCAAGTGGCTACGGGCTTTGCCCGCGAGCGTTGGTAGTCGAACTCGACAGGCATGCCGAGTATGCCGGGAATGATTTTCCACAACCCGTCCGGGCTTTGTTTTTCGTTGCGGGCCTTTCGGCGAAGATCTTTTACCTGCTGTTCCGCGAGTAGCGTCTTCATTTTCGGCGGCAGCTCTTTTCCCGGAGCCTTCGCATCCCGCGGGGTCAAGGGCATTGCCTGGTATTCGCCGGGGTCGAACCAGACAAAGGTGCATGTTCGGCATGCATCGATGACGAAGGATTGGCCGGGAACCTGAAATTGGGCCATTTTCTGATTACAGCTCGGGCATGTCCGAATCCTGCGGGGGTTGCCCCGGCGAACCGTTTGCCAGATTTGGTTCACAAGATCCCCTGGCATGAACTGACGCATCAGCGAAATCGTGGAAGAACGGCCTCCACAACGCGTGCAGGCCCAGTAGATGTTCCGCGGCTTACGTACCCGGGTGAGGGTCGACTGGCAGGATGGACAGATCAAGGGTTTAGAATGCATCTTCCGCGAAGCTACTGTTCTTTGTTGGAAAATAAAAGCGCGATGTCAGTACAGACATCGCGCAATACACGGATAGAGGGGAAAAAGGAAGCCCCGTTTAACGCAACAACGGGGCCGGGAGATTAGGCAGCGACATGTTCCCGGTAGTGGCCGTCAGTCCAGCAGAGCGGTAAAGACTCCCCGGACAGGAACACCAACTCCGATTTCAGGAAGTTTTCCGGGCGTTGGATCAGCTCCCCGACATGTGGCCGCGCCCTTATGGTCGCAGAGAAGGGATTAATTACATCCGGCAGGTCGATAACTTCGACCAAATCGCCAGTTGGTACATGCTTCAGAAACATGGCATACCTCCTTGTTTTTCCTCTTTCGACCACCATGGGCAAAAAGAGTTCAATTTAGTATGACACGGGCATCGGGGTCAGGCCGATGCTGCCTGTTCGTTGCCGGCTTTTTTAAGCATGAACCACTTCATCGGCAAGCCTAGCCAGGCGGTAAGGAGGCCGCGTCCGACGAAGAACATGCAGATGACACCAATGGTCAGCGATGCGGCAACCAGCCTTCCAATGCTTCGGAAGCCAAATCCGTTGATGAAGCCCCCTGCGATGGCTGAAACCAGCAGGCCGCAGGTGAGCAGAATATTGACGACGGAATCGTAGATGAGATTCCCTATCGTATAGGAGGAGGATTGCGCCGCCGACGGATCAACCCCGAACCAGTATGAAACCATATTCAGCGTTCCGAGGATCATGGTTAGCAGAAGCAGGGTGATCATGACGTAGCCGCTGGCAAACAGGAAGGCGGCAAACTTGGTGCGCTTCTGGATGGTGCGCGAAAGAAACAGCTTCTTGCCGTGCGCCATAAAGGCGCGCATAACGCCGTAGGCCCAGCGCATCTGCTGACGAAACAGATCGCCCGGGGTATAGGGCACTTCGCAACGAATCCGCAGGTCGCCGACATAGGCAATGCGCTTGCCCTCGGTGATCACCCGCAGGGAATAGTCGACATCCTCCGTAAGTGCTCCGGCGGTCCAGCCGCCGTGCTCTTCGAGATAGCTCTTTTTCACCAGCTCGCCCGAACCACAGAAAACGCACTGGTTGGTGGCGGCCTTAAGAAAAGGCAGAATAACGGTATGAATGATGTTCACGATGCCCGTACCCATCAGCGTACTGTGGTTGTCGTGCACGTTGATGATCCGCCACGCCGCTTGCGCACCTGCCAGCGTTGGGTCCTTGATGACCGGAACCACCAGTCGCTTGAGGAAGTCCTTTTTCGGCAGGAAGTCGGAGTCGAGGATAAGGAGGTAGTCGCCCGTGGCCTTTGGCAGCATTACATTGAGGTTGCCGGGCTTGAAGCCGACGTTGTCGCCACGGCGGCTGATCTCCAAGCGCGGATTGGCAGCGGCAAATTCGTCGATTTTCGCCGAAATTTCCGGGGTGTTGCTATCGTCGCCAATCATGATCTGAAGTTTTTCGGCCGGATAGTCGAAATCCAGACAGCGTGCGGCGCAGTTGAGTGCCGCCAGCTCGTTATAGGTCGGGATCTGTACCGTGACACTCGGGTAGAGCGACTCGTCGGCGATAATCTCCGGTTTATTCCTGAGCCGGGAAAGCGCCAGCGCGAAGGCTGTTACAACAAAATAACCAAGCGACAGGGCAAACGCCCCTACCAGTGCAACTTCGAAAACCGTTTTGATAATTGTATGGAATGTCATGCTTCCCCCCTTTGAAAATCCGCAAATCCTTCTCGATTTATTGATTTACGGCGTTGTCTATAGGTATTTTTTGGGAATGGCAACCCCGCGACGCATTATTTTTTGCATTGCATAAAGACCAAAAAACACCCTCGGAAACCAAATCCAAGGGTGCTGCCCCGTAGCGGCCTGCCCTCAAGAGACTATTGGTAGCGACCTTTTTTGGTCTTAATCACCTTTAAGGTATCGTCGTGCCGGCGGCCTTCGATAACATCCTTGAGCGCAATATTCCCATTCACATACTGCAAATGGAGCCGCCATCCGGAAACCTTGTTAATGTCGGCGCGGTAGATGGTTTGCTTCACGCCGCTCACCCGGTGGAGGCGGGTTTTGGGGAAGCTGCGGGTGCGGTGGCAGGCATTGTCCTCCAGCTCGGCCAAGGACTCCAGAAACTCAACCTTGAGCTTGTTGTCCGGCAGTTTTTTCAGGGCTTCGTAGATGATCCCGTATTCATCCAACATAGGTTTCATTTCAGCCATGGGAAGCACCTCCGGTTAACTCGCTGTAGAGCGTCTGGATGATGGACTCGCAAGCCTCGTCGTGGCAATCCGACCGTACGGCCCGCAGCAAAGTGACGGTTAGTTGCCCGAAAACCGGATCTTCATCCACCGTAAACAGGATACGGACGGTATCGACCGGCAGAACAAACAGCGAGGCCTCCAGCCCCTCGGGAAGCTGCGGATTGACCGCCTCCGCCCGTTTGTTGAACTCCGCTTCGTCATACAGCAGAAACTGGCAGCAATCGTTCAGGTCGGAAGCAAGGCGGCCCCGCTCTTCAATGGGATAGGACTTCCAGTCCTCTATAAACAGGTTGGTTTCCTGAAAGACCAGCTCCAGTGGCGGCTCGACAATCGCCTGAATGAAGCGTCTCGCCGCATCCAGCGCACCATTGTAGCGGGTGATGGCCGAAAGCAACGCCTGTACGCTTTTGTCGGCTTCGGGATCGTGTGCCAGCTCCAGCAGCTCCTGCTGCAGCGCCTCAAGACGCGGCTTGAACTCCGGGGCAAAGGAAATTAGTTGCGCATAGCTGGCGCGGTATTCATCCGGTAGCGCACTCCCCTCGATCCGGCCCGCCCGTTGCGTCCAGCGCAACAAATCCAGCGCGGCATGCCGCATCGTCACAAACGCTTCCTCGAAACGGGGCAGGTTTTGATCAATGGCAACTGCGGCGGCACTCAAGAATTCAGGCTCCATCCGCTGCATCGCAACATCAAGCTGTCCGAGAACAATTTCACCCACATTAAACGATTGCTGCAGAGCCGCGCGCTCTTCCTTTTGCCGCTCCTCCAGCTTCCAATGCCTGGACTGCTCCAGCGCCTTTTCGCTGGCCGACTGATGGACTTTCAGGATCTTCAGGCCGAGAGAGCAAATATTCTCTATCGCCGCGTTCATACTCGTTTTCCACTCATCAAGAGGTAGAGGAGCAAGGGAGCCGATCGTTGAATTTTGTTTCATGAACAAAAGTATGCCAGAGCAAATTCACCGAAGAAAGTCTGGCCATACTTAAAATTGTAATCCACTTGGAAAAACGCCGTTGCTATGAATAATCCGGTATAAGTGGAAACTCATAAAACAAGGGGGAAAAATGAAAAATAGAAACAAAACCATACTCGGCACGGTGGTGGTTGCCGGGATCGTGGCACACAGTGCGGCGGCGGAACAGTTTGCATTTGTCGGTGCGCGGGCAATGGGAATGGGCGGAGCCAACGCGTCCTCGGCCCACGACGCAACAGCGCAGTGGCACAACCCGGCCGTTTTCGGCTTCATGAGCCAGAAGACCAACGAGGTCGACAGCGCTGCATCCACAAACGAAGTGGAAGAAGTCGCAGCAACCAATGAAGTTGCCGACGTTGCATCCACAAACGAGGTGGAAGAAGTCGCGGCAACCAATGAAGACGACAGCGCCGCATCCACAAACAATGTGCCGGAGGGAATGCAGGAGCTCGTGACCTTGATGGCGGAAAGC
>JBDLJW010000031.1:0-15741 GCA_039714135.1 Verrucomicrobiota bacterium
TTGGCATTGCCGTACTGGTGCTGCTCGTCGTTTTTTCCGCTTTGCGCAAAGGTGCGTGGGAGGTGGTCAGTTGTTCTGTTTATGGGGCTACTTTCATCCTGCTCTATCTTGGTTCCACTCTTTACCACTCCGCGCGACGACCGCGAGTTCGGAAGGTTTTCAAGGTTATTGATCACGCCGCGATCTATCTGCTCATCGCCGGGACCTACACGCCCTATGCGCTCGCCCCGTTGCGCGGCACGCTCGGCTGGACGATTTTCGGCGCAATCTGGGGATGTGCGTTGGTCGGCATCTTTTTCAAGGCTTTTTTCACGGGGCGCTTCAAGGCCGTTTCGTTGTCCAGCTATCTTTTCATGGGCTGGTTCTGCATCGTCGCCGTCAAGCCGCTCTATCGCGAGCTCACCCCCGCCGGCTTTGTTTTTCTGGTGACGGGAGGGCTTTGCTATTCCGTCGGGGCAGTCTTCTATGCTTGGAAATCGCTCAAGTGGTCGCATGCGGTCTGGCATCTATTTGTTTTGGCCGGTAGCCTTTGCCACTTTTTCAGCATCCTTTTCGGAATCGCATTGTAATTCGGGGACGGGGTGCATAAAATTCGCGCTTTCGATTTTAACCAAAGGGAACAACAACCATGAATGTAAAGATTGAACGCGCATTGCTGAGTGTATCCGACAAGGCAGGCATCCTCGATTTTGCCCGCAACCTACATGAAATGGAAGTGGAGCTGCTCTCCACCGGCGGAACCGCCCGGGCCATTCGCGAGGCCGGCATCCCGGTCAAGGATGTTTCCGAGTTTACCGGGTTCCCGGAAATGCTGGATGGCCGCGTCAAGACCCTTACCCCGCAGGTGCACGCCGGTATCCTCTACATGCGCGACAACGAAGAGCATGTTGAAACCATGAAAGAGTTTGAGCTCGGTCAGATTGATCTCGTCTGCGTCAACCTCTACCCCTTCGAGGAAACCATCGCCAAGGAAGGGGTTTCCCTGCCTGAAGCCATTGAGCAGATCGATATTGGCGGCCCCACTATGATCCGCTCCGCCGCCAAGAACATGCGCGACGTCACCGTCGTCACCGATCCTGCCGACTATGCCCGCGTCATCTCCGAAATGAAGGGAAACGACGGTGCCACCACCGAAGAGTTCCGCTTCGTCCTCGGCCAAAAGGTTTTTGCCCGCGTCGCCGAATACAACGCCGCTATCGCAACCTATCTCGCGGAGCAGGTTGCCGGGCAGAACCTGTCCAAACCGTTTGTCAAAGCCTACTCCGATGGCACTGAACTACGCTACGGCGAAAACTCGCACCAAAAAGCCTGGCTCTACAAGGATGCCGACTCCCGCGAAGCTTCCATCGCCTTGACGGAAGTTCTGCACGGCAAGGAAATGAGCTACAACAACTATGTGGATGGCGACGGCGCGCTCGAAGCCGTTAAGGATCTTTCCGGCAAGCCCGGCGTAGCCGTCATCAAGCACACCAACCCCTGTGGATACGCCACCGGCGAAACACTCTCCGAAGCCTTCGAAGCTGCGTGGGCCGGCGATCCCATCTCCGCTTTCGGCTCCGTTATCGCCGTAACCGAGATGGTCGATCTGGAAACCGCGCAGTGCCTGGACGGCCGTTTTGTCGAAGCCATTATCGCTCCCGGCTATGCCGAAGACGCACTTGATCTTCTCATGAAGAAAAAGAACCTGCGCATCCTCAAACTCAACAAGCCGATGGGCAAGACGTTGCCGCAGCGCATGGTCAAGCAGATCAACGGCGGACTGCTCGTGCAGGATGTCGACACCGAGATTCTTGAAAAATGGGACGTGCCCACCAAGGCGCCGTTCGACGAGTCGAAAAAAGAACTCGCCCTCTTTGGCATTGCCGCGGCCAAGCACACCAAGTCCAACGCCATTGTTCTGGTGCAGGAATACAAGCCCGGCCAGTTCCGCGTGCTCGGCATGGGGGCCGGCCAGCCCAACCGCGTCGATGCACTGCGCAAGCTCTCCGTTTCCAAGGCTGTTGAAAACCTCAAGGCCGAGAAACCGGAAATCACCGAAGAGGAAATCCAGGCGACCATCGGCGAATGCGTATTCGTCTCCGAGGCCTTCTTCCCCTTCGCCGACAGCATCGATGCCGCCAACGAAATGGGCGCAAAATACATCGTCCAGCCCGGCGGCTCCATCCGCGACGACGAAGTCATTGCCGCCTGCAACAAAGCCGGCATCGCCATGGCGCTCACCAATATGCGCCACTTCAAGCACTGATCGTGGTGCAGACTTCCCAGTCTGCGCTTGGGCAGGGCTGGAAAGCCTGCCTCAAAAACAAAGCCCGCTCGTCGAGCGGGCTTTCGCGTTCTTGACTTAACCACCGCTTTCCAGCACCCTGCCAACATGGTTCAGCGAAGCGAAATCATTGAATATGCAAACGAGGTGGCGCGGCAATTCAAGCCGGAGCGTGTTATTCTGTTTGGTTCCTTCGCCGAAGGGAAGGCTTCTGAGGACAGTGACGTCGACCTGTTCGTGGAGATGAACCACACACAATCATCCCTCCAGCAGGCCTTGGCCATCCGCAAGGCAATCAAGCGCTCCTTTCCGCTCGATCTGGTGGTGAGAACACCGCGCGAGATCAAAAAACGCCTCCAACAAAACGACTTCTTTCTTAAAACCATCATGGACAACGGGCAGGTTCTCTATGAACGCGCTGGTTAAGGAATGGGTTGCCAAGGCCGAAGGGGATTGTACAACCGCGTTGCGTGAATACCGTGCCCGAAAATCCCCGAACCATGATGCTGTTTGCTTCCATGCCCAACAGTGCATTGAAAAATATCTGAAAGCGGTATTGCAGAAGCACGGAATCCCTTTCCGGAAAATCCACGACCTTGAAATCCTGCTTCAATCCTGTCTTGAAATTTTCCCGCTATGGCAGGCTATGCAGGACGACATGGAGTTGCTGACCCAATACGCCATCCACTTCCGCTATCCCGGCGAATCCGCCGATAAAGTTGAAGCGAAGTCCGCCATTGACGCAATGATGCGCTGTCGCGGTGAAATCCGTGAAGTGCTTGGATTCTAGAAGGGTTGCCGCCGTACGGATTGGTAAGAGAGATTATAGATGATCATCCAGGCGCACATTGCTTGATTTTCGACAAAGAGATGAATCTGAAGCGGGTTAAGCGACTTTGGCAAGAAGACATCGTGCTTGATGAGAGTGAATGAGGAGGTTCGCTGAACTCTGGTGGGATGTTACTTCTTTTTGATCCTTTCTTCTGCTTGCATCTTCTCCAGATGCGCGTATACATGCCCGTTCGTTTTGCGGAACCACGAAGAGAGTTCCGTTTATTCGGGGTCGAACTCTTGCGATGGGCGCGGGATCGGAGCCCTGTTAATTATGGGGGGATGATGTCTGCATCGTCGTTCCATCGTGAGAGGACAATATGAAATTCACCGACTTGGCGCTAAGCCCTGAAACACTTAAATCGATTCAAGCCCTCGGCTTTGAAACCCCCACTCCGATTCAGGAGAAGGCCATTCCTATTCTGCTGGAAGGCGAACGCGACTTTGTCGGCCTGGCCTCGACCGGAACCGGAAAAACCGCCGCCTTCGGTCTGCCGTTGCTTGAGCGCGTTGACCCAAACAATGATATGCCGCAGGGCATCATTCTGGCTCCGACCCGCGAGCTTTGCCTCCAGATTGCCGACGACCTGAAAAAGTTTTCCAGAGGGACGCAGTTAAGGGTTACCGCGGTGTACGGCGGATCGAACATCTCGACCCAGATCCGCGACCTGAAGCGTGGGACGCAAATCATTGTTGCCACCCCCGGCCGTCTGCTCGACCTGATTGAGCGCCGCGTCGCCAAGCTGGACCAGATTTCCGTGGTTGTGCTCGACGAAGCCGACGAAATGCTCAACATGGGCTTTAAGGACGAGCTCGATGCCATCCTGTCGAAGGCCCCGGAAAGCCGGGTGACCTGGCTCTTTTCCGCCACGATGGCCAAGGGCGTGGCGCGCATTGCCCAGAACTATCAGCACGATCCGCTCGAAGTTTCCGTCGGCGGCAAGAACGAGTCGGCGGCAAACATCGAGCACCTCTGCTTCATGGTGCATGAAAAAGACCGCTACCCTGCCGTGAAGCGCATCCTTGATTTCCTGCCCGAAATCTATGGACTGATCTTTTGCCGGACCCGCGCCGAAACCCAGTCGGTGGCTGAAAAGCTGATTCAGGATGGCTATACGGCCGATGCTTTGCATGGCGACCTTTCCCAGTCCCAGCGCGACGCGGTCATGCGCAAGTTCCGCCAGAAAAACATTACAATCCTAGTGGCCACCGACGTTGCCGCGCGCGGGATTGATGTAAACGACATTACCCACGTGATTCACTACAAGCTGTCCGACGAAGTGGCGGCCTACACGCATCGTAGCGGACGCACGGCACGCGCGGGCAAGTCGGGTGTTTCCATTGCGCTGATCAACATGCATGAGCGCCGCCGTATTGTTGAACTCGAGCGCCGCAACAATATCAAAATCAAATTGGAAAAGGTTCCCGACGCGCGCGCCATCTGCGAAAACCAGTTGATTGCCCTCATCAACCGGGTGGTTGAATGCGAGGTGAAGGAGGAGGAAATCAAAGACTACCTCCCGCTGGCCTATGAAGCGCTCTGCCACCTTGATAAGAAGGAGATTATCAAGCGCTTTGTCGCCACCGAGTTCAACCACTTCCTCGACTACTACCGCGATGCCAAGGACATCAACGTCAAGCCACGCCCGCAGCGCGAGCGGCAGGCCGGGCAGCAGCGCTCCGACAACTCGAAGCGCAACCGCCGCATGCAGGCCTACGACACGAAGCGCTTTTCGATCAATGTCGGGCGTGTCCACAAGATTAATGCCGGGGCGATTGTTCGCCTTATCTGCGAAAAAAGCGGCGTAAAGTCGAACCAGATCGGCGCAATCGATCTGGGCCGCGATACCTCCTTCTTCGAGGTTTCGAAAGATGTGACCAATGAGGTGCGTCAAGGTATGCAGAACCTTAGGCTTGATGGCCGCAAGGTCAGCGTTCGTTCCGCCGGAGGGCATGGTGGTGGCGGTGGCGGCGGTCGCAAGTCGTAGACGGAGCAGCGTGGAGAGTCGGCATGGACAGAACGGTATTTGTTACAGGGGCGACGCGCGGGATTGGGCGAGAGCTGGTGAAGCAGTTGGCGGAGCTGGGGTTTTCGGTGTTTGCCACCGGGCGCGACGAGGCACTGCTTGAGGTGCTGAGGGCCGAGACGGGTTGCATGGGGTCGGTTGCCGATCTTTCCGTTCCGGAGCAAGTAGTTTCGATCTATCAGAAGGCCAAGGCTTCGCTAGGGCAGGTGGATGTCTTGATCAACAATGCCGGCCTGAACAATCGCAAGGCCCCGGTGCCGGAAATCGAGCTGGCCGACTGGGAGCAGCAGTATGCCGTCAACCTGCGTGCACCGATGCTGCTGAGCCGCGAGGCACTCAAGGATATGGCCACCCGTAAAAACGGACACATCCTCAATGTGGTCAGTACGATTGCCAAGACCTCGCAGCCCAGCTATTCAACCTATTGCACCATGAAATACGGGCTGATGGGCTTCACGAAGTGCCTGATCAAGGAGGCGCGCGAATTCAGCGTGAAGGTGACGGCGGTCTATCCCGGCGGAACCGATACCGACTTTCGTCCCGAGGAGCGGCCGGACTACCTATTGTCCGAGTCGGCCGCGAAAATGATTGTCCACTGCATCACCGCGCCGGAAGATGTGGTGGTGCACGACCTGACCTACCGCCCGCTGGTGGAGAGCAACTTCTAGCAGCCTGTCGGAGTTAAACCTCCGGGCAGGCGCGGTTTTTCGGATTGAAACGATTCGCCGGCGGGTTCATACTTCGGGCTTTCCTAAACCGTATAAGGGGACCGATATGAACCTGAGGCGTATTGTACACTTTGTTTTCTGCCTTGCGGCAATTCTTGCTCTGACCGCCTGCGACAAGCCTGAGCCTGAGCAACCAGCACCGGAACCACCGAAAGTGGTGGAAAAGGTTTTTTATGTCGGCCCGGCGATGGCGGACTGTGTTGGGGTTGCCCCCATGGTTTGCCTGATGGTGAAGGATTCACCGGAAGCCGAATACCAGATGTTCTACGATCCAATCAGGGGCTTTGACTATGTTCCCGGCTATGAATACGAACTGCGGGTCAAAATGATCGAGCGGAAAGATGTTCCGGCGGACGCGTCGAAGTTTATTTATCTATTGGATGAGGTGGTTGGAAAGAAAAAGACGGGTCGTGCCCTGGAGGACGGTGTTTGGGAGTTGAAGGACCGGCTTCCCGGAACCGAAGTCGGCATTGTGTTTCAGGGCGGCAAGGTTTCCGGGCTCGGAGGAATCAATCGCTATTCCGGCAGCTACGTACTGGAAGGTTCCGCTCTGGCGCTCAAGCAGATCGTATCGACCAGGATTGCGGGATTGCCGGCGGAGATGGATCAGGAAAATCAATTCCTCGAAAAACTGGCGCCGGTTGCCAAATACAGGATTGTCGGCACGGAACTTCGGTTGCTTGACGAAGCGGGGCGGGTTGTTCTTGTTTTCGTGCCGGGGAAAGCCCTCGGATTGACGTCGGTTTTGTGGAAGGCAACGGGGGTCAACAATGGCAAAGGCGGGGTCGCCTCCGTTTTGGCCGGCACCGAAATTACGGCAAGGTTTGAGGAGTCCGGTTCGTTGTCCGGATCCGCCGGATGTAACAACTACGTTTCCCAATATGAGATTACCGAGGAAGCAGTAAAGATTGACGGTTTGGGGCATACCCGCAAGATGTGCATCAAGCCTGAGGGAATAATGGAGCAGGAAGCCAACTATCTCAAGGCGTTGGAGCGTGCCGCCACATATCGCATCGAAGGAAAAACCCTGGAGTTGTGCAGCGCAAAGGGATCGTTGTTGGTTAAGTTTGTTCTGGAAGGCAAGTAAAGGGGGGAGTTGCCCCTTCAGCCAAGTCCCAGCTCGGCAAGCATGAGTTCATGGATGTGCTGAATCTTTGTGAGAGATTCCGGGAGCGGGCGGTTGGAGGAGATCGAGGCGAATGAGTCGGGATCGGCGGGATCGTAGCCATGCATGCCGCCGATCTGTTTGGTGCCCATGAAGCTGGGTACGATCTGGATGCCGGAATCCATCAGAAAGACAAGGTCGCCATATTGTCCGCCGGGAAACCAGACCCCGAATTCCTTTAGTTCGTTTTCGGAGAGAATGCGTCCTTTTGAATGGCTTGCCAGTGCCTTGGTGATCAATGACCGTGCCGCTTCGTCGAGGAACCAGAAGCGGGCCATGGTGGAGTCGTAGAAGGCGACATAGTCCTTGTTCCATCCAAGACCGAGTGCTTCGATGTCGGAAACAAGATCGTAGGATCCGTCAACGTTGTGCATGCCGTGGTCGGTGAAGACATACCATGAGACGTCGTGATAGTTTTCCTCGGCGGCATCGAGCAGGGCGCGGATCTTGTTGTCGTACCAGTGCATTAGTTTTCCAATGTCCGGGTGGCTGTTGCCCACATTGTGCATAAGGGCATCAAGGCGGCCGAAGGAGCTGTAGGCAAAGTCGATGCGCTGGTTTTGGATATCGGCCATGAGCCGCTCAAAGCGGAGGTCGTCGGTTGCGTTGCTGTCGTGGGCATGGTAGGGGATGTTTTCCTTGTTCAGCAGGTCGAAAATGGTTTCTCCCCTTGGTAGCCCGCCGGGTTCCCATATTCGTTTTTGCTCGGCATAGTTGAAGAGCGGAAGATGCCCGAACGGCACGCCGTAAAGTTGGAAATAGCCGGTGAATCCGCAGGCCTTCTTAATGATTTTTCCCATATGGTGGCGTACGCCCCCGCGCTGGAAGATAATATTTGGCAGGAAGCGCAGCGGGCGCGTCCATTTAAACGGGGAGCCTTCGGGATCGTAGTAGAACGACGACCAAAGCCCGTGTTCGGCAGGTGTTAGGCCCGAAATAATCGAGGGATCGCAGGCGGAGGAGTAGCCGAGGATGGTTTCCAGCGGTTTACTGTTTTGGGTGAGCCCCTTCAGGAACTCGGGGTGACGCTGGGCGACTTCCCAGCCAAAGGCGTCGATGAATAGGAACAGGCTCAGCTTGTCCTTTTTGGCATGCATCAGGAAAACCTCCGCTGCAACTCGTAGAAGCGCTCCGCCGACATGCCGGGGTTGCTTTGCAGCAGGTCGATGATCGCATCGTAGAGGTGTTCCCGGGGATGACGAGAATCAAGTCGGTTGTTCCATTTGAGGTTAAGTGCAACGGCTTTCAGCGGAGGGCATTCCCGCGCGGAGTATTGCGATCGATACCACGGGAGAAAGCGCAGGAAGACATCGCGTACAGCCGTGAACTCTGCAGGAAAATCAAAATTCTCCAGAGCTTGGAAATCGCCCCATTCCTTGAGCTTGATAGCCCTTAGGTAGCCATCAACAATGAAGTCGCGATCGGGGCAATATCCAATGGCGGGAAAGCGCACCTTCTTGATTGCATAGGAGATGTCGTATTGGCCGGCGGCAAGCAGGGCGCAGTCGCCAAAAGCGAGCCGGGCTTTGTAGATAAACTTAATGAAACGGATGCGTTCTTCTTCGGTCAGCGGTTTAACGTCGGCAAGGCGTTGCTGGATGTCGAGCAGGAGCTTGCCGCGGTTGAGCAGAAGGCGGCTGCCTTCGGAAAGAGGGATGTCGGAGTGCGGATAGCCGGGCAGGGTGGCGAGTATGTTTTCGTCGCCCCAGACAACCTTGTGGCCATGCTTCATTTCATAATTGAGCAGCGAGAATTCACTCCTGCGCAGGCGTGAACGCTGGTAGGGGCAGAGATCCACCGGCAGGCCAAGCTCGTCGGTCAGTTGCTTTTCCAATGCCCGGAATTTTTGGCGAACCTTGCCGTCCAGCTTGTCAACCACCACGACGAGGTCGTAGTCGTTGAAAGGCGCCTGCAACCCATCGGGATGGATGAAGGGCGTTCCTTCGCCGCGGCCATAGCCGCCGATGAGCACTCCTGCAATACTGTGTGGCGACGTGGTTTCGGCAATGCGTGCCATGTCTGCGTCGATTTGTTTGTCCAGCTCCGACGATCCTTTAAGAGTGTATTTGCTCACTCAAAGCCCTCCCGGATGCCTCGGTGCAGGCCGGTGTGGATCGTAATGCGATAGGCAATGTTGTAGGGGATGGTGCGGAATTGCCGCTGGCGGCATGCGAAAAGGAAGTCGCGCCCAAGTTCGCGCATGCAAAGATAGATGCGCCGCCCGAGAGGAGAGGTTTCCCCATGAACCTTTGCAAAGCTGATCCCATGCCGAAACCTTTTGAGGAACAGCTCTTTTGTGGAGTAGTTGTGCGAATGTTCGACCTCGGATCCGGGCGCAAGCTTGAATCGGGCATTGAACATGCGGCACGCGGTTGCCCAGATGGCATCTTCGGCATAGCCGTCTTTATAGAACTTGTGTCGTTCCCATAGCTCGCGCTTGAAGGCGCAGGCGGCGGCGGAGAAGAAGTGGTCGCCGGCTTTTTCGGCGGTATAGGCGCGCTGGTAGTCGTAGGCGACGATAAAGTGGGCATCGGCCCGCGCAATCTGCCTGCTGAAGGTGGCGTCGGCCGCGTCGTCGAGGATGGGTTGGATGAGTTGTTCAAGCCAGTCTTCGGAGCGCGGGACGGCATCGGCATTCAGCAGGACGACAATTGAGTGGCCGGTGCGCGCGATGGCCTCGTTGAGCACTTGGCCGGGGGAGTAGTCGCCGGGGTTGATTTGCGACAAATGCTCCGCGTTGCAGTGCTTGCGTAGTTCATCGAGGGTTCCGTCGGTAGATCCGGAGTCGATGGCGAAAAGCTCGAAGTCCTGAAAGGTCTGCTTCTGCAGCATTCCAAGCGTGGTGCAGACATACGGCATTTCGTTTTTCGACCGCATGATGATGGCTGCAAGGGAGGGCATGGAAGTCAGTCCTGCAACGTTGGATTTTCGATAAACACCTTTGGTTAGCCTACGGCTTCTTCCTCGGTTTCGCTTGCCAGTGCCTTAATGCATTTGACCAGCAATGTGAGTACTCTGATTGGCTTAAGGAAAACGTGTTCCGGACGCATGCCCAGCGCCTGAAGCTTGTCTGAGAGGTTGTAGGAGATCGAGCCCGTGTAGATGATGTGCCGTTGGTCGGGATGGCGTTCCCGTGCCTGCAGGATCAAATCCTCGCCGCTCATGCCGGGCAGGCGCAGGTCGACAATGCAGACATCGTATTCATTGTTTTTCATCAGATCCAGCGCTTCTTCAGCACTTTCGGCGGATGAAGCCTTGAAGCCATAGTCTTCCAGAAAAGCGGTCAGGCTGAGGCAGATCGCGGGCTCGTCATCAATGACCAGCACCCGTATGTTTGAGAAATCCTTCATGTAAAATCCTTTATAAAACGCCACACTATACAATGGCTGGCAAGGAAAACCCAAGCCCTAAAATCATAGCCGCAAGCCCCACATGATTTGCCGGTGCTCGAACGGGATCCTGATGCTGAAGCACGAGCCTCTTCCTGGTGCCGAGCGGAGCAGCATGGTTCCTCCGTGGTTTTCCGTAATGATGAAATAGGAGACCGACAGCCCCAGCCCGGTTCCGTGTCCGACTTCTTTGGTTGTGAAGAATGGCTCGAATGCACGTTTGCGTGTTTCATAATCCATGCCGGGGCCGTTGTCTTCCACCTCAATCAGGGCCGTGGTGGATTCCTGCCTGAGGCGCAGTGTGATCCGGGGCTCCCTTGAGTCGTCCGGGTGTTCCGCCATGGCCTGTGCGCTGTTGGAGAGCAGGTTGAGGACCACTTGCTGGATCTGGCTGCTTTCGCAGGGGATTGGGCCGAGGGCCTCGTCGTATTCGCGGTCGATCTGGATGTGGCGGAAGTCGAAGCGCTTCTTCAGGTTGTAGTCGTTCGAGGCCAGCTCGATGCTGCGTTCGAGAATTTCGCGAAGATCGTTCGGTGCATAGTGTGCCTCTTCCTTGCGGCTGAAGCTGAGCATGTTGTCGACGATCTTGGCGGCGCGGCGTCCGGCTTCGGTAACGGAGTCCATCATCTTGAGCAAGCCGCGATCCTGCATATAGGTTTGGATGGCTTCGAGCGAGGTTCCGGCCTTCGCGGCAGCTCCCAGATTGAGATCGGTGTTGTGCGTGATGCGGTTGCGCATCACCTGCAGGTTTTGGAGGATGCCGGCCAGCGGATTGTTGATCTCGTGCGCCATGCCTGCGGCAAGCCCTCCGACCGACATCATTTTTTCGGATTGCATCATCATTTCCTCGATGCGTACGCGGTCGGTAACATCGTCCACGCGGATCACGGCACCGTCGATACCGTCGGTGGTGAGCGGATAGACGGTGACGTCGGCAAAGCGGTGCTCGTCCCCGATGATGCAGGGGATGCGTTCGTCATGCTGAAGCTCGCGGTTTCCGATGGCTTCGACGATCCGGTCCATTTCGTGTCCGAGGCGCGGAAAGACACTTTCAAGCGGCTGCCCCTGCGCCTGAAGGGCCGGGGTCCCTGTGATGCGCTCGGCCTCGCGGTTCCATTGCATCACATGGCCCTGGGAGTCGACCCCCACGAGGATGGACGGCATGGAGTTGATGATATTGCTCAGCAGGTTGCGCAGGGTGAGGAGTTCTTTCGTGGCCTGCATTCGTTCAAGCTCGGCCACGGTCCGGCCGGCAAAGACCTGCATGATGGAGGTGGCGAATTCCAGATGCTCGATCGGCTTCTTATACAGGGCCACCATGCATCCGCGGGAGTGGCCTTCCGAATCGAGCAGCGGGATTCCAATATAGTTGTTGACCCCCAGGGTCTGCAGCAACTCGGTGTTCGGGAACTGTTCGCGGACATCTGAAACACAGATGCAGCTTTTCCCTTCCATTACTTGTGCGCAAGGGGTGCTTTGCAGGTCATACTCAAAGTTTTTGCCAACCTTTCCTCCATCCGAGACCGCGATGGTGCGCATAAGTTTGGGATCGTCGCCAATCTCGCTGATAAACGTAAAGTCCGCACTGAGCGACTTTGCCAGCTGAGTTACCATCGAGCTGAAGAAGCGCCGGCCAACTGCGGCCACCCCTTCTACAATGTTGCGGATGCTATCTTCGATCAGAACGCGCTCGGTGACATCATCTACGCGGATCACGGCTCCTTCGGCGTCGTTTTCAAGCAGGGGATAGACTGTGATGTCGTTGTAGCGCGTGTGGTTGTCTTTGCTGACAGGAATACGTTCTTCCTTTTGCGTGGCGCGTTCGCGGATGGCGCGCTCCACCTTGACCATCTCTTTGGACAGTTGCGGGAAGATCTCTTTCAAGGGCTGCCCGACGGCTTCGGATGCCGGGGTTTGCGTGGCACCCTCTGCTTCCCGGTTCCACTGGGTTACGCAGCCGTCAACCCCCACGCCAACCAGAATCGAGGGCATGGAGTCGATAATGTTGCTGAGCTGCGCGCGGAGGCGGCGCAGTTCTTCTGCGGCCTGTTTACGGTAGGTAATGTCCCACGACGTGCCGAAGGTTCCGGTCACCTTCCCGCGTTCGTCGTAGCGGGGAACCGTGGTGGTCAGGTACCAGCGGTCGCCGTCGGCAGTGGTGCAAAGCTCCTCTTTTTGCAACGCTTTTTCCGTGCGCATGACTTCGAGTTCTTCGTCGAACCGTCTTTGCGCCTGCTCTTCCGGAAGGAAGTCGGAGTCGGTTTTGCCGACTACATCCTCGGGGTTTAGGTGGACTTCGTTGGCCTTTGCGGTGTTGACTTCGATAAACCGGCCATCGGCATCCTTGAAGTAGATCAGGTCTGGTGCATGCTCCATGAAGGAGCGGAACAGGTTCCGCTCGAATTCAAGTTGCTTCTCAATCGTCATGCGCTCGGTAATGTCGCGGTCGATGCCCCGATAGCCTTGGATGTTCCAGTTCTTGTCGTAGAAGGGTACCGCGCTGGTTTCGAGTACAACAATGCGGCCATCCTTGTGCCGGTTGATGTTCACAAGCGATTGGATCGGCGCTCCCTGTTCCGCAATCTCCGTGAAGAGGGTTTTCGTGGCGGCAGCCTCTTTGGGCGGCATGGTTGCTGAGAAGTGCTCCCCGATTAATTCGGAGGGAGTGTATCCAAGCAGATCACCTATTTGCGGGCTTGCATAGGTATAGTTGCCCTGGGTGTCGACTTCCCAGATCCAATCGGAAGTGGTTTCCACAAGGTTGCGGAACCGTTCTTCGCTTTCCTTGAGTGCGGCTTCGGCTTCAATGCGTTCGGTAATGTCGCGCGAGACTCCTCGGAAGCCGCTGTGCAGGCCGGTGTTGCTGGTAAAGGCCATGCCGCTGGTTTCAAGAACCACGCGCCGGCCTTCCTTGTGGAGGTAGGTGCTCGTTTCGCTGTTGATGGTGGTGTCGGCGGTGGCGCTTCGCAGTTTTTTAAGTGCCGACGTGGCATCTGCCGGAATCATGAATGACAGTATGCTCTGGCCAATAAGCTGTTTCGGCTCGTAGCCGAGAATGCTCCGTACGCGCGGGCTTATGTAGGTAAAGTTCCCTTGCCGGTCCATCTCCCAGATCATGTCGTTCGACGATTCAACCAGCGCGCGGAAACGTTCTTCGCTTTCGTCCAGCGCCTGCGTTGCCTGCTGGTGGATGTGGCGAACGCGCCCTAGTTCATGCGAGTGGTGGCGCACTTGTTTTTTAAGGATGCGGTTCCACAGTGTGACCGATCCGGTGGCCAGCAGGGTGAGCAGCAGGGTTATGCCGATGATTTTCAGCGAGCGATCGCGCGGGACAATCTGCATGCCGGTCAGGGTAATCCATTTCTGTTTGATGGCCTTGTGCTGGGAGTGCGCGATGGAGGCCAGGGTCTTGTCGAGAATCGTATTCAGGAAAGGCCAGTCCTTCCGGGAGGCCAGGCACAATTCCCACGGATAGTCGATATCGCTGGCCACGCGCAGGTTCCTGAAGCCCATTTTGTCGTTGTAGAACGAAGCAACGCCTTGGTCGGCCACCATCACGTCGACTTCCCCGAAGGAAAGCATGCGGAGTCCGGAGGGGGCGTCGTTCACCGGCACAAATTCATAGGTAGGATAGCGTTGTGTCAGATGGTCGTGCGTGGCCGAACCGTTAACGATTGCAATCCGCAGGCCGTTCAGCTCGGTGATGTCGAAACTGCCCTCGGCATCCGTTCGCGTCAGGATGACGTTCGGAATGCTCAGGTAGGGCTTGGTGAAGCGCAGGAAGTCCCGGCGTTCCTCGGTGTTCTGGACGGAGCCAACAAGGTCGATCTCGCCGGACTTGAGTTTTTCAATGATCTCTTTCCAGCTATCGTATTCCATCTGGATAAACCGGATGTTCAGCTGCTCTTCGATCAGGTTGACATAGTCGGCGGTCAGTCCTTGGTGGATGCCGTCTTCATCGATGAATTCAATGGGGGGTGAATCGGGGAGGGGGGCGATCCGGATTTCATGGCCATGCTGCTCCAGCCACAGCCGCTCCTCGGGAGCCAGTTCGAGATCGGGGCTGGAGTTCGATACGGAAAAATAGACCGCCGTGCCGGCCGCCAGCAACGCCATGAAAATCAAAAGCAATATGGATTGGGTAAAAAGCTTCATAAAAAATGTACCGGTTAAACCACCGATTGATAGACTTCCATAACACTGCGGGCGGTATTCCGCCAGTCGAACGTGAGCGCATATTCCGTGCCGCGCGCGCGTGTTCTGGCGCTCCATCCCTTTGCAACTATCGTTTCCATGCACTGAAAAAGTTCGTTTGTGCTCGTTGGGTCGAAGGTTGGGACGAGGGTTCCTGCAATCTCCTTCATCGACGATGTATTCGAGCACGCCACCGGTGCGCCGCAGGCCAGGGCCTCCACGATCGGGAATCCAAAGCCCTCGAACAGAGAGGGATAAACCATCAGATCGCACCCGCTGTATAGCAGGGGTAGCGAGTTGGTCGGAACAAAGCCGAGAAATACGATGTCATTCTTCACCGGGCTTTCTGCCGCCCGTGCGCGAACCATATCCGCGCCATGCCAATCCGCCCCGGCAAAGACAAGCTGGTGTGCGCTGTCGTTTTCCAGCTTGAACCGCTCAAAGGCCTCGATCAGCCGGACATGGTTTTTTGCCGGATGCTCCAGCCGCGAGACATAAATGAAGAACGGCTTTTCCAATCCATGGATCTGCGCCAGCCGCCTTCGTGCTTCATCCTTCGGAAACGGACGGAAAAGATCGTGGTCGATGCCGGAATAGATTACCGAAACCTTTTCCTCCGGATAGCCGACCAGCCGAACCAGATCCTCCTTCGTCGCGTGGCTCACCGCAATCACATGGTCCGCCTTGCGGATCATCGACGGTGCCACCCGGCGGTTGAAGAACATGCGCGCCGGGTCATACTTCCCCCCAACCGCAAACGCCGCCAGATCATGCACCGTCGCCACGACCTTCGTTCGCTTCAGCAGCGGGATGCGGCGATAGCTCGGAATGTGCAGCACATCATATTTCTTTTGCGGCAACCCCAGGTTGTGCCAGGCCAGGTTAACGAGTGGGTGGTTGAGGAACGGAGGGTAGAGGCTTTTCCCAAAGTTCGGATTTGCCAGTGGGATCAGATCCGCCTCGTCGTGCGCCATTAGCAGGTCGTACGCGTTTCCCGCATCCTCCTCTTGCAGGAACCGCAGCAAGTTGCGCACATACGTCGCCACGCCCGACTTCCCCCCCTGCATTACAAATGTCGAAAACCCGATCTTCATGGAATCGAAACAATAACGGCAAAACAGATAAGGGCAAAGTAATTAAAGCC
>JBDLJW010000032.1:0-15596 GCA_039714135.1 Verrucomicrobiota bacterium
GGTGTTGGTCTGACCGCCCACGAAGGCATCGGCATTGGTCAGCGAACCTCCGGAAACAATGTACAGCGCATTGCTGGAGGTGGTTCCACCAATGGTCATGTCGTTAGTGGTGCCCCACCCCGAATTGATCGTTATGTTGGTGGCGCCCTCAAGCACGTTTGTATAGCCGAAAGCCGCCGTACCACCCGCGAGCAGAGCCGCGCATATCAGAAAAAATCGTCTCATTCCAAAAATCCCCAAATTGTTCCAGTTATTGGAAAATCAAGGTTTATAAACCGTTCCCAGAAAACGCTTTCCCCTTCGGGGTGAAGCGTTGCTACACCTTTCCTTTTGTGTAGTACCGCTTCACCGCCGGCAGGCGGAAAGCGGTCTTGACGCCAACAACCTCTCCCCGCAAACGGCTATAAACCAAAATCAAGGGGGGAACATACAGAAACGGGGGTCTTCCCGGAAGGGCATAACGCCGGAAAGATACCAGCCCGACAGTCGTGGCACGGGCATCCTGCCCGTGATACATGGGCAAGATGCCCATGCTACGAAATAGGCTTAATCCAGCACCACTTCCTGCTCGTATTCGGGAACGGTGCAGTCCCATCCGGTTTTTTCGGACAGGAACTTCTGGAAGGCGGTGGCCTGCGATTCCTCGCCGTGGGTGACGAATACCTTGCGCGGCGGAGCCTTGAGCGAGGAGATCCATTGGTGCAGTTCGTTTTGGTCGGCGTGCGCCGAGAAGCCGTTGATGCGTTCGACGCGTGCCTTCAGTTCGTACTCCTCGCCAAAGATGCGGATGGTTTCGGGCTTTTCGAGGATATGCCGTCCCAGCGTGCCGAAGGCCTGATAGCCAACAAACAGGATGGTGCTATCGGGACGGGCAACATTGGCTTTGAGGTGGTGCTTCACCCGCCCGCCGGTGCACATGCCCGAGCCCGCAATAATAATCGAGGTTCCGCTTTGATCCGCGATCGCTTTCGATTGATCGACCGTGCGCGACATGGTCAGCCCCGGGAAATCGCACGGGTGGTCGCCTGCGTTCAACTGCGCCATGGTTTCCTCGTCGAAGAGTTCCGGGTGCTTCTTGAACACTTCGGTGATTTTTATGGCCATCGGGCTATCCACGAATGCGGGAAGCTTCGGGATACGCTCCTCGTTAAGCAGGTTGTTCAGGTGATAAAGCAGCTCCTGCGTGCGCTCCAGGGAGAAGCTCGGGATAATCACATTTCCACCCGCCTTGTGCGTTTCGTTGATGATCCGCTCCAACTCGCCGGGAATGCTCGCCACCTCGCCGTGGACACGGTCGCCATATGTCGATTCGATGAGCACATAGTCGGCCTGCTCGAACTGCGCGGGGTCGCGCATGATCGGCAGATCCCAGCGACCGACATCGCCGGAAAAGAGAATCGTGCGCGTTTCGCCGCCCTGCTCCACCGCCACACGGATCATGGACGAGCCAAACACATGCCCCGCCTCGCGGAACTCGGCGGTGATGCCATTGCCGATCTCAACCTTTGTGCTGTACTTCACCTTTGCAAACATCGAGTTGGTCTTCTCGGCATCCTCCGTCGTGTAGAGCGGCTCGTACGGAAACGGGCTTTTCTTGCCCGAACGTTCGTGGCGCTTCATCTTGTGCTTGATGTCTTCTTCCTGGATGTGCGCCGAGTCGAGCATGATGATGTTCGCGATCTCCGCCGTGGCGGCCGTGGCAAAGATTTTGCCCTTGAAGCCTTCCTTCACCAACTTCGGGAGACGGCCGCAATGGTCGAGGTGCGCGTGGGTTAGCAGAACGGCATCAATGGTATTTGCCGGAACCGGAAAGTCGGCCCAGTTGCGCGGCTTGAGGTCGCGCTCCTGATAGAGCCCGCAATCCACCAGCAGGCGCACGCCGTTCGCCTCAATATAATAACAGGAGCCCGTAACGTTTTTTGCCGCACCGAAAAAATTGAGTTTGATATCCATTTATTCCTCCTGTTGTTAATGCGTATTGCCTATTCCAAATCATCCACGGAGACCGCCTCGGTGCGGCACACAGATTGCCAATCAGTATATGCGGAAACCAGCGGATCGACAGCGAAATCGCCGACTTTCAACCGCTGAATGTTTTCCCGCAATGTGCCCAGAAAGCCCTCGAGCATCCCCGGTTCATCCATGGGAAGAAGGCTTTTCTTCAAGGCCTTGCCAACCTCTTTGATATCGCGTTGATAGAAAAGGTAGCCCGCCTCGGTTGCGGCATTGGCTTCCGGTGTATTGAATTCGCCCATGAAATATTGCTGGGCGGCAAAGGCATAGATCGGCAGTTGGCAATCGAGGTTGCGGCGGATTTCGTCGATATATTCCTCCCGCTTGCCACGCGAGCGGCTCGAACCCTTGTAGTCCAGCACCCGCACCTTCTGCAGCTCGCCTGTATCGGCAAAGACCAGATCGATTCGATCAATCACGCCATGAAGCTTCACCTCTCCAAGATCAACCGCGGTTTCATCGCCGAACGCCAGCTCGAACAGCGCCGGGAAACGGTTTTCATCCGCACAGGTTGCAATGTCGTGGCGCACGAAATTGAGCACCTGCTCCAGCACCTTTTCCTGCTCCGCCGCCCAAACCCCCGGGTGGCCCAGTTCCGCCTCATTCAAACGGCGCTCAACAACCTGCCGGGCAAAGGCCTCATGCTCTGGAATCAGAGTCGCCAGCGGAACGGCATCAACACCGCCCTCCGTCCGCTTGATCCAACCTTTGCCTGCCTTGACCGCCCAGCAGCGCGGAACATCGATGCCGGACTCGCCCTGGGCGATGGCCGAATAGATTTCCTGCAGAATGGAATGAATCAGCCCGCCGCGATCCATCGGGTCGGGCGTATCGTCCGCCATGCGCGGATCGCGCAGCCCGAAGACCCGTTCCAGCAAAAACACATAGCGGCACTGCGCCAACGCTTCCAGCGCCGTCGGACTCAATTCGTTCTTCTGCACAAACCAATCGGAAATCTTTTCCTTCAATGCCCCGATATGCCCGCAATAGACGGAAGCCTTGCGCTCGGCAACCGGTGTTTCCAGAAAAGCCTCGCGCTCCGCCTCGATATTCAGCATTTCAACCAGATGCCCAACAGAGAGCCGGCTCGAAGCCGGCGGTACAGTTTTCGTATCGCAGGCTTCCAGCCTGCCCTGTTGCACCGCCGCCTGCAACGCCTCGTCCTCAGCGCGACACAATGGCAAAGGAACAACCGGCAGGAACGATTCCCCCAGCATGGGAACGCGATCTTCGGGCGTAATGTCCTGCTGGGACATCCAATGGCAAGAAAAGACATTCCCCTCTCCCAACTTCCGGATGCGCCAATGGTCGTAGGGGCTTGGAACGATTTCATCCTGCGCGCACCACCCGGCAAGGTTCCACAGTTTGCGGTAGTATTCGCCCGCGCTCTTTTCGTTGCCCTCCTGATCGACGGACTGATAGGAAAATACAAGCTGCTCACGCGCCATGCCGAGCGCAGACAGGAACATGACCGACTGCTGCTCGAACAAGACATCAGCCTGAGGCAAAGCCATACGGGGCAGTTCCCTGCCCTGCTCTTCAAGATGCTTCCAGAGCGAGCGGCGCTCCCGATCGCTGAGCAGGGCATCCTGCTGGGGAATGGCCGGGAACTCGCCTTCATTGAGTCCGGCAAACAACACAAGATCAAAGTCGAGCCCGACGGCGTCGTGCGGATTGAGAATCCAAACGCCCTGCTCGTGGCTGTCGCGCGGGCGAATGGTTGCATTCTCGAGCAACTCTTCGAGCAGATCAACCAAATCGCGCAACGGCAACAATTGCCCGCCGAATCCTTCCAGTGCATCGGCTACCGCCTTCAATGCTTCGGAATTGAAGTGGTCTTCCGGCACAACAATTCGTTCCTCGAGAACCTTCAAGGCATCTACTGCGGAACGAGCAGGCTGAAACGCCTGCTCCACATGAGGGGCAGACTTTCTAGTCTGCCCAATATCCAGCAGAGGAGGCATCTTGAGCAACCCTTCAACGGGTCCTTCACGATCGTCGAAGCGAATGGCCGGATTGCGGACAAGATCGATCAGCCGGTCCCGTTCGGGCCGCAACGGAAACGAGAGCCAGGCGAAGAAGGCCTTGACGCAGGGTGACGAGAGTACAGGGCGGCCTCGACGGAAGTAGTACGGGATTTGGAAGCGGCTGAATACATGCGGAACAATGTCCTGCACAGCTCCAATATTTGGAACCACCAGCGCAATCCGGTTGGCCGGAACTTCCTCGGTTTCTTTAACACCCGCTTCGCTCAAGACACAAAGATCACGAAGCTTCGTGCCCTTTGAGTCTTCGTGTTTAATTTTTGATTGGAGGTTCCAGCAGATGCATCGCGCA
Source organism: Verrucomicrobiota bacterium (assembly GCA_039714135.1). Taxonomy (GTDB): domain Bacteria; phylum Verrucomicrobiota; class Kiritimatiellia; order Kiritimatiellales; family Pontiellaceae; genus Pontiella. Next base: position 4,351 of record JBDLJW010000032.1, read on the forward strand.
AGGTCTTCGATCTCCCCATAGGTTCCGGCAGAACGAGAGAAGGATATGCGGCCGGCATCGGAAAGCTGAAGTACATCGGGGCTGTCGACCGCCAGCGCATCGCCAAGATCTTCCGCCCAAACCGCCCAGGGTTCGGCCATGATTTCGGAACGGATCTGCTGGCCTAGCCTGTCCGCAGCCGCCTCGGCGTGGGCGGGCGGCAATGCGGACTCGACACGCATCTTCATCTTTTGATTAAGCGCCGAAACACACGACTCCTCGAATGGATTGAACCAGCGCACTGAACGGAAAGTCAGCTTCTTCGCATTGCGAAGCAGCGGCGGCCAGCTTTGGCGATTGCCCTTGAGTAGCCGGAGGATGGCGGAATTGACATCGCGTTGGTCGGCAAACCCTTCCTGCTGGATCGTGGCGCGCCAGACACTGTAGAGGATACCAAGCTGATAGAGCTTGTGTTTTGGCGAGCGCTGGAGCAGCCAGTCGACAACCCGATCGCACTCCAAGGGGAGCGAAGCAAGTTCAGCAACCAGCTTTTCGAGCACATCGGCCAGTGCCGCTTCGGAAAGTTCACCCAGCGGACCGCCATCGACAAAGTGACCGCGCGCCACTTCGACAACCTGCCTGCGGAGGAGCAGTTCCCTTGCCGGCCCGGGCAGTTTGCCCTTCAGGTTCGCATAGGGAAGACATAATTTCCGCAACCGCGCAAAGGTGGTATGCCCCGAGGCATCGACCCAGCCCCGCTTCAACGCCTCGTTTTGCTGGAAACGCCGCAACGCCAGCTCGGTCGGAAAAACAATCAGCTCAAACATGGAAAACCCAACCATCAGGAGATTCACCACGAAGACACGAAGAACACGAAGCCCCTACGACATAAAACTTCGTGCTCTTCGTGTCTTCGTGGTTCATTTTGAGTTAAAGCTTTTCGATGAAGCGGGCGATGCGCACCATGGCTTCCTTGATTTCGTCGAGCGAGGTGGCATAGGAGCAGCGGATAAAACCTTCACCGCAGGCACCGAAGGCAGTGCCAGGCACGCAGGCCACATTTTGCTCATCAAGCAACTTGAGCGCAAACTCCTGCTCAGTCATACCGAATTTTGAGACATCGGCGAAGGCGTAGAAGGCTCCCTCGGGATAGATGCAGGGAATACCCATCTCCTCGAAAGAACCATGAATGAAGTTGCGGCGCTTCTTGTATTCGGCCTTCATGTAGGCGATATCCTTTTCGGCGTGCCGGAGGGCCTCAACAGAAGCTTCCTGACTAAGGATCGGGGCGCATAGCATCGTGTATTGATGGATCTTCATCATGGCATCGGTCAGCTCGGGCGGAGCGCAGGTGAAGCCCATGCGAAAGCCGGTCATGGCCCAGGCCTTTGAAAAGCCGTGCAGGTAGATGGTGCGCTCCCTCATGCCGGGTACGGAGATGATGCTGTAGTGCTCGCGGTCGTAGGTGAGCTCGTCGTAGATCTCGTCCGTCAGCACAATCAGATCATGCTCAATGGCGAAGGCGGCAATATCCTCGACATCCTCCTTCGACAAAGCGGCACCGGTCGGGTTGTTGGGGTAGTTGAGCAGCAGCACCTTGGTCTTATCGGAAACGTTCTCCTCAAGATCGGCGCGGGTCAGGCGAAACCCGTTTTCCTTCTTGGTCTGGATGGCGACGGGTTTGCCATAGGCGAACTGGATGAGCGGATTGTAGGAGACATAGCTGGGCTCGTGATAGAGCACTTCGTCGCCCGGCTCGATCAACGCGCGCACGGCAAGGTCGAGCCCTTCGCTGACACCAACAGTAACGAGGACTTCGTCTTCGGGGTTGTAGCCGATACCGGTCTTCCCCTCCACATATTTGGAAATCCCGCGGCGCAACGACAGCAAACCCATATTGGAGGTGTAGCTGGTCATTCCACGATCCAGCGCCAAGGTGGCGGCCTCGCGGATATGCCAAGGCGTGACAAAGTCGGGCTCGCCGATGCCAAGCGAGATCACATCCTCGCGCGAACTTACAATATCGAAGAAATCGCGAATGCCGGAACGGGGAATTTCGCGAACCGTTTTGGCAATCCGACTATGGAGAGACTTTGAGTCGTTCATCGCCCTCCCCCGTGTGCATGAGAATGCCGTTTTGCTTGTAGGTTTTCATCATGAAGTGCGTGGCCGTCGAGGTGACGCCCGGCATGGTGGCCAGCTTTTCGCTAACAAATCCGGCGGCCTCGTGCATGGTACGCCCCTTGATGAACAGCAACAGATCGAAGGTGCCGGACATGAGGTAGGCCGACTCGACTTCCGAGAAACGGCTGATGCGGTCGGCAATGCGGTCGAACCCGCCTTCGCTCTCCGGCGTAATCTTGACTTCGATGACGGTGGTCACCAGCGACGCATCAAGCTTTTCCTCGTTGACCACGGCCTGATAGGCCCGAATAACGCCTTCCTTCTCGTATTCAGAAATCTGTTTTTTCACTTCGTCGACGGAAATGCCCAGTATCTTCGCGAGGTTTTCCGGTGTTTCGAGCGCGTTCTTTCTCAGCAGGTTCAGCAGTTCGTTCATGGCTTTCACCCCTTGGGTTGATTATAAATTTGCGGGAGTTTAGCGGTTCGGTCCCTTTCGACCAAACCAAAAAAAACGCCCCGGTGTTCGGGGCGTTTGCTTGCGGATTGTCGATTCGATTAAAAATCGTATGCAATATTTACGCCGCCGAAGAACTTTTGGTCGTCTTCATAGGCGGCAGCCGCCTCGTCTGCGATAGCACCTTCCACCATACTGTACTGCAGGTTAACCGCTGCTGTCAGGCCTTCCATGATTTCATAGCTTGCACCAGCATAGAAGTTATAGTCGTTCCATCCGGCATCCAAAGGCGCACCCCAATAGTAATCATTATAGCTGGTATTACCGTATCCGGCAGAGAATCCACCTTCGACCGAAAGGTATTCGCTGATTTCATAAGGAAAAGCAACGTCGAACAGGATATAGGTACCTTCTACCTGGTCTACATCGCCAAAGAACGTCACCGACGGGATAACGGGAACAACATAGTCCTTCCAGCTCAGGATGGTGCCGCGCAAAAACAGTTCCGTGGTAGATGGAGTAGCTACGGCTGGATCCGAGTTACCAGCAAAGTGGTAGTTGACGAGACCGACATCGAAAGCCACCTGGTTAATGTTGAGCGGCAGGGTGTAGGCCAGCGACAGGTCGATCTCGGAAATATCGCCCTGGGTTCCGTTAAAGCTCTCGCCCAGATCCATGTTTGCCCAGACATTGATGCTGACACCATACTGGGAAGCCGTAATCTGCGGCTGGAATACAAAATCGTTGTTCTGGACCTGACCACGCCAAACGTGCGAGGAAACAAGAGCTGCTTCGAGTGTTACCTGTGTTTCGGAAGCTTCGGAACCGCCTTGGTTCACCATAACCACATCACTCTGGGCACTCGCTGTTCCAGCTGCCAATACAGCCGCCATTCCAATCATCATTGCTTTTTTCATCCGAAGCATTCCTCTCTGTTTAATTACAGTTCCACAAAACCCAATCGTCGCGCCCGTCGCAACGGTTGCCAAATAAATCGAGGCTGAATCTTGCACTTGCTCCCTGCCGTTGCAATCCATTTCTCCAGCAATATTGCCGTACCCAGTCCTTGTTGGCGGATAAAACAGGAACTAACGGTGATTATGGGCACGCATGGCGCGCTGCGAATCCCGGTCAGCCTCGCGCTTTTTAATGGTATCGCGCTTATCCACGACGTTTTTGCCCTTGGCGAGGCCTATTTTCACCTTCACCTTCCCGCGGACGAGGTAAATCTTAAGCGGAACAATAGTCAGCCCCTTTTCGCGGATTTTTCCATAGAGCCGGGCAATCTCCTTGCGGTGCAGCAGCAGCTTGCGCTCGCGGGTCTGGGTGTGGTTGAAGACGTTGCCGTGATCGTAGGGCTGGATGGTGCATCCGACGAGCCAGGCCTCCATGTGATCATCGATATGGACATAGCCCTCCTGAATGCTGGCATGCCCCTGTTTTACCGACTTCACCTCGGTACCCGTCAGCACAATACCCGCTTCGATTTTTTCCAATATATGGAAATCGCGCTGAGCCTTGCGATTGGTGGCCAACACGCCCGTTTCGGGATTATTCTTTTTTTTGCTTTTTCCTGCCACAGCGGATCAAATCCTAAACAAATATTAAAATCGGGAAAGCAAAAAGCTCAAAACCTTGGGCTTTGAGCTTTTCGGGTTCCAATCTTGGAACGGTCTCCCCTAGAGAAGGATCGAAGTATCAAAATCGAGACCAGGGATCTCGCTTTCTTCCTGCGAAAAGGCCATTTCAACCGTCAGCAGACCTTCGGCGATCTCCTTGAGAACAATATCGTGGTTATCCTGTTCGGGATGATCCTTCTTGACCATCGGGCGCGCGCCGGAATTGAGCTGGCGGGTACGATAGGAGATCAGGTTTATCAACATCGGGGTGTTGGCAACCTTTTCCTGAGCCTTATCCATATATTCCATATTCATAACGATTTCCCTCTCTTTGGGGGGTAAAAAAACGGGGCGCAGTATAGCACCCCGTTTTCCGGCGTCAAACGCCATTTTTGGCAATTTTGGCTACATCATGCCGCCCATACCGCCCATGCCGCCGCCCATACCGCCCATATCGGGCATTGCGGGAGCATCTTTTTCCGGCAGATCGGTAATCATGCACTCGGTAGTCAGCAACAGGCCGGAGATGGAAGCCGCGTTCTGCAGAGCGGAACGAGTCACCTTCGCCGGGTCGATGATACCTGCAGCGATCATGTCGACATATTCGCCGGTCGCAACGTTGTATCCATAGACCTGCTTGCCCCTCTTGACTTCCTGGACAACGATGGCGCCTTCTTCGCCGGCATTGGCAACCAGCTGACGGAGCGGAGCTTCGATCGCCTTGCGGACAATGTCCGCACCAACTTCTTCGTCGCCTTCAACGTCAAGCTTGTCGAGAGCCTTCTGAACGCGGAGCAGCGCAACGCCGCCGCCCGGAACAATGCCTTCTTCAACAGCGGCACGGGTCGCATGCAGAGCGTCCTCAACGCGGTCCTTCTTCTCCTTCATTTCCACTTCAGTGGCTGCGCCAACGTTGATCACCGCAACACCGCCAGCCAGCTTGGCCAGACGCTCCTGCAGCTTTTCGCGGTCGTAGTCGGAGGTGGTTTCCTCGATCTGACGACGGATCTGATCGATGCGCGCCTTCAGGGCGGACGACTTGCCGGCACCTTCAACGATGGTGGTGTCGTCTTTGGCAACCGTAACGCGCTTGGCGGTACCGAGGTCGTCGATCGTTACGCTTTCAAGCTTGATGCCGAGGTCTTCGGTGATGAACTTGCCGTTGGTCAGAACAGCGAGGTCTTCCATGATGGCCTTGCGGCGATCACCGAAGCCAGGCGCCTTGACAGCACAAACGTTCAAGGTGCCGCGCAGCTTGTTGACCACGAGAGTCGCCAGTGCTTCGCCTTCGATATCTTCGGCGATGATCATGAACGGCTTGCCGGTCTTGGCAACGTTCTGAAGCAGCGGGAGCATGTCCTGCAGGTTGGAGATCTTCTTCTCGAAGATGAGGATGTAGGGATCTTCCAGAACCGCTTCCATGGTGTTGGCATCGGTCACGAAATACGGAGAAAGGTAGCCCTTGTCGAACTGCATGCCTTCAACCACATCGAGAGTGGTATCGATGGACTTGGCTTCTTCAACCGTAATGGTTCCATCCTTGCCGACCTTGTCCATGGCTTCCGCAATAATGTTGCCGATGGTTGTGTCGCCATTGGCGGAAATGGTTCCGACCTGGGCAACTTCTTCGCTGGTCTTAACCTTCTTGCTGAGCTTCGCGAGCTGCTCGACCATGGCTTCAACAGCCTTGTCGATACCACGCTTCAAGCTCATCGGGTTTGCGCCGGCAGTAACGTTCTTCAGACCTTCGCGATAGATTGATTCGGCCAGAACGGTTGCAGTGGTGGTACCGTCACCAGCGATATCGGAGGTCTTGGAAGCAACTTCCTTAACCATCTGCGCACCCATGTTTTCGAACGCATCTTCGAGTTCGATTTCCTTGGCAACGGAGACACCGTCCTTGGTGACATTCGGCGAGCCGAACTTTTTGTCGAGGATCACGTTGCGGCCCTTCGGACCGAGGGTAACCTTCACCGCGTTGCTCAGTTTCTCAACACCGCGCAGCATTGCGTCGCGGGCTTCTACATCAAAAATAATCTGTTTAGCCATTTTTCTTTTTCTCCGAAAAAGGGTTAATGGTTATTCGTTACTGGTTATCAGGAAAACCTCTCACCAACAACGGGCCACCAACCCGGATTTTTTAACTAATAACCAATAACTATTAACCGATAACTGCCAAGATATCATCTTCGCGCATGATCTGGTATTCCTTGCCGTCAACCTTGACTTCGGTTCCGCCGTATTTCGGCATCAGCACGATATCGCCTTTTTTAACGTTGAACGGAACCTTCTTGCCGTTTTCATCGATCTTGCCGGTTCCGACTGCAACGACTTTGCCTTCCTGCGGCTTTTCCTTTGCGGAGTCGGGAATAATGATTCCGCCTTTAATGGCTTCCTCTTCCTTTACCGGCTCAACCAGTACACGTTCACCCAATGGTTTAATCTTCATGGATACTTCTCTCCTTTGTTGGTTACACTTCTAAATAACGAATATTGAACAAGGAACGCCGATTTAAGAAGGCTCACTTCGAAATTCGATATTCCTTGTTCGAAATTCTTCGGTTCTATTTATCCTTCTCTTCGTCGTCCATCATTTCAAAGTCGGCTTCCTCAACGTCGGAGGCCTGCTTTTCGCCACCGGCCTCAGCACCGCCGCCCATGTCTGCGCCCGGAGCGCCTTCGGCCCCCGGAGCACCCTGTGCATTCGCATACATTTCAGTTGCGGCGGCCTGCATCTTTTCGTTGAGGGTATCGAGAGCGGTCTTCATGCCGTCATAGTCCTCGGCTTCCAGCGCCTTCTTCACCGGCTCGATGGCGGCTTCGATCTCAGCCTTCTGCTCGGGCTTGATCTTGTCCTCGTTCTCCTTGATGAACTTCTCGGTCTGGAACACGGTGGAGTCCGCCTGGTTCTTCAGGTCGACCTTTTCACGAAGCTTTTCGTCCTCCGCCGCATGGGCTTCGGCATCCCTCACCATCTGATCGATCTCGGCATCCGAAAGACCGCTCGAATCGGTAATGGTGATGTGCTGCTCTTTTCCGGTACCCAGATCCTTCGCACTCACCTTCACGATGCCGTTCGCATCGATATCGAAGGTCACCTCAATCTGCGGCGTACCGCGCGGGGCCGGCGGAATACCGTCGAGGTTGAAGCGGTCGAGGGTCTTGTTGGCGGCGGCCATCTTGCGCTCACCCTGCAACACGTGGATTTCCACGGCAGGCTGGTTATCGGCGGCCGTCGAGAAGATTTCATTCTTCTTCGCCGGGATGGTGGTGTTGCGCTCGATCAGCGGAGTGAATACACCGCCCATGGTTTCAATACCGAGTGTCAACGGGGTCACGTCGAGAAGCAGAACATCCTTCACTTCACCCTTCAGCACGCCCCCCTGAATCGAAGCACCGATGGAGACCACCTCGTCCGGGTTCACGCCCTTGTGCGGATCCTGCCCGAAAATTTCCTTCACGGAATCCTGAACCTTCGGCATGCGGGTGGAACCGCCGACGAGAATCACTTCGTTCACTTCCGACTGGCTCAGCCCGGAATCGCTCAGGCAGGTCTTCACCGGCGAGATCGCCTTGGTGATCAGGTCGTCGCACAGCTCTTCGAGCTTGGCGCGCGAAAGCGTCATGTTCAAGTGCTTCGGCCCGCTGGCATCCGCCGTAATGAACGGCAGGTTGATTTCGGTCGACTGCGAGCTGGAGAGTTCGCACTTCGCTTTTTCAGCAGCTTCCTTCAGGCGCTGGAGCACCATCGGGTCGGCGGAAAGGTCGACCCCCTGCTCCGCCTTGAAATCAGCCACGAGCCAATCGATGATCTTCTGGTCGAAGTCATCACCGCCAAGGTGGCCGTCGCCGCTCGTTGCAGTAACTTCGAAAACGCCGTCGCCGATGTCGAGGATAGACACGTCGAACGTACCGCCGCCGAGGTCGTAGATTGCAATCTTCTCTTCCGACTTCTTGTCGAGGCCGTAGGCCAACGACGCCGCGGTCGGCTCGTTGATGATGCGCAGCACTTCAAGGCCGGCAATCTTGCCTGCATCCTTGGTGGCCTGACGCTGGGAATCGTTGAAGTAGGCCGGAACCGTGATCACCGCCTGCGAAACTGTTTCGCCGAGGTAGGCTTCCGCATCCGCCTTCATCTTCTGAAGGATCATCGCCGAGATTTCCGGCGGCGAAAACACCTTGTCGTCGATCTTAACGTGCGCATCGCCGTTCTTGGCCTTCACCACGTTGTACGGAACCAAATGGATTTCATGCTCCACTTCATCATACTTGCGGCCCATGAAACGCTTGATCGAAAAGACCGTATGCTGCGGGTTGGTTACCGCCTGGCGCTTCGCCGCGGTTCCAACCAGACGCTCGCCGCCCTTTGTGAACGCCACGATCGACGGCGTAGTACGTCCGCCTTCCGCGTTTGGGATTACCGTCGGCTCGCCGCCTTCCATCACGGCCATGCACGAATTCGTGGTACCAAGGTCGATACCCAATACTTTAGATCCTGCTGTACTCATAATTTATCTCCTGTGTTTTAAAATTTGGTGTCACTTTCGACGACAGCCCCTTAAGCAACAGGTGTGCCAGCGCGCGTGATGCGTGATCCGTGAAACGTGATGCCTTGAAAACAAAGGGCTTACACACGCACAATGACCCTTTGACTTTTAATCAAACATTCCCCCACCTGCGCCACATGTCCCACATCCCGCCCCGCCCCGTGTCACACCTGCGCCATCGTGTCACACCTCTTTGCAGGGGATTTCATATTTTCAATGTCATCGTTTATAAGGGACAGCCCAGGCTACGCCAAGAAGCCGAGGCGGTGCTGACGATGGTTTGACTGGCAGGGGTGGCCGCCCCTATTCAAACGGCTCCAACCTGAGGGTTTTCTGTATCCGATCACGATGGTTTGGATCAACCCGCGACTCCTCTGCATAGTCCCGCCATTGCCCAACCACGCTCCGCACTTCTTCAATAATGGTTTCCGCCCGCCCCCGCTTCATTGAAACGGCTTTGGCGCACGCCTTGAAATCATCGCGTACAAAACCATCGCGCCTACCATTCAGCGTCATCTGGTGAACCGAGGTCCACTGGCCGGTCGGCTGAAAGCTGTAGGTTATGTCGAATGCAGGTGAAAGCGCCCAATTGCCCAACCGATCCATCAGGAAAGCGATATTCTTTACGTGGTCATCCTGGTTCCGGGCTACAATGTTGAAGACCATCCGGCGGAACTGCTCCTCCACCGAACCCATTGGCAGGCCGAGTTTCCGGATCACCTGAAGCGCCTGCTCATAACCGTATGCCCCCGCCTGATTGAAATCATAATGCGCAAGACCGCACAACGACTGCATATGCAGTTTCCCGCCGCCATCCAGCCGGTCAAAGCGCTTCGTCATAAAATGCCGGCGGCCGTTTTCCTCGAACAGGCGACACGGGGCCATGGCAATTCCCGCATCGACCGCCATCCGGTAATAGGCATGCTCAATCGCCCCGTAGCCCTTCGGATCTTCCAGTTCCTTATCCTTATTGCCGCTCACCCCGTCAAACTTCATCAGCCAGTATCCAAACCCCTCGCCAGCCGCCACCTGCCCCGAACGGACTTCATTGGTTTTCGGGTTCCAGGCAATCACCGCCTTGGCCCGAGCTCCGCCCGCCGAAGTGCCGACCCGCAGAATATCCTTTAACATCCCCGCAGAACCTTTTTCATCAAAAACAGCCCGCAGGCCGTTGCGATGCATCAACACCTCCGATGCCAACTCCACCAGCTTATCGACCTCAACATGCGCTGATCCGCGGGCCTCCGGCCCCCGCGCGGGGGCATATTCCAGCGCACCCATGCCGCGCGGGCCGGTATAGCACAGCCGTTCCACCGCATTGAACGACTCGGACGTGCGCCCCTGCCGAGCCAACCAGGCATCAATCAACGCATTGCCGAAACGATCCGGCAGCGAATCCGACAGCAACCCAGGCAATCCGTGAAAAGTTTCGCGATTCAGCGCCGGAAAAGAATAGAGCCGCCCCGAAAGCGGCATCGTCAATGGAGCCACCTCGATTCCGCTGCCTGCAAAGACCGGATCATATTCAAACGTCGCCGTTGCGGCACCGTCATCCAGCGACACCGCACCGATCGTGCTTCCCCACAACTTGACCTCCGCCGTTGTACTCATGCCTCATCCCCCCACTGCCAAGGTCCTTTGCCCTCCGACTTCCTTTTACCGCTGGCCCGCTTTCGTGCATTGCCCTTGAGCTTGATCAAATCCATCGGGCGAGGACCGGACTCCGGCACCAGCGCCTCCAGCCGATCCAACAATTCAAGAGCCCGGAGAATCCGGATCATCGTCGACATCTGCGTCGTGGCTCCAACCTCGATCCGTTCCACCGTACGCTTTGATATCCCGGCCTGCTCCGCCAGATCCGCCTGGGTCAACTGAAGCTCCAGCCGACGTTGCGCCAGCCGCCTACCCAGCTCCACTAGAATCGCATCATCCATCAGCAATTTTTCAATCTTCATGACCAGCCCTCCTAAAAGACGCAATATGTATATCGCAATACATGACGATATAAAAGAATAAAAGCACTTTTCTCGCCACTAACGACGACTTATAAACATCAACACCAAAAGCCTCCTCACCCACCCTGTAAACCGGCTCTTAATTGTAGCAAATACGCTACATTAATCCCTTATTTACGGCCACATAAGCTATTTTTATAGCATATACGCTATCATTTACCTGAAGAGTGCGGGTTAAAACTCCAAGCGCGGCTCAATACCTTCCCGCCGTTTTTTCTCCTTTATTCGTCAAGCGGAAGCTAGAATCCACTTCATGGATTTTGACCTGAAAATCATCAACGGGCGGGTATTCGACGGAAGCGGCGCAACGGAAACCACCGGCGATATCGGTATTACCGGAGACACCATTGCGGCCATCGGCGACCTCGGCAAAGCAACCGCCAATGAGACCATCGATGCCGCCGAATGTATCGTCTGCCCCGGCTTTATCGACGCACACTCGCACTCCGACGCCTATCTGCTGATCGAACCCTCCGCCGCCCCGATCTCATCGAACATAACGTGTTCG
>JBDLJW010000033.1:0-15420 GCA_039714135.1 Verrucomicrobiota bacterium
AAGCTTCTCGACAAGGGATTCCAGGCGCTGGGGCAATAAAAAACGGATCGGGCATATTCGCCCGATCCGTATAATCCATCATCTGGATTCCTTTACTCCGCCGCAGACTCCTGCTGCTCTTCCTTCATCTTGCCGAGGAAGTCGGGAAGGTCGAGACCGACCTGCTTGGCCAGCTCGTGCATCGGAGGCAGTGCGCCCATCAGGCGACCGCCAAGACCATTGAGTCCTCCATCCTTTCCGCCGCCGTCCCAGACAATAACCTTCTCGATCGGCAGATCCTGAATGGCCTGCGCCTGCACGCCGGCAATTTCCTGCAGCTTTTCGATAAGCAGCAGCGAAGCGGCCTGATTGGCAGTCTGACAGGCACCAACCAGTGCTTCGTAACCCTGCGCCTTGCCATCAAGAATGGCCTGGACACCGGCAGCCTCGGCCTTCATCCTGGCCAGCTTGGCTTCGGCCTCGCCCTGCGCGATGCGGATGGAACGTTCCTTCTGGGCGTCGGCGGCAATAATGGTCTGCTCCTTATCGGCTTCGGCCGGAACAACCACTGTTGCGCGCAAGCGGGCAGCCTCGCGCTCGGAGCGGGCATCCTCGGCCTTCTTCTCGGCAAGTTCCTGTGCAACGCGGATGGAGCCGTCGGCCTCGCGGGCGGCGGATTCGGACCGGTTGCGGGCTTCCTGTTCGGCAACATGCTGGTTGGCTTCGTAGGAGGCCTTCTTGGCACGTGCCTCTGTTTCGCCCAGTGCGGCTTCGGCATCCAACCCGGCGGATTGGGACCGACGGTCGCGATCGGCAGAGGCTTCGCCAATCTCCGCTTCCGCAGAGGCGGCGGCAACGGCGATGCGCTGGTCGCGTTGCCGTTCAGCCACACCGGTTTGACCCACCTTTTCCTGTTCGGCCACGTCGATGTTGGCCTGGTTGATCGCCTCGGCGGCGGCACGGCGGCCAAGGGCAACAATGTAGCCGGATTCATCCTCGATGTCGCGGATGTTGACGTTTATGAGGTATAGGCCAATCTTTTCGAGCTCACCGGAAACAGCCTCGTTCACCTTGGCGAGAAAAGCCTGGCGGTCCTGGTTAATCTCTTCGATCTGCATGGTTGCGATGACCGCACGCATCTGGCCGAGAATGATGTCCTGCGCCTGGTCTTCGATCTCCTTGCGGGAAAGGCCGAGCAGACGGACGGCCGCATTCTGCATGATCCCCTTTGTATTGGAAATCGCCGCCGTGACCGTTGTTGGAACCGTTACGCGAATGTTTTCCTGCGAGAGCGCATTCTTCAAATCGATCGGAACCACGAACGGCTCTAGATCGAGATAGGCGAAGTCCTGGATCAGCGGCCAGACAAAGGCCGCACCACCGTGGATACACTTGGCCGCACCACTGCTGGTTTTACCATAGATCACAAGGATCTTGTTCGAGGGACACCGGCGATAGCGGCTGACCAGCGCCAAAAAGGTGCCGATGATCGCAATCGCGACAATTATAAGCAGTATTAACACATTCATTCCATTTCTCCTTTTTCAGTTAGCTTTTCAACACCCACTAAAGTTTGCCCGACCACCTGCACCACACGTACCTGCGTACCGGCCGGCAAGGCTTCCCCACTGACGCTCTTGGCCTTGATATGCTCGACCGCCCCGCTGACCGCGGTTTTTATTTCCCCGAAACCATCCGCGGGAATGTCGAGATAGACCGTGGCGACTTTTCCCTTGGCCGTGGCCACATCCTTTGTTCCGGTTTCAGCCAGCCGGCCCATGCCCCAGAAAATGAGCGCAATCGCAAGCATGCCGACGAGCCCCCAAACAGAAGAGATTCCCATCGCCTTGACAATATCCGTCCCGTCGGCGGCATAGAGTGCGCTACCCCATGAAAAAAGCGTGAAGAAGGTGACGATTGAACGCAGGCTGAGAATCTTGAAGGCCTGCGAGGATTCGACCACGTCGTCAAGGTCCATATCGTCTGGCACGTCGGTCTCGCCCAGTTCCACATCGGAATCGCCATCAAGCCCCATGAAGGCGGCGATGATCTGCCATAAAAAGAATACGCTGAAAAACGCCGCCATTCCGAAGAAGAACTGCGTTGCTCCCGATAAACCTGTCCACCATTCCTGCATGATCATTCCCCTTTCGCTATTTTGCGTACAGCCCCTTCTCACACGAAGAGACAAAGCTCTCCGCGGAAGATTTCAACTCTTCCCATTCGACGCGGATCTTTTCCGCCTCATCCAAATCGACCCTGCCGTCGTTCTCGATGCTTTCCGTCAAAACATCAAGCAGGTCGGAAAACTCGCGCACAACCCGGCGCGTCATGTGCAGCAGTGGGGCGGCCTCGACTGACTGGTGCGGAGCGTTTGGAACAAAATAGCCGTCCGCCTGCCGGCAAAGCCAGGCGATCGGACCGGGATCCTGCGTGAGCTCGTAGATTCTCACCAGCCGATCCAGCGGATTTCCCGCCCCGCTTGCATCCTCGGTATCGGTCGGCTGACACCATTTGTAGATGAGCGAAGTCGACAGTCCAAGATCGGTAGCCACAGACTTTACCCCGAGGTCGCCAACGGCTTTTTTGATTACTTTATACGAGTCCATTGCATTTTCCTTTCAACCGCCACCACCCTAGTGCCGCCCGCACTTCCAAGCCATTATAACTCCATTGAAATTCTATAATGGCTTCCAATCAATCGAATAGAGTATTATGAAAGTGGACAGTATAAAAAGAGATTGTTAGCCTGTCCACAGTAACCAATAACTATCCATATAAAGGAGAAGCATCATGATGTGCCCCAAGTGCAGAGAAGAAATGAGACCCAACCAGTACAAAGGTGTGGAGTATGAGCAGTGCAAGAATTGCGGGGGCCTTTGGTTTGATGCACTTGAGGCGGAAGAACTCGTCGAGGTCAAGGACGCTGCTCAAATCGATACGGGCGATGCCAAAACCGGCAAAAAAATGAATAAGAAGTGGGAAGTAACCTGCCCCAAATGCTCGACCCCGATGATGCCGGTGCATGACGTCGAACAGCCGCATATCCAGCTTGAATCCTGCCCTGACTGCCACGGTACGTTCTTCGACGCCGGAGAGTTCAAGGATTTCTGCGAAGAAACCTTCATGGATCGAGTCAAAGACCGCTTTACCAAACGCCGCTAATTCCCCTGATTTCCGAGGAAATCCAGGCATTTTGGAGGAAATGACCCTCCAATGCCTGGATTTTCTTTTTTAAGGACGGCGGAAGTAAAATCGCTGGTCGCATGCTTGACCTGCGCGGGGTTCGTGCGTAATCTCACCGCCTTTTATTCTCAAATGGACTAAATACAGGAGTTAAAGGATTTATGAAAGTTTCAGTCAAGGACGCAGGTGTTTGCCGTAAAACCATGAACATCGAGATCCCTGCGGATACCATCAGCGAGGAGCGGGCGGAAACCCTGAAGGTTTATGCCAAGCACGCCAACATTCCCGGTTTCCGCAAAGGCAAAGCTCCGCAACATGTTGTCGCCAAAAAATATGTAAAGGAAATCCAGAAGGATCTCGAAGAGCGCATGGTTCCCCGCTTCTATCAGGAAGCCCTGCTGGAATCCAAACTCAACGTCGTCAATGTCATCGATGTTTCCGAGGTGAACATCGCGGAAGATCAGCCGCTGGCATTCGATGTAACCGTCGATGTGGAGCCGGAGTTCAAACTGCCGAAATACACCGAAATCTCGGTCAAGGAAGAGAAGGACCAGATAACCGACGAGCAGGTGCAGGAGCAGATCGACGGCATTCTCAGCCAGCACGCGAACTTTGAAGACGTAGAAGGCAAAACCGTTGAAACCAGCGACATGGCTCAGTTGACCTACGAAGCAACGGTTGATGGAAAGCCGCTTGAAGAGGTTGCCCCTGAAGCCAAAGGCATCGGCAAAGGCGAAGGATACTGGGTTTCCGCCGACGAACACGCCTTCCTCCCCGGCATGGGCGAGGCAATCGTTGGCCTGAACGCCGGCGACAAGAAGGAAGTTGAAATCGACTTCCCGGAAAGCTTTATGGTGAAGGAACTGGCCGGAGTCAAAGCGCTCTACAGCATCGAGGTTACCGCTGTGCGTGTACGCACCCTGCCGGAACTGGATGAAGAGTTCCTGAAGCGCCTGCAGGTGGAGTCGGAAGACGATCTGCGTTCAAAGATCCGTGAACAGCTGGAGCAGCAGGCCGAAAACAAGGCGCTGAATGCCAAACACGAGCAAATCATCAAACATCTCATCAAGAAGACCAAGCTTGACGTACCGGAAAGCGTCGTACAGCAGCAGACCCGCAACACGATGTATGACATTGCCCAGCAGCGCATGATGATGGGCATGACCCAGGAGCAGATCGGCGAACAGCAGGAAGAGATCCTGAAAGAAGCCCAGGAGCGCGCGCTTGAAAACGTGAAACTGCGCTATATTGGCCTTGGAATTGCTACAGAATTGGAGTTCGAAGCAAGCGACGTTGAAATCGACGAGGAAATCGCATCTATGGCTATTCGCCAGCAGAAGGATGGCCGTGCGCTCCGCAAGGAAATGGAAGAAAACGACACGATCGCAAGCGTGGGCGAGCAGATCCGCTTCAATAAAGCGCTCGATTACATGCTTGAAAATGCGAAAATCAAATAGGTCTTGAAAGAACGGAGTCTAAAATGAATGAAACGGCACAAATGCTGGTTCCAATCGTTGTTGAACAGACCGGCCGCGGTGAACGTTCGTACGATATCTATTCCCGCCTGCTCAAGGAACGCATCATCTTCCTGGGTACCGCGATCGACGATACGGTTGCCAATCTGGTGATTGCCCAGCTCCTGTTCCTCCAGAGCGAGGATCCGGAAAAGGACATCAGCATCTATATCAATTCGCCGGGCGGGGTCGTTACGGCCGGCTTGGCGATCTATGATACCATGCAGTTCCTCAAGTGCGATATTACGACCTATTGCGTTGGACAGGCTGCCAGCATGGGCGCTGTCCTGCTGGCTGCGGGCGCACAGAACAAGCGCTTTGCCCTGCCCAATGCACGGATCATGATCCACCAGCCGCTTGGCGGCGCACAGGGTCAGGCCACCGATATCAACATTCAGGCGCAGGAGATTATGCGCATTAAGCAGATCCTCAACGGCATCCTCGCCGACCATTCCGGCCGGAGCATCGAGGATCTTGAAAAGGATACCGACCGCGACAACTTCATGTCCGCCAAACAGGCCGTTGAATATGGCTTGGTCGACGAAGTGGTTGCTCACGCAAAATAAAAGTTTGAGGTAGATTCATGTCGGATAAGCACACGGCAACCGAGTGCTCTTTCTGCGGGAAGAGCGAAAAAGAGGTAAAGCGGCTGATTGCCGGACCGGGCGTATTCATCTGCGATGAATGCGTCGGCCTGTGCGAGGCCCTCCTCGGCCACCAGCATGAAGAGCGCGAAAAGGAGCCGACGACTTCGCAGGAAATCGGCGTGCTCAGCCCGCACGAGATCAAGACACAGCTCGACGAATATGTCGTCGGGCAGGACAATGCCAAGAAAGTGCTGTGCGTAGCCGTACACAACCACTACAAGCGCATGTTCGCCCAGCTTGAAGAGGACGGCATTGAACTCGACAAAAGCAACGTGTTGCTTATTGGCCCGACCGGCAGCGGAAAAACCCTGTTGGCCAAGACGCTCGCGCGTACCCTCAACGTCCCCTACGCCATCACCGACGCCACCACCGTCACCGAAGCCGGCTATGTGGGCGAGGATGTTGAAAACATCCTGCTCCAGCTTCTGCAAGCGGCCGATTACGATGTGGAGCGCGCCCAGCGCGGTATCATCTACATCGATGAAATCGACAAAATCGGACGCCGCACCGAAAACGCCTCCCTTACCCGCGATGTTTCCGGCGAAGGTGTCCAGCAGGCTCTGCTCAAGATTATTGAAGGCACAGTCTCCCGCGTTCCCCCCAAAGGCGGACGCAAACACCCGCAGCAGGAATACATCGAAATCGACACATCCAACATCCTCTTCATTTGCGGCGGCGCATTCGTCGGCATGGAGGACATCATCAAACAACGCGTCGACAAGAAGGTGATCGGGTTTGGAAGCGGTGTGGAAGAAGAGCTCTCCCCCAACTTCGTAACGATGAACGTCGAGTCCGAAGACCTGCTTCGCTTCGGTCTCATTCCTGAATTTATCGGACGCCTGCCGGTTGTCACCATGCTCAACGAGCTGACCGAAGAAGAACTCGTCCTGATCCTGACCGAACCGAAAAATGCGATGGTCAAGCAATACAAGAAGCTGCTCGCAATGGACGGAGTTGAGCTGGAATTCGAGGAAGAGGCGCTCAAGGCGCTGGCCTGCATGGCCATCAAGCGCAAGACCGGTGCCCGCGGGCTACGAGCCATCATCGAACACCTGATGCTGGATGTAATGTATGAAATCCCCATGCGCGACGATGTAACCCACAGCGTAATTACGCGTGACATGGTTGAACATGGATTGCACCCGCTCGAAGGCCTGAAGGTTAAAGCCAAGAAAAAGTCGGCCTAGACCGAAGCCAGCTCCGCAAGCGTGATACTCCCCCAGCCCGGCTGTTCGAGCAAATGCTCTATCAGCATGGCGGAGGCGATGCTGTCGTAGAGTGCATCATGAGGCGCCTTTCCGGGACAAAGCCCATCGATACGTTGCTTGAGATCAAGCATAACGATCAGGTCATCCAACGCATAGGAAGGACATCCCGGCCAAACCTTTCGGGCAATCCGAAGCGTATCGATCCATGGCCCGAAGCGGTGCATCGGAGCCATGGCACGGGTAAACTTTTTTTCCGTTGCCACATTGTGGGCACATAACGGACATTCTGCCAGGCGAGACATGATGCGCGGCCACAGCTCCTGCGGGCTCGGTGCGGCCGCAATTTCATCCCGAAGCAGCGCATGCCGCCCCGGCGCATGCGGATTGAACGGACGATTGATGTCGACCCTCAACAGGCTCTCGAACATGGACCCCGGGTCAATCTTACCGTCCCTGAGCGTCACCATGCCAATCTGCCACGGCTCGTTCGCAAAACCATGAACCGAGCCGGTGGTCTCGTAATCAAGCACGGTAATTTCCATATCCAGAATGGCCAAGGTTGAATCCATGCCGCTATCATCCAGATTCAGCCCCAAATTGCAAACACGCCCGCATCCAAACGAATCCCCGCTTCCATCTCTGCACCTGATCAGGTTATAAAGATCATCTCCGTTGCCTTTTCGCCAACGGACCAGGGAGATTGGAATGAAATTTATCGGAGCACATGTCAGCACAAGCGGAGGAGTGGAGAATGCACCACTCAATGCGGCCGCAATCGGGGCCAATGCCTTTGCGCTGTTTACCAAGAACCAGCGGCAGTGGAGCGCCAAGCCGCTGACGGCAGAGAGTATCGACGCCTTTAAAAAGAACTGCGCAGACAACGGATTTTCTCCGGAACAGATCCTCCCCCACGACAGCTATCTGATCAACCTCGGCCATCCCGAGGCCGACAAGCTTGAAAAATCGCGCACCGCCTTCATCGACGAGATGCAGCGCTGCGAACAACTGGGGCTGGATCGGCTGAACTTTCACCCCGGCAGCCACCTCAAGCAGGTATCCGAAAGCGAATGCCTGACCACCATCGCCGAGTCGATCAATATCGCGCTCAACCAAACCAACGGCGTAACCGCCGTCATTGAAAACACGGCAGGCCAAGGCTCCAACCTTGGCTACCGCTTCGAGCACCTCGCCGAAATCATCGATCAGGTCGAAGACAAGTCCCGCGTCGGCGTCTGCCTCGACACCTGCCACACCTTCGTTTCAGGCTACGACCTGCGCACCGCCGAATGGTGCGATGCCGTCTTCGACGAATTTGAGAACACCGTCGGCTTTGAATACCTCTTCGGCATGCACCTGAACGGCTCGAAAAAAGAGCTTGGAAGCCGCGTCGACCGACACCACAGCATTGGGCAAGGCATACTGGGTCTTGAACTTTTCAAATACATCATGGCCGATGCCCGCTTCGACGACATCCCCATGATCCTCGAAACCATTGACGACACCATTTGGGCAGAGGAGATAAATCTTCTCCGCAGCTTTATCTCCGAGGGAGAGAAGGGGCGATAGGGAGAGAGGGAGAGAGGGAGAAATACCATGCCGGAACGAATCCATACTCACAGGGAATTGCACGTCTACCAGAATGCCCGTTCAGCGGCGATGGAGATATTCGAACTCACAAAATCATTCCCCGCTGAAGAAAAATTCTCCCTCACAGACCAAGTTCGGCGGTCTTCCCGCTCAGTCTGTGCCAATATTTCCGAAGCATGGAGAAAGCGGCGATACAAAGCGGCGTTCATCGCGAAACTTTCAGATTCCGAAACCGAAGCCTGCGAAACACAGGTCTGGCTGGAATTTGCACTGTTGTGTGGATACATTGATAAAAAAATCTTTATTCAGATGGATTCGGAGTATGATCATATTTTGGCTCAACTTGTAAGAATGATTGATGGTTCTGATAACTGGCTTATAAAATAGACACCCCCTCACCCCATCCCCCATTCTCCCCCTCACTATGAATTCAAATTTATTGAGCAATATAAGAGTCGTTCTCGTGGAGCCAATCTTTGGCGGCAACATTGGCTCGGTCTGCCGCGCCATGAATAACAACGGCATTACGGACCTGGCCATCGTCAACCCGCGCTCGACCACGGACTGGGAGGATGCCCGCAAGCTTTCGTGCAATGCCAAGGCACAGCTCGAAGCCCGCAAGGAGTTCCAGACACTGGAAGAAGCAATCGCCGACTGCACCGTGGTGGCAGCCACCTCGGCGCGCACCGGATTCTACCGCGACACCGCCCACTCGCCTCGCGAGTTTGCGCCCATTGCACTCGAAAGCGCGAAAGACCACAAGATTGCATTGGTATTCGGTCGCGAGGACAAAGGGCTCTTCAACGAAGAACTGGCACTCTGCACCCACATTATCCAAATCCCTTCGAGCAAGCTCTATACCTCGCTCAACCTATCGCATGCCGTCATGGTCTGCTGCTACGAAATTTTCTGCGCCGCCGGCGTCTTCCAGCCTTCAGAGGAAAAAGCGGAAGAGGCCGACTCCGCGCTGCGCGAACGCATGTTTGCCGCCTGGCGCGAAATGATGATCAAAACCGAGTTCACCCATGAGCAAAAACTTGAGCACATGATGATGGGACTGCGCCGCATCTTTTCGCGCGGCAAACTGACCATCCCCGACGTCAAGATTCTGATGGGCCTTGCCAAACAATCCATCTGGGTTACCAGCCAGTGGAAGAAAGATAAAAATGATTGATTCCCTTGAAAAACTGCATATTACCAAAGCCGAAATCAACGAACTTCCGATGCGGCAATACACCGAAAAAATCATCCTTTGCAAAACGGAAGAAGAGGCCGAATCGGCAGCCGGGAAACTGCTAAAGGAAACATTGCTGGGCTTCGACACCGAAACACGCCCCGCCTTCCGCAAAGGCGAAAGCTACGACCCCTCCCTGCTCCAGCTCGCCACCGAAACCGAAGTCTATCTTTTCCAGATTCAGCAATGTGGATTAACGCCCAGCCTACTCAAAGTGCTTTCCTCCCCTGACATCGTCAAATCGGGAGTAGCACTTGAACGCGATGTCAGCGAACTGCAAGCCATGGCAGACTTCGAACCCGCCGGCTTTGTGGAACTGGCAAACATTGCGAAAAAAGCCAGAATCAAAAACCTCGGACTTCGAGGCCTGACCGCCATCCTGTTCAACTTCCGCATCTCCAAAAAGGAGCAGGTCTCCAACTGGGCGCGCAAGGAACTAACCGAATCGCAGCAGATTTACGCCGCCACCGACGCATGGCTCGGACGCAAGATCTACCTCGTATTCAAAGAAAACGGTTCCGTCTAAAAAGCCGGAGAGGCGCGACCGATCTGGCCGCATAAAGATAGTCGGCCAAGTGGCCGTTCAACCTTCAATCCTGAAGCGACACCTAGCTGGTAAAGAAGGCTTCGCCGAGGGCGTGAACGGCTTTCTTGCGATCGATGTCTTTGACGGCGAACATCATGCTGATCTCGGAGGCGCCCTGGTTGATCATCTCGATGTTCACGCCGGCATCGGAAAGTGCATTGGTGGCTTTGGCGGCCATGCCGACCGCATAGTGCATGCCCTCGCCCACAACCATCAGCAAAGCAAGGCCGTGTTCGACACTGATATTATCGGGCTCCAGATCGGTGGTGATACGCTCCAGCACCTTCTGCTCCTTGCCTTCGCTCAGTTCATCGGATGCAAGAATAACGGACATGTTGTCGATACCGGACGGCGTATGTTCGAAGGAGATGCCCTCCTCCTCCAGAATCTGAAGCAGACGGCGGCCAAAACCGACTTCGCGGTTCATCATGTATTTATCGATATAGATCGCACAGAAGCCTTCGGCGCTGGAGATGCCGGCGACCTCGGTCTGCTCGTATTTGCGCTCTGGAACAATCATGGTTCCCGGCGCTTCCGGGCGGTTGGTATTCTTGATGCAGATCGGAACTTCGGCATGCACAGCGGGAACAATCGCCTCGTCGTGGAAAACACCGAAACCGGCATAGGCCAGTTCGCGCATTTCGCGGTAGGTCATCAGCTCGATGGCCGGCGCGTTCGGGACAATGCGTGGATCCATGGCGTAGACGGAATCGACATCGGTAAAGTTTTCGTAGACATCGGCCTTCACCGCCGCCGCGAGGATTGCGCCGGTGATGTCGGAGCCACCGCGCGGGAAGGTGGCCACGTCGCCCGCCTGGGTGCTGCCGAAGAAGCCAGGAAAGATAATGATCTCGGTTTCATTCCCGAGTGCCGCCAGCTTGCCGAACGATTCGGGAAGGACTTCGGCGTTGCCGAATTCGTCGGAAAGCAACATGCCGGCTTCGCCGGGATTGACGTATTTGGCGGGATGGCCCTTCTTGGTGAATGCCTCGGCAATCACCTTGGCGTTGTTGTCCTCGCCGGAGGCCTTCATGGTATCCATGAACTGGAGGTTGTTGGCGCCGCGGTTTTCGATACGGCTGCGCAGGTCGGCCTCAATAGTGGAAACCACGGATTCCGGCAGATCCAGGTCGTTCTGGATCTTGGCATAGCGATCCACCACGGA
Organism: Verrucomicrobiota bacterium; assembly: GCA_039714135.1. GTDB lineage: Bacteria > Verrucomicrobiota > Kiritimatiellia > Kiritimatiellales > Pontiellaceae > Pontiella. The sequence continues at coordinate 11,107 of JBDLJW010000033.1, forward strand.
TTTTAGTTCGGATTCATAGTTTTCGCCGTTAAGAACCGCCTCGGCGAGCGTGATCAGAAGATCGGTCACCTTCGTGTCTTCGCCATGGCGCTTGCCCGGCGCGGATACCACCACAATGCGTCGGCCCGCATCGGCCGTTACGATATCAATGATCTTTAGAATCTGCTCCGCGTTCGCCACGGAGGAACCACCAAATTTTACAACTTTCATATCAACCACCTTATTCAAAATCTTCAAGACGCATGCGAATGGGCTCGCAGCAGGAGACGTCGAGCGCACCGATTTCCTCCATGGCGGCCTCGAACTCAGCCTCCTTGGCGGACTGCGTAAGAACAACAACCGGCGCACATCCGTTCTCGTGCATCTCTTTCTGGACCACGGAAGCAATGCTGATATTGTGCCTGCCGAAAATGTCCATCACCTTCGCCATGGAACCGGGCTTGTCTTCGAGCCCAAGACGAATGTAGCAACGCTTCTCAATGTTTTCAGCCGAACAGTAGCTCAGCGTATCTTTCTGCAACATCATGGAGACGCTCACGGGAACCCCGACGCCGTGCAGTTTGTCTGCGGCGGCTTCCATGATATCGCCAATGACCGCGCTGCCGGTCGGCAAACGCCCTGCCCCGCGGCCATAGTACATTGTATCGTCAACAATATCGCCCTTGACGAAAACGGCGTTGAAGGAGTCGCTGACGGAGGCCACCATGTGATCTTTCGGCACGAGTGCGGGTTCGACGGAAAGCTCCACTTCACCCTCGTTGTCCTTGATGATCGCCAGCAACTTGAGGCGATAACCAAGCTCATCGGCGTTGGCAATATCAGAAGCACAAAGGCCGCGAATCCCCTTGGTCGGACAGGCCTCCATCGGCACAGGCGCGCCGTAGGCCATGGAAGCAAGCACGACCGCCTTGTGAGCGGTGTCGATGCCGTCGATGTCGAGATCCGGCGGGGTTTCGGCATAGCCGAGGGCCTGGGCATCGGCCAGAATTTCATCGAAAGGCAGACCTTCGCGCTCCATGCGCGTAAGGATATAGTTGCAGGTTCCATTGAGGATGCCGTAGATGCTTTCGATCTGGTTGCCGATCAAGCCGGCACGCTGGGAGCGCAGAATTGGAATACCGCCGCCGACCGCCGCTTCGTAGTAGATGCCGGTATTGTTTTCGCGGGCGGTTTTATAGATTTCCTCGCCATGGTCAGCCAGCAATGCCTTATTGGCCGTAATGACCGGCTTGCCCTGCTTGAGCGCCTCCAGCGTAAAGGAGCGCGCAACTGCGGTTCCGCCAACAAGCTCCACAATCAAATCAATATTTTCATCGGAAATAATAGACATCGCATCGGTGGTGAGTACGCCGTCCGGCACCGAGATTCCGCGATCGGTTTCGATGTCCAAATCGGCAATGCCGGCGACAACCGGTTTGATGCCGGTTCGCTCGGCCATCAAGGCCCCGTTTTTCTGAATGCCTTCCACCACGCCGGCACCAACCGTGCCGAACCCGAGTATTCCAATCCTGATTTCTTTCATAACCTTTTTCCTGTATTTCCTGAAAAACGAGCGCAACCTTAGTTAAACGGTATAGCGACTCAAGCCAAAAGGGGTGGGGTTTTGGGCGTTAGGTAATAATTTAACCATAAATTATGACCTCGTGTATCTTCTCCGGTAATTATTTGCTTATGAATTGATCGCATTTCTCCGCCATGCGATAACCCTTAATCATGACTACGATCAAAAGCATCACCCATCGCGAACGCTTTCTGCGCGCCTGCCGTTGCGAGGCCGTCGACCGTCCCCCCATCTGGATGATGCGGCAGGCGGGGCGCTCGCTGCCCGAATACCGCGCGCTCAAGGAAAACCGGAAATTCACCGAACTTGTCCAGGATCCGGAACTTGCCGCGGAAATCACCCTCCAGCCAATCCGTCGTTTTGGCTACGATGCCGCGGTCATCTTTTCCGACATTCTCGTAGTTGCCGAAGCCATGGGGCAAAAATACGAACTACTTGAACAAGGCGGCGTGAAGGTGGACTTCCGGCTAAACTCAAAGGCCGACATCGACAAACTCGATTCCTCCCATGTGCTTGACCATATCGGCTACACCCCTGACGCCATCAAAAAAGTCCGAAAGGAACTCGGCAAGGAACGATCCATTATCGGCTTTGCCGGATCGCCGTGGACGCTGGCCTCGTTCATGATCGAAGGCGGAAGCTCGCGCGAAAACACGCGCTCGCGTGCCTTGCTCCACTCCGATCCCAAGCTCTGCCACGCCCTGCTCGAAAAGATTACCGAAGCCACCATTACCTATGTCAAAGCGCAGATCGCGGCCGGTGCGGATGTCATCCAGCTCTTCGACAGCCAAGGCGGCACGCTGGCCCCCAATCTCTTCCGGGAAGCCTCCGGGCGCTGGATGCAACAGATTATCAGCGCCATCGGAGACGAGGTTCCAACCATTGTATTTGCCCGAAATGTCCATCACAACTGGAACGAAGTCGTGAATACCGGGGCCAGCGTGCTTGGCGTCGACTGGGGCGTTCGCCTCTCCGATGTCTGCAAGGAAATCCCCGAAGACGTTGCAGTGCAAGGCAACCTCGACCCCGCCCTGCTTCTCTCCAAGCCCGCCGCGGCCGCCGACGAAGCCAAACGTATCTGCAACGAAATGCTCGGACGCTATGGGTTCATCTTCAACCTCGGGCACGGTGTTCCTCCCGATGCCGACATCGAATCCATTCAGGCCGTCGCTGAAACCGTACAGAACTTCAGATGAGCCAAATATCCGTCAACCTCGACCTGCTTCGCAAATACAATGTGCCGGGGCCACGCTACACCTCGTACCCTCCCGCTACGCATTTTACGGAAAAGCTTCCAGCTTCCAGCTTCCAGCTCACAGCCCCCAGCCCGCTGTCGCTCTACTTCCACCTTCCCTTCTGTTCCGCCCAATGCCTCTATTGCGGTTGCACCAACATTGTAACCGGCAATCAGAGCAGGAGCACGGAATACCTCGGCCACCTCGAACGGGAAATGGATCTGCGCACAGCACTCATCGCAGAAGGTTCCGAGGTTGTGCAGGTTCAACTCGGGGGCGGAACCCCCACCTTCCTGCTGCCGGAAGAGATAGGGCAACTCGGCCAAATGATCCGCAATCGCTTCCCGATGGCGACCAACATCGAGGCGGGCATTGAAATCGATCCGCGCTCCCTAACGAAGGAAAAGGTCGAAGCCCTGTGCAGTGCCGGATTCAACCGCGCCTCGCTCGGCGTGCAGGACACCAACCCCGATGTGCAGAAAACCATTGCCCGCATCCAGCCGATGGAAATGATTTCCGAGGCCAACCAATGGTTGCGCGACAGCGGCATGGAGTCGATCAACTTTGATCTCATCTACGGCCTGCCCGGCCAAAGCATTGAGTCGTTCTCCCAAACGCTGGAGGATGCCCTGTCGCTTTCGCCCGACCGCTTTGCCATCTACAGCTATGCGCACATTCCGTGGATCAAGCCGTTCCAAAAAGGATTCGAGGGCAAGCTTCCCGATGCCGAAACAAAACTAAAACTACTCCAGCTGACCATCGAAAAGCTGACCGGGGCGGGCTACGTCTATATCGGCATGGACCACTTTGCCAAACCGGACGACGGCATGGCGCAGGCACTTGCGAACGGAACCCTGCAGCGCAACTTCCAGGGCTACAGCACACACAAAGGCGTCGATCTCCACGGCTTTGGCATGTCCGCCATCTCCCACGCGAACGGATGCTACTTCCAGAACCACAAGGAACTCGACACCTACTACGCCGCGCTCGAAGCCGGCGAGCTCCCGCTGTTGCGCGGCTATGCCATGACCGACGAGGACAAAATCCGCTACGCCGCCATCATGCACATCATGTGCAACCTCTACATCGACTACACAAAACTTTCCAAAGAGATCGGCATCGATTTCGCCGAACACTTCAAAGACGATATTGCCTCGCTCGACGACCTTGAAGCCGACGGTCTTGTCCGCCGCGAACCCGGCGGCTTGCACGTCACCCCGCTCGGCCGGCTCTTCATCCGCATCGTCGCCATGCGCTTCGATGCCTACCTTCAGGCCGAACAGCGCAAGGGTCGCTACTCGCAAACCGTATAGAAGAAGCTCGCCATCTTGCTTCCGAGCAGCCCCTCACCCCTAAGAACTGGCAAGATCGACATAGAACGCCCCAAGGAAAACCTGCAATTGCAGTAGTATTTCCATTTTAGAATGCCAACCCAGCAAGAACATACCATCCTTGCCGAGAACTTCCTATCTCCTCCCCTGATGTCCAGATACGGTATTAGTCAGATTTAGGAGGAGT
>JBDLJW010000034.1:0-15371 GCA_039714135.1 Verrucomicrobiota bacterium
ACCCAACCCTTTAAACCGAGATGGTTCAACTTTTTTGACTGGAGAAAGAGCGAAAATGGCGACTAAAAAGACAGCAAAGAAAGCATCGGCAAAGAAGGCCCCGGCTAAAAAGGCCGCCGCAAAGAAGGCACCCGCCAAAAAGACCGTTGCAAAGAAAGCCCCGGCTAAAAAAGCCGCCGCAAAGAAGGCGCCCGCCAAAAAGGCCGCTGCAAAGAAGGCCCCGGCCAAAAAGACTGCCGCCAAAAAGACCTCTCCGAAGGCTTCTTCTGTTGCTGTTTCCGGTGGAGCTCCCCTGACCGGGAAAATCACGAAGAACAAGCATTTCAAAGTTAAGGAACTTCGCGATCAACTCGAGCGGTTGCTGATGTTGCGCGAACGTGTTTCCGGTGAAATCAGCTCAATCAACCGTGACTCTCTCAGTCAGACCGAGCGCGATCCGTCCCTTTCCGACCAGGGGACCGATACTTTCGATCGCGAGTTCGCTCTCAATCAGCTCAGTTCCGAGCAGGATGTCCTTTTTGAAATCGATGCGGCGATTCGTCGCATTGAAGACGGATCCTACGGTATCTGCGAAATCAGCGGCGAGCCAATCAATATCGAACGCCTGCAGGCTTTGCCCTACGTGCGCTACACCATCGCCACGCAGTCCGATCTTGAAAAAGGCAATACTAGCTATCGCCCGTTCGGATCGACGATTCGCGGGTAGTCAACCGGAGCGGACAGTATGCTTGTACTCCTGCTTGGACTGGCGGTGATCCTGTTGGATCAGTTTACCAAGCAATGGATCCGTTCCGTTTTTGCCTACAACGAATCGCGGCCTGTCATTGACGGGTTTTTCAACCTTGTTTATGTCCGGAATGACGGCGCAGCTTGGAATATTCTTAGTGGGCATAGCATTGTCTTGATCCTGATTTCCATCGCAGTTCTCGTGTTGCTTGTCATCTATCGCCGTTCCTTCCTCCAGAAGCAGTTTTCGCACAGGATTCTGCTTGGACTGTTGGTTGGCGGCATTGTCGGGAACCTGATCGATCGCATCCGCTTTGGCTGGGTGACCGACTTCCTCGATTTCCAGTTTGGCACCTACCATTATCCCTCCTTCAATGTTGCCGACTCCGCCATTTGCATTGCCGTGGGGCTCTATGTCATTACGAATCTCTTCCAGAAAAAGGATCCGGAAGGGGAGCAGGATAATTAGGACAGAATAATTTCTACTTTCCGGCGTTCGGAATCATTCTGTCCTAATTGCTCTGTCAAAATAAACATGAACAGTTCAGCATATTTTCTAGTAGGGGCAACGGCGTCGGGGAAGAGCTCGGTTGCGCAGTATATTGCCGAGCGCGATGGGCGGTTGATTGTCTCTGCAGACTCCATGAATCTCTATCGGGGCATGGATGTCGGCACCGCGAAACCTACGCAGGTCGAACGGAACAAGGTGGACTATGCGGGGTTCGATCTTGCCGAGCCGACTGAAAAGTTCAGTGTTGCCGCCTATCTTGAGGCGGTTCGCCCAGCCTTCGAGTCCGCTCGCGAAATCATTGTTGCCGGCGGGACCGGGCTTTATGTCAAGTGCCTTACCGAAGGGTTCGATGATGTTCCGCCTGAAAACCCCGCCCTTCGTGCCGAGCTCGAAGCGCTTGATTTTCAGACGCTGGAAAAGCGCGCCCGGACGGATGCGGCGGAGTTTTATACTCAATTGACCGAAGACGATCGCCATAATCCGCGCCGTCTCGTTCGCATCCTTGAACGTACCGCCGGCTTCCGGCCGGCCTCGACGGAGCCGGCTGGAAGCCGGCGGTACGAAAGATCCTGGAACTCGAAGCCCAAGCCGACAATTGTTGGCCTGCATGTTGAGCGCGAAGTGTTGCATAAACGTATTGAGCGGCGCGTTGGGGAAATGTATGCCGACGGTCTGCTCGACGAAGCCCGCGGCTTGATTGGGTTGGATCTGTCTCCGACGGCATTGCAGGCCATTGGCTATGCCGAAGCCTTCGCCGTACTCAACAATGAAATGACGGTTGAGGAGGCCAAGGAAAAAACCATTATTCGCACCCGTCAGCTCGCCAAGCGCCAGATGACGTGGTTCCGCAACCAGCTCAATGTCGAATGGATCGATACCGCAAAGTTCCAGACCTTGGAAAAACTCGCCGAAGCCGTTTCCTGTGCCTGGGAAAAACACGGTGCAACACCGGTTATGTTTGACTAGCCGCGAAAGAACACAGAGAACAGAAAGAATGCCTGAACTACTGGAAACACAGAACAGCGATGCCGAAACAGTTCTTCTCGTCGGAGTCGTACTCCGAAGCGAAGAAGAGTGGAAGGTCAAGGACACGATGGATGAACTCGCACAGCTCGCGGAGAGTGCGGGGGCAACCGTGGCCGGGCGCTTTCTTGTTCGGCAGCAGAAGATCAAGGCGGGGCACTATATTGGTACCGGCAAGGCGGAAGAGATTTCTGACTGGATCAAGGAAAACCGCGTGTCGATGGTGGTATTCGACGACGATTTGACGCCGGCGCAGGGTCGCAACCTTGAAAACGTGTTCGAAACCCGCGTGCTTGATCGCACGCAGCTCATTCTCGATATTTTTGCCCAGCGCGCCCAGACCAAGGAGGGTTGCCTGCAGGTTGAGCTGGCCCAGCATCAATATCTTCTTCCGCGCCTGCGCCGTATGTGGACGCATCTTGAGCGCCAGAAGGGCGGTATCGGTTTGCGCGGTCCCGGCGAAACCCAGCTCGAAATGGACCGTCGCCGGATTCAGGATCTGATTCGCACACTGAAGCGCGATCTTGAGTTGGTACGCACCCGCCGCGCGGAGCAGCGGCGTGGCCGCAAACGCCACGGCTGGGCACTGGTGTCGATTGTCGGTTATACGAATGCGGGGAAATCCACTTTGCTCAATCGCCTTTCCGGCGCGGATATCTTTGCCGAAGACCAGCTTTTCGCGACGCTCGATCCAACCACCCGCCAGGTGGAGCTACCCAACCATGAGCCGGCGTTGATGACCGATACGGTGGGCTTTATCCAGAAACTACCGCATCATCTGGTCGATTCGTTCAAGGCCACGCTTGAAGAGGTGGTGGAGGCCGACCTGATTGTGCATGTGATCGATGCCTCGCACCCGCAGGTCGATACGCAGATCGACGCGGTACATACCGTGCTCGACGAGATCGGTGCGCTCGAAAAGCCGATGCTCTATGTTTTCAATAAGATCGACAACGAAAAGGGGCGGAACGCCGCCAAACGGTTGGCGCGGATGTACCCAAGATCGGTTGCGGTTTCGGCGCTGGCGGGAGAGGGGATTGATCTTCTCTACGACGAGCTGGCCGACTGTCTCAAGGGGCGCAAGGTCACTCTGCGGCTCTCCGTTCCGTTGGGCGAAGGCAAGCTGTTGGCAACCCTGCAAAAATCAGCCTCGATCCTCGAGCAGGAATATGAAGGTGCCAACGCCGACCTGCTCGTCCGCGTCTCCCCGCAGATCGCCGCCCAGTGCCGGGGTTTCGAGGTCGACGATGCGGAGTAGGAGGCCTTAAAAAGCCGAAAAACCATGCTTTACATGGCGGTGGGCGGTGGATATAGTTCCGCGCTTACAAAAGAAAACGAAGCAATAAAACAAGGAGTCCACACGTGGATCAGGCAGTAAAAGCTGAAGTAAAAAACGAATACAAGCTCCATGACCAGGATACCGGATCCGCAGAGGTTCAGGTAGCGCTACTCTCTTCGCGCATTAAGGAGCTGACCGAACATCTTAAGATGCATAAGAAAGATCACAGTTCGCGTCGCGGCCTCATCATGATGGTCAACAAGCGCCGCAAGCTGTTGAGCTATGTACAGAAGAAAGACGAAGCACGCTATAAAGAGCTGATCGAAAAAATCGGCTTGCGCAGGTAATCGTCTTTTTGGATGCAGAAAATCCTTATTCGTTTGCAAGCCCTTTATTTCTAAAGGGCTTGCGTCGTTTCTATAATGATTCAAAACGGCGCAGTGCGAGGGTAGGGTTCCGACCGGAAAATTCCGGCGGAAAACGTAAAATAATAAAGGAAAGGTGCGCTCTTCAGAAAACAGCAAGGGCGCAATATTAAGTATGAAGGGTACAACCAAAGTTGAATTCGAAGTCGGCGGAAAGCCGATGGTGTTTGAAACCGGTCTGCTGGCAAAGCAGGCCAATGGCTCCGTGACCTGCGGTATTGGCGAAAACATTGTTTTCTCCGCCGTCACCGCTGCGAAAGAAGCCCGCGAAGGATGTGATTTCTTCCCGTTGCAGGTTGAGTATCGCGAAAAATTCTATGCCGCCGGGCGTTTCCCGGGAGGCTACATCAAGCGCGAGGCGCGTCCTTCCGAGAAGGAAATCCTCACCATGCGCGTTACCGACCGTCCGATCCGCACGCTGTTCCCGGAAGGGTTCCACCGCGAAGTGCAGATCAACAACATGCTCATGAGCTGTGACGGCACGCTGGATACCGACGTTCTCAGTGTCAACGCAGCATCCGCTGCACTGACCCTTACCGATCTGCCGTTCAACGGCCCGATTGGTGCCGTGCGCATCGTCCGCAACGACGGCGAGTGGATCATCAACCCGACCCACGAACAGTTGGAAGCCAGCGATGTCGACCTGACTTATTGCGGTTCGCGCGACAAGGTCATGATGATTGAAGGTACCGCCGATGAAATGCCGGAAGCCGAATTCATTGAAGCAATGAAAACCGCACACGCCGAAGTCGTCAAAATCATCGACGGCCAGCTCGAGCTGCGCAATGCACTGGGACTTCCGGAAAAGGTTTATGAACCGATTGCCAAGGACACCACGCTCCTCGACAAGGCCCGCGAGCTCGTTGGTGAAAAATTCCTGGAACTGATGAAGATCGGTGCCAAGATTGAACGTCAGGATGCGGTTTCGGCCCTCAAGAAAGAGCTCAAGCCGCAGATGGAAGAGCTTTTCGAGGAAATGACCGAAGACGAATATTTCCATGCCTTCCATGATCTGGAAGTGGAAACCGTTCGCAAAAATGTTATCGAAGGCGGCACCCGCATTGGTGGGCGCGGCATGCTGGAGCTTCGCGATCTAGATGCGCAGGTGGGCGTACTGCCCCGCACGCATGGTTCTGCCATCTTTGGCCGTGGCGAAACGCAGACCATCTGTACCGTCACGCTGGGAACCACCAAGGAAACCCAGGGACTGGACGCCGTTACCGGTGGTGTTTCCGAGAAGGAATTCATCCTGCACTACAACTTCCCTCCGTATTCCGTGGGTGAAGTCGGTCGTTTGGGAATGACCAGCCGTCGCGAAATCGGACACGGAAACCTGGCTGAGCGTTCCATCGTTCCGGTACTGCCCGATGAATTCCCATACACGGTACGTGTGGTATCCGAAATCATGGGATCCAACGGATCTTCCTCCATGGCCACCGCCTGCGGCGGCTGCATGGCGCTGATGGATGCGGGTGTTCCGCTGAAAGCTCCGGTTGCGGGTATCTCCGTCGGTCTCTTTTCTGATGGCAAAGGTGCTTCTGTTCAGGTGATCGACATTCTTGGTGTGGAAGACCACTGCGGCGATATGGACTTCAAGGTGGTTGGTACCCGCAAAGGTATCACCGGCTTCCAGGTTGACCTCAAGGTACATGGTCTCGACTGGGATCAGGTTGCCGAGGCGTTCGAAATTGCACGTAAAGGCCGTTGCGATATCCTCGACTACATGGAAAGTGTTTTGCCGGAGCCGCGCACCGAACTGGCTGCATCCGCACCGCGCATCACCACTGTTAAAATCGATCCTGAAAAGATCGGTGCACTGATTGGGCCGGGCGGTAAGAATATCCGTGCGATTACCGAAGCATCCGGCGCACAGATCGATATCCAGGAAGACGGGACTGTCAACATCTTTGCAGTCGATGCCGAAGCCATGCAGGCTGCCATCGATGGCGTCAACGCCTGCACGGCGGAGATTGAGATTGGTAAGACCTACGACGGAAAAGTTATCACCGTCAAGGACTTCGGTGCTTTCGTTGAATGTATGCCGGGCAAAGAAGGCCTCGTGCACATTTCCGAGATGGCCAATGAGCGCATCGAAAGCGTTGATTCCATCTGCAAGGCGGGCGATATGATGCGTGTGAAGTGCATCGATATCGACAACCAAGGCCGTGTTCGCCTCAGTCGCAAGGCTGCGTTGAACGACGAAGCCGGCGAATAACGTTCCATATTCTGGAACCGCAAAGGCGTCCCATCCGGGGCGCCTTTTTTGTTTCTGGATAGCCCGTTTTTAATATCTTCCGGAACTTGGTTCTCCGTGAATTTTATGGGATCCAAGCGGTAGTTGTTTTTTGCAGGATCAACAGGATATTGTTCAAGAGAACCCTGCTCATCCTGTAGATCCTATCTAAAATTCTCCGGTTCAGTTCGTGCTCACCACAAAATTCTACATAACCTCTTCTCGGAACATTTTTGGTTGCTTTCCGGGTGTCCGTAAAACTGGGTTGCTTCAATATTCTTTGGGAAGCTCGGTATAGCGAAGCGTTTGTTTGGGCAATAAGCCGGGGAGGCCGTACCTAATCATTCGCACATGTGGAGCACAAAAAAAGCCCGGAACCGAAGTTCCGGGCTAGAGGTGGTGAGCCGGCTGGGGCTCGAACCCAGGACCCTTTGATTAAAAGTCAAATGCTCTACCAACTGAGCTACCGGCCCACAAAATTTGTGGTTTTATACGGGGAAGAATCAGCTCTTTTCCCGTAAAGGAGCGCATGTTCTACCTAATCGCTTTGGACGAGGCAAGTGCTAATTTATATTTTTCTTTTGTTTCCGCTCCGAGAGGGTTTCCGCTACGATGTTCTTGCGCATGAGGCAAGGTATGAAAAGGGGGTTTTTATGAATGTCGTGGGTCTGATTCTGGGGGGTGGCGCAGGGAGCCGTTTACAGCCTTTAACGCAGGAGCGTTCGAAGCCGGCGGTTCCGATTGCAGGAAAATACCGTTTGGTTGATATACCCATCAGCAACTGCATCAACAGTGGAATCCGCAATGTTTTTCTGCTAACCCAGTTCAATAGCGTTTCGCTGCATCAGCATATTGGCAACACCTTCCGGTTCGACCAGTTTAGCGGTGGGCATGTGCGTATCCTTGCAGCGGAGCAGACGCCGGACTCGGAGGGTTGGTTCCAGGGGACGGCCGATGCCGTGCGCCGTTCCATGCGTTATTTTATGGACGAGAAACCTGATCTTGTGGTGATTCTTTCGGGCGATCAGCTTTACCGGATGGATTTGAAGGATGTGATTGACCAGCACATCTCCAACGGGGCGGATCTGACGATCAGTACCAAGCCGGTTGTCCGCGAAGAGGCTGGTGCGTTGGGGATCATGCAGGTGGATGAAACCGGTCGGATTGTTCAGTTTGCGGAAAAGCCCGGCGATACCTCCCGGCTTGATGAGTTGCGCGCTCCGTTCTGCAAGGATGAACGCTATCTTGCCAGCATGGGTATCTATGTTTTCAATATGGACGTGTTGAAGCAATTGCTGTGCGAGAACGATGCGCCTGATTTCGGGAAACACATTATTCCGGGGGCAATCGATCGCTACAAGGTTTGCAGCTATATCTTCGACGACTATTGGGAGGATATTGGAACCATTCGTGCCTTCTGGGCCGCAAATTTGGCACTTACCGATCCGTTGCCTAGTTTCTCGTTCTACGATATGGCATCGCCGATCTACACCCGTATGCGCTATCTTCCGCCCTCCAAGATCAATCAGTGCGACCTTACCCGTTGCCTGCTTTCCGATGGGTGCATTATTAGTGGCGAGCGCATAGACCATGCGGTCATCGGTTTGCGTGCCCTGGTAGGCGAGGGTACTGTAATCGAGGATTCAATCATTATGGGGGCTGACTACTATGAACACGGGGAAGTTTACGATGAGTCGGGCATTCCCCTTGGAATTGGGCAGGACTGCGTTATCAAGCAGGCGATTATTGATAAGAACGTTCGAATTGGTGACGGGGTGGTTATTTCCCCAGAGGGTAAGCCTTCCGATAAAATCAACAATTTCTATTGGATTCGCGACGGCATTATTGTGATTCCAAAAAATACCGTAATCCCTTCCGGAACCGTGCTGTAGCCGGTGGAGCTGTTGCCTCCGTTTGCGAAAACGACGGGATCACGAATTCCGTTTTGCAACATTTTACATTTCCTGACCGGTCCGGAAGCAATTAACCATTGCTGTCGTAGATGCGGTACCCGGTAGGCTGGGCTAGTTGGTGCTGACCTTGATATGTTGTTTAAGGAATGCGGCGAAGGAGTCGGCGAGACTGTACATGAGCGGCACCATGACGAGCGTGAGCAGGGTGGAGACGGCGAGGCCAAAAATGACGGCGATAGCCATGGGGGCCCACCAGGCGGAGGTGGCGCCGCCGACGGCAAAGCGCAGGGTGTGCACGTCGAAACTGAAGCCAATGGCCATTGGGATCAGGCCGAGGATGGTGGTGACGGCGGTGAGCAACACGGGGCGTAGGCGCAGGCGCCCGGCATGCACGACGGCTTCGGTGGTGTCTAGTCCCTTCGCCTTCATCTGGTTGATGCAGTCGACCAGCACGATGGCGTTGTTGACCACGATACCGGCCAAGCTGATGATTCCGACGCCGGTCATGATGATGCTGAAATGCATCCGTGTGAGCAACAGCCCCCACATGACGCCGATAATCGAGAGGATGATTGAGCTAAAGATAATCAGCGGCAGCAGCACGGAGTTGAACTGGATGACGAGGATTACAACAATGCCGGCGAGTGCAAGCATAAAGGCCTCGGAGAGGAACTCGGATGATTCCTGCTGGTCTTCCTTGTCGCCGGTGTATTCGATGGAGTAGCCGGGCGGCAGATCGATTTTCTCGACGATTGGAATGATGTCGGCGAGCAGTTCGTTCGATTCGCGGCCGGCCTTGTTGCCGGAGACGGTAATGACGCGTTTCTGGTCCTTGCGGCGAATGACACCGCGCCCGGAGGTGTATTCAAATTTTCCGAGCGAAGAAAGTGGAACGGGCTCACTGTCTGCGACGGGAATGTAAATTTCGTCGAGCAGTCCGAATTGTTCGCGGGCGGGCCGGGGGAGACGGACGGTGATGTCGAACTCGTCTTCGCCGGCGCGGAATTTGCGGTGCGACTCGGTGCCGTAGATGGCGGTGCGCAGGAAGAAACCAATGGTTTCGGTGTCGAGGCCCAGCATGCCGGCACGCTTGCGGTCGACAATGAACTGTAGTTCGGGGAGGGCGGCTTCATAGTCAGAGCGCAGGTCGACCAGCCCGGGGACGTAGCTGATGCTGCGTTTGATTTCGGTGGCGATGTCGTTGAGCATTTCAAGGTCGTCGCCGGAAATCTCGATGTTGACCGGGGGCTTTTGCGGCGGACCCTCCTCCAGATCTTCCACCTTAATTTCTGCTCCGGGGATTTTTCCGATGCGCTTACGAAATTTCTGGGCCAGTCCCGATGTGCTTCCCGTACGTTTGTCTTCGTCGACAAACTTGATATAGAGCGAGCCGAGATAGGTTGCATCGCTACCTTCGGTGAAGGCCATGTTCATGCCCTGTCCAACATTGGCAAGGATGAATTCAATATCGTCGAAGCCGCTGATGGCTTTTTCGATGTGCTGGACGGCGGCGTCGGTTTTTTCGATGGCCGTTCCTTCGGGGTAGCGAACCTCGATTTGTGCGGCGCGCGGCTCGACATCGACAAACAGCAGCACGCCCTTGCCAAAGCGGCCATAGAGCTGCGAGCTAAGAATGAGGAACAGCACGCTGATGGTGATCAGCAGGCCCCGGTGTCGCAGCGCACCGCGCAGAATGCGCTCGTAGCCGCGTACGAAGGGATGCAGCTCGACCTTGTTGTCGTCGAAGCTCAACCGTCCTTTCTTGATGAGTACCGAACAGACCGCCGGATTGATTACGAGTGCCACAAAGAGGGAGGAGGATAGGGTGATGATCAGGGTCTTGGGAATATAGCCCATGAAGTCGCCGATGATGTCCGGCCAGAAAAGCAGCGGGGAGAAGGCGGCGAGTGTGGTAAGGGTGGAGGTGGCGACCGGCCAGGCGACCTCGGCCGCGCCGCGCCGCGCGGCCTCGGTACGCGAAAGACCTTCGCAGTGCAGGCGGTAGATGTTTTCGACGATCACAATACCGTTGTCGACCAGCATGCCGACGCCGAGAATCAGCGCGAACAACACCACCATATTCATGGTAATGCCCATTAGCGACATGATGGTGAACGACAGCATCAGCGAGAAGGGAATGGCCAGTCCAACAAAGAGACTGTTGCGCTTGCCCATGAAGATGAGCAGCACGACGATGACGAGAAAGAAGCCGGAGACAATATTGTTTTCCAGTTCGGCCAGCATGTCGCGGATATCCTTGGAGTCGTCCTGCACTGTGGTGATCTGGATGTCCTTCGGTAGTTTTGCCGGATCAATATATTGCTTTACCTCATCGATCAGCTTGACCGAGTTTTCGCCGGCGCGCTTGAAGACCTCGATGGATACGGCGGTTTTGCCGTTGATGCGCGAGATACTTGCAAGATCCTTGTAGGTGTCGGAGACAGTGGCGATGTCGCGCAGGTAGATCGGGAGGTTTTCGCGTTGGACCACCACGATGTCGCGCAGATCGGAAGCGAGGGTGAATTCGCCGGGAACGCGTACCTGTACCTTGTTTTCGGCGACCTCCAGCATGCCGGCGGAGATGGTTACGTTTTCCTTGGCGATCAGCGCGACCACATCCATGAGCGGAATGTTGTAGGCCACGAGGCGCGGAAGGTCGAATTCGAGCCGGATCTCACGCTCGCGCGTGCCGGAGATGCGCGCCTCGCGCACACCGGAAATGGATTCGATCCCGTCCTGCAGGAATTCGGCCGTGCTTTTGAGGCGCTCAAGGTTGGGGTCGCCGGAGAGAGCGAAGCGCATGATTGGAATGTCGGTGCTGAAGTTGAGGCCCTCCACCACGGGCTCGTCGAGATCGGCGGGAAGGTCGGGGCGGGCGAGGTCAATCTTGTCCTTCACTCGCTGGATGGCGGTGTCAACATCCACGCCCGCGAGATATTCAATAGTAAAGAGCACAACGCTGTCGGCCGCCACGGCCGAGATGGCCTTGACGTTGCCCAGTTCGTTGAGTCGTTTTTCGATCGGGATCGCGATCAGGTTTTCCATCTCCTCGGGCGCGGTGCCCGGATAGATGACGTTGACGAAAACCTGCGGGATCGTGATGTCCGGCGAACCTTCGCGAGGCAGTGTCTTGTACGACACGATGCCCATCACAACGAGCACCGCGATGAAAACAAACACCGCCGTACGGAACTTGATGGCATAGTTGGTAATGATCATTTTATGCGCCTATTTTTTCATCCACAGATTTCGCAGATTGCCCGGATTTCAAATCTGTGAATATCTGTGTAATCTGTGGACTCTACTTCTTTATTAGGATTTCAACGCGTTGGCCGTCGCTCAGTGTCCGGTTTCCTTCGACGATTACGAGGTCGCCCTCTTCCAGCCCCTCGGAAATCAGCGCCTGTTCACGAGTGATGGTGTCGATCTGTACCTTGCGTCGAACCGCCTGGCCGTCCTTGGCAAGATAGACGATATGATCGCCTTTCGAGGGAAGTACGGCCGACATCGGAAGCGAAACCATGTTCTGGTTTTCACCGCGGATGAATTCAACCTGGGCAATCATTCCGGGGCGTAGCATGCCGTTGGCATTGTCGACAGTGATTTCGGTGCGGAAGGCATTGTTGCGTCCGTCGGCCTGGGCGGCGACAAAGGTTACCTCGCCTTCGAAAACGTGATCGGGCAGGGGCTGGATGCCGAAGGCCATGCGGTTGCCCGGGTGGATGGAATAAATGTCCTTTTCGGGAATCAGGAGGATGACCTTCACGGTGGCAGTGTCGACCACCTGGAAGACGGGGATGCCGGGCTGGACGTATTCTCCAACTTCGACAAACCGCGCGTTTACGGTTCCAGTGATGGGCGAAACAATGCGGCACTGCTCGATGTTGATCCTCGCCTCCTCGGCCATGCTGTCGGCCTGAATGTAGGCGTTTTCGATGCTTTCAAGTTCACTCTCGGCCACGGCTCCGGAGGTTTCCAGCTTCTTAAAGCGCGCTTGGTTCCTGCGTGCATTCTTTGCGGCGTTTTCGGCCTGCCGCAGGTTCGCTTGCCAGATGCGGTCGTCGATTTGCAGCAGGAGCTGGCCCTGTTCAACGCGGTCGCCGCGGTCAACCTTGATCTCAACGATCCGGCCGGCCTTTTCGGCGGCCAGCTCGGCATCCACATTTGCTGCCACGAGGGCGGGGAGGTGGACGATATCGGCGGTGTTGGTTGGATGCACTGTCATGATGGAAACTGTTACCGCGGCTTCCTTGGCTTCGGGCAGTTTCTTGCCGTTGGGCTTGAGCAGTATCATCAGAACAATAAGTGTCGCCACCAACCCGAGAACGGCCATCAGGATGATTTGTGCAGACGTTTGTTTTCTATCCTTCATTCATATTCCTCCAAAAGAATGCCTGCGGCATGTTTCATCGAGACGACCGAGGCCATGTATTCGTAGAGCGCGCGCGAACGCGCGAGGCTGGCATCGCTCAACTCAAGGTTGGCTTGGGTTACTTCCAGGTTTGTGCTCAGCCCGGCGTCGAAGCGTGCGCGGGCAATGTCGAGCGCGCGCGTGGCCAATTCCACGTTTTCGGTTGTGGCTTCGATTACCTCGGCGGCATCGCGGCTACGTAGCCAATGGGTGCGGATTTCGAGCGAGACGGCGCGCTCCAGATCGTGCAGTTCGTCCTCCTCGATCGCCATGTTCAGCTTGCTCTCGCCCACGTTGGCGCGGCGTCTGCCGCCGTCGAACAGGTTCCAGCTGGCACGGATGCCGCCGATCCAGTGTTCCTGCCATCCGTCGCTGGTCGATCCGGGCGCCCATGCATAGGGATCGGGGTCGTACATTCCATAGTTGGCGAAGAGGCTGACCCGCGGATAGTAGTCACTTTTCTGTTGCGAAACATCCTCCTTGCGGAGTGCCAGCGCGCTGGCCTTTTCCTGCAGATTCGGCTGCTTGTTCAATCCAAGGGAAATGGCGTCGTCGAGAGCGATTTCGGCCGGGGCATATTCGAGCGGGTCGGAGAGCTCGAAGCTCTCGGCATCAATATAGGTCAGGTTGCGGAACTGCTCCATGGCGAGTTTTAGTTCGTTTTGGGCAGCGATTAGGTGCGGCTTTTCATTGGCCAATGCAACTTTTGCGCTGAGCCAGTCGAATTCCGAAACCGTGCCGGCGTCGTATTTCCTGCGCGCCTCCGCTTCAAAGTCGGTCAGTTGCTTCACCGATTGCGCCCGTACGCCGGCTTTTGCCTTGGCAAGCTGCACCCGGTAGTAGGTCATGGCAATGTCGTGCACCTGTGTTTCGCGGATGCGTCGCTCCTGCCAGGCCGTCAGTTGCTTGTAGGCTTTTGCGGCGCGGATGGCCGAAATCGTGCGTCCTCCTGAAAATATTTGCCATGATGCCTCCGCTCCCAGCATCGTGCTTCCCGATTCCGTCAGGTTGTCGGGGTCGTAGAGTGAATAGTCGGCAATCCCTGATATTTGCGGCCATGCCCCCGCAATTGCGCCCTTGCGCCTTGCCGCGGCAATCTCGCGCCGGCGCGTCGCGTTGGCAATTGACAGCGAGCGTTTCAGGCCAAGTTGGATGCTTTCGTTGAGCGAGTAGGTGTTGGGTTCTTGTGCGCGGGCGTGGAGCGGAATGAGGGCGCTCAGCAATGCGATGGTAAGGGTGGTGCGAGTGGCCTTGAGGATTTTTTCGAGCATCTGCATGTGTCGAGTGCGTTCCGCTGTCGTCAGGGAGGAGTAGGTTTTGCGTATGCCTTGTTTGCGGTTTTTTACCAGCTGTTCAACCAGTCGCCGGCCTTTCGGGGTTAGGTTGATGTGGACCACGCGCCGATCGATTTTGCTGTGCGTACGTTTAATCAGGCCACTTTTTCCCAGGCGCTGGAGCAGGCCCGATGTGGAGGATTTTCCGCGGTGCAGGGCCGTTGCCAGCTCGTTTACCGTCAGGCCATCCTTCAGGCTGATATAGTGCAGCGCCCAGAACTGCGGCACTGAAACCTGCCCCTTGGCCACCGCGCTCGTATCCTCGCGCATGATCGATGAAATCAGCTCCGGCAGCGCTTCCGACATGAATTCAATAAACTGCTCCTGCGAAATAGTTTTCATAGCGAATAGTTCGTATCACGAACTATAATTGTGTTTCAATATGAATTGGAAAAGATTTTGCGGTGCGTTTGCGGGCTTTGGTGTTTTTTTTGGCTCGTGTTTTGATTTTTGTATTTGGCTCGGCTTATAGTCATACCTGTTTCCACTAATCGGAGGAACCCATGCAGAGGCAGGTCAACCAGACAGTGTTGTTTACAAAACCCGTGCATCATCTGGGACTGCCGTTGACGCCGGCGCAGCTTGCCGCCGAAGCGCGAACCTTTTTCGAGGAAAAAGGGCTTCGGGTTGTTTTCGAGAAGAAAGTCCGCGGGGCGGAACTTGCGGCCCGGGATGTAATCAAGGACCATTATCTAATGTACAGCCGGGCGGCCTGCATCACGTCGGCTGAAGAACTGGAACTCTCGGACAAAGCTCAGGCCAGGTTTGAATCCACATTCGGGAAAAGCTGGTCGGCCGAAGCCGGAAAGGTAATGGGGAGCCCGTCGTTGCAGCAGGAAAAAGGAATCAGTTCGCACGAACTTTATCTCCTTTGGAGGGAGCAATACTCCAGCCGGCGGACCTGCAAGCTGCAGAGTGGAGTGATTGTTGCCTGGTTGGCCGATCTGGATTGTTATTGTATTAACGCCTTCTATCCGGTCATGGAGGAAAATTTCTGCAATCCCGTCACGGAAATGGATTACCTCGTAATGGAGTTCGACCCCGGACAGGTTTCATGGTTGCAGTTCCGCAGAAGCATCCTCGGCGCAACCAATGCGAGCAAGTCCGATTCCGGAAGCTTCCGAGGACGGTTGTTTTCCACCTATGGAGATGCCCTGAAGTTTCCCGGGCGCGATAATTTTGTGCATGGCAGTGCGGGGCCGCTTGAAGGTCTTGTCGAACGAATTGTTCACGAGCCGGATTTTGAAATGGCCGCCAATCCGGTCGGCCGCCATCTGCTGGGGCGGGGGATCGACCTTGAAACCTTTAAGCGCTGGAAGTCCGGGCAGTCCTTGTTGCAGCTCGGAAGGTTGTTCGATGCCACCGAGGAAAAGGATACTGCCGATGTCCTCGACTTGCTGGATGAGACACGGTTTTGAAGGCAGGCTGCTAGAACAAATTCAGGAAACTTCTTATATCATATTCTATATATTTAGGCAGTATATTGCCCCAAAAATGACGATTTTATATAGTATGT
>JBDLJW010000035.1:0-14935 GCA_039714135.1 Verrucomicrobiota bacterium
GAATTCCCCGGCATTGGAACCCTCGTTGTTTTCCTACTGCTCTGCATCGGGGTTGAAATCGCCGAGGCCTTGGCCTCTGCTTGGGGTGTCAAGAAACGAGGCGGTTCCAAGGCAAGTGGATGGGCCGCGCTCGGCGGCGGATTCCTCGGAATGATCCTCGGCGGACTCATCCCTGTGCCGATTGCAGGAAGCCTGCTCGGCATGCTGGCCGGAAGCTTCGGTTGCGCCT
The DNA here is from genome assembly GCA_039714135.1 of Verrucomicrobiota bacterium. Taxonomy (GTDB): domain Bacteria; phylum Verrucomicrobiota; class Kiritimatiellia; order Kiritimatiellales; family Pontiellaceae; genus Pontiella. Next base: position 230 of record JBDLJW010000035.1, read on the forward strand.
TTCTTGTCGAGCACAGCAAAATGAAAAAGGCAGACCACGCAGCACATGTCGCCACCGGAGCAGTGCTCGCCCGCCTCGGCATCGTCTTCCTCAAAATCGGCGTTACCCTCGCCATGGCCATTGCTCTCGGAATCGGTATTGCCCTGACATAGTGGCGACACCTATTAGGCCGAGGATACCCAGCCCCCTGGGCCGATTCCATTTGACCGGACAAAGTACGTTCTTTAATCTTGGCTCAACCAGCGGGGGGATTGCCATGACCAATGAAAATACTCTGTTCGACGATGCAATGAAACGCTTGGACAAAGCGATGAAGCACACCAGCTTCAGCGAGGAAGTTGCAAAGCGGATCGGCACTCCAAAGTCCTGCCTGATCGTTTCCATCCCCGTACGACGCGATGATGGATCGCTCGACTTTTTCACAGGCTACCGCGTCCGGCACGACGACACCCGCGGCCCTACCAAGGGAGGTCTGCGCTACCACCCCAGCGTTACGCTCGACGAGGTCAAATCGCTCGCTTTCTGGATGACCTTCAAATGCGCCGTTGTCGGCATTCCGTTCGGCGGAGCAAAAGGCGGCATCTCGGTCAACCCCAAAGAACTCAGCCCGATGGAACTCGAACGCCTCAGCCGCGGTTTCATCCGCCGCATCGCCGACTTCATCGGCCCTGATGTCGACATCCCTGCTCCGGACGTCTATACCAACGAACGCATCATGGGCTGGATGATGGACGAATATTCTACAATTCGGCGGCAATATTCCCCTGCAATGATCACCGGAAAACCTGTCAGCATGGGCGGTAGCGCCGGGCGCTCCGATGCCACCGGCCGCGGGGCCTACTACTGCATACGGGAACTCGCCAAAAGGCAGGGCTTCGAACCGGCTGAAACGCGCATTGCCATCCAAGGCTTCGGCAACGCCGGGCAGGCAGTTGCCCGCCTACTCCATAAAGATGGCTACCGCATTGTTGCCGTCAGTGACTCCCGCGGCGGCATCTACCGCCCCGAAGGCTTTGATATTCCCAACCTTATCCGCACCAAGGAGGAAACCCGGCAGGTCAAGGCCGTCTACTGCGATGGAGCGCTTTGCCGCAACACCACGGCCGACAACCTGACCAACAAGGAGCTGCTCAAACTCGATGTCGACATTCTCATCCCCGCTGCGCTCGAAAACCAGATTACCACCGAAAACGCGCCACAGATCAAAGCCCGGTATATTATCGAAGTCGCCAACGGACCGATCACCTCCGATGCCGACACCATTCTCAACGAGCACGGCATCAAGGTTGTTCCCGATATCCTGGCAAACGCCGGAGGCGTAACCGTCAGCTATTTCGAGTGGCTGCAAAACCGTTCCGGCTATTACTGGGAACTGGCTGAAATCCATCAAAAACTCCAAGCCATCATGGCGCGTGAATTCGAGAGCATCTACGAGCTCGCCCGCGAACACAAAATCGATATGCGGACCGCCGCCTATGTCCATGCCATAAAGCGCCTTGGAGAGACGATGGAAGCCAAGGGGACCAGCACTTATTTCACGAACAACAAAGCGCACTAGCAAACGGTATGTCCCAAAATAAAAACCCCTCCGAGTAGAAGGGGTTTTCGAATCAAGACTCTGGACTAGAAACTATTTCTTGTCTTCGGCTTTTGGGGCACAACACTTCTTCTTGCAGTCCTCTGCACATTTCTTTGCGCTCTTTTTGGCAGTGCATTCCTTTTTGCACTTTTCCTCGCACTTCTTAGCTTTCTTGCTGCAGGACTCGTCCTTCTTGCCACAACAAGCTGGCTTTTTATCAGCCTTCTTCGCTTTGCAAGGCGCACAGGTGTCGCAGGCAAAAACGGAAGAACCCGCTACCAACAAAGCGATTGCTGCAATACTTACTATTCTCTTCATCTTGGGACTCCTTTTTGATTTACCAATTACGATTAATGACCAACCCGATCTATTAATGTTCAATATGTTACCGGACAAATCATGTTTGTCACGAATAACTTAGGCGCATGTCGCGGGCGGCCTTGACTTCGTCAAGCCGGCCGACCGGCGTACTAACCGGCGCTTCGTGCAATTTTTCAGGGTCGGTTTTTGCCAGCTCCACCAGCTCCTCCATCACCTCCACAAAGCGCTCCAGCGTATCGAGGTCTTCCGTCTCGGTCGGCTCGATCATGATGGCTTCCGAAACATTGAGCGGGAAATAGACGGTCGGCGGATGAATGCCCCGGTCAATCATGCCCTTGGCAAGATCCAGCGTATGGAGGCCGTACTGCTTTAGAAAGTCTCCGGAATAGACGAACTCATGCATGCAACGCCCCTTGTATTCCGCGTCGAAGAGCGGGCGCAGCTTTTCCTGCAGGTAGTTTGCATTGAGCACGGCGCGATTGCTGGTTCCGAGCATGCCGTCGCACCCGAGCGAAAGGATGTAGGCATAGGCCCGGGCAATGATGCCGAAGTTGCCATAGAACGGCGCAATGTAGCCGATCGTCTTCGGCTCGTCGTAGTTGAGGGTGTAGGTGCCGTCCTTGGTCTTTTCAACGCGCGAAATCGGCAGGTATGGGCGAAGCTTTTCCACCACGCCGACCGGACCCGCACCCGGACCACCCCCGCCATGCGGCGTTGCAAACGACTTGTGCAGGTTCAGGTGGCAGATATCGAAGCCCATGTCGCCCGGCTTGTAGCGCCCCATGATGGCGTTGAAATTGGCACCATCATAGTACATCAGACCGTCCACCTCATGCACTGCGTCGCAGATCTCCTTGATGCGCGGATTGAATACGCCCAGCGTATTCGGGCTCGTAAGCATCACACCCGCCGTCTTTTCATTCAAAGCCTCTTTGAACTGCTCGAAATCCATCACGCCGTTCTCATCCGACGGAATTGTAACGACCTCGTAGCCCGCAATCTGCGCACTGGCCGGGTTGGTTCCGTGCGCCGAATCGGGAATGATAATATGGTCCTTCTCGTTGCCACGATCCTTGTGATAGGCCGCCATCATCATTACGCCCGTCAGCTCGCCGTGCGCGCCCGACATCGGCTGGAGGGTAAACTCGGCAAGGCCGGTCGCTTCCGAAAGCAGGCGCTCCGTGTTGTAGAGAATCGCCAGCGATCCCTGCGTCAGCAATCCCCCGCCCCGCAACTGCGGCCAGAGCGGATGCACCCCAGTCAACTCCGGCATGTTGGCCGCCGCCTCGCACGCCTTCGGGTTATACTTCATCGTGCAGGATCCCAGCGGATAAAAATGGGTATCGACCGAAAAGTTCAAACGTGAAAGCGCCGTAAAATGGCGCACCACCTCCGCCTCCGAAACCTCCGGCAATTCCGCCGGCTGGCTTCGCAGATACTTCTCCGGAACCTCCTCCGTCGGCGAAATCCGAATCGAAGACATTTGAACACCCGGACGCCCCGGCGATGATTTTTCGTATATTAGTTTCATCTCAAAATCTCCTTAGGCTTTCAGGGCGCTTTCCAGCTTGGCGACCATGATATCAATTTCCTCCTTGGTGCGCTTTTCGGTGAAAGCGAGGAGGAGAACGTTTTCCATACCCTTGTAATAGCGGCCGACGGGGAAGCCGGCGGCAATGCCTTGGTCGACGAGGGCGCTGACGACCCCCGTCGCTTCCTTGGGAAGGCGCACAGAAAATTCGTTAAAGAAGCGGCGGTTGAAGGCGGGCTCCACGCCATCGATCTGCGTGAGCTTGTGGTAGGCGTAGCTTGCACGGTCCATGCACTGGTGCCCAACATCGAGGAAGCCTTCACGTCCGACAAGCGAAAGATAGATAATGGCGCGCAGGGCGCAGAGCTGGACGTTGGAGCAAATGTTGGAGGTGGCCTTTTCGCGGCGGATGTGCTGCTCGCGCGCCTGGAGGGTGAGCACGTAGCCGCGCCGCCCCTGCTTGTCTTCGGTTTCGCCGACGATGCGGCCGGGCATCTTGCGCACATATTTCTTTTTTGTGGCCATGAAGCCGAGGTAGGGACCGCCAAAGTTGAGCGGCTGGCCGAGGCTCTGCCCTTCCCCGGTAACGATGTCCGCACCCATTGCGCCGGGTGTTTCGACCAGCGAGAGGGCCATGGGATAAACCGACATGATCGCCAGCGCCTTCACCTCGTGGATCTTGTCGATCAGCTCGGTAAGGGTGTCGAGACAGCCAAAAAAGTTGGGGTTCTGCAAAACGACAGCACCAACAGAATTATCGAGGGCGGCCTCATACGCCGACCGATCGGCGACGCCGCCTTTGGATATCGGAATCTCCTCGTAGTCGACGGAAAGGTTTTGCGTGTAGCACTGGAGCATCCGCCGATAGATCGGGTTGACGCCTTCGTCGACCAGCACCTTGTTGCGCTTGGTTTGGCGCAAGGCCATCATGATGCCCTCGAAAAGTGCGGTGCCGCCATCAAACAGCGATGCATTGGCCACCTCCATGCCGGTCAGACGGCAGATGGCGGTCTGGTATTCAAATGCCGCTTGCAGGGTTCCCTGCGAGGCTTCCGGCTGGTACGGCGTATAGGCGGTGTAGAACTCGCCGCGGCTGGAGAGCGCATCAACCGCCGCCGGAATATAGTGATCGTAGAAACCCGCGCCGCAAAAGTTCACCAGATCGGTGGAGTTTTTCGAGGCGACCTTCCGGACATGCTGCATCATATCCATTTCGGAGAGCCCTTCGGGAATATCCACCCCACTGCAGCGGAGTTCATCGGGAATCGCAGCAAACAACTCATCGAAATCCGCGATTCCCAAGGTTTGGAACATCACGGCCTGATCTTGCTCACTCGTCGCACAAAACGGTGTCTTTTTCATCTCAACTACTTTCTTTTAATCATCCACGCGCCGAGCCATCCTTGTAGAAAGGCAGATCGACGACTTCGGCAGGGAATTGCTTCCCGCGGATTTCAACCTGAAGCTCCCGGCCAAGCTCGGAAAAGTCGGGTTCGACGAAGGCCATTGCGACGGCCACCCCGAGGCTGGGGGCAACGGAGCCGCTGGTGACCTCGCCGACTTCAAGGCCTTCACAGTAAACCTTGTCATGTTCGCGGGCAGCACGCTTGGAGCCAAACCTTAAGCCAACAAGCAAGTGCCCAGGAGTTTCAAAATCGGCGGAAACGTTTTCCTTGCCGACAAAATCCTTCTGCATGTTGATGAAAGCACCTCGCGAAGTCGCAGCGGGCGTGCGGGATTCGGAAAGCTCGTGGCCATAGAGCGAATAGCCCATTTCCAACCGCAGGGTATCGCGCGCACCGAGCCCGCCGGGAGCACAGAGTTCATGGGCAACGAGTTTGTCCCACAAATCGGAAGCGACTTCACTGGGGAGGTAGATTTCATAGCCCCACTCGCCGGTGTACCCGGTACGGCTTATCATCCAACCATTATGTTCAAAAAAGCGAAAATACCCCAAGTCGGGAAGCTTTTCCCCAAAAACATCTTCAAGCACCACACGCGATTCCGGCCCCTGAACATCTAGTTTGGCCATGGAGGTAGATAAATCGGAAAATTTTGTATTGGCGGAAATGCGGCCTTTGATCCATTCCGCGTCCTTTTCAGCCGTGCCAGCGTTGACGACGAGTAGGAAGCGGTCGGCCCCGAGGCGATAGCAGGTCAGGTCGTCGATCGTACCGCCATCGTCATTGAGCATGAAGCCGTAACGGACCTGCCCCTCCGCCAAAGATTGAATATTGCAGGTGAGAAGCTCCTCCAGATCCTGAAGTGCGGTCGTACCGGAAAGCTCGAATTCACCCATGTGGCAGATATCGAAAACAGAGGCCTTGGTACGGGTATGCTCGTGCTCCTGAAGAATCCCCGCATACTGAATCGGCATATCCCATCCGCCAAACTCCCCCATGCGTGCTCCAAGTGCGATATGTCGTCCGTTCAGTGGCGTTTTTTTCATAATCCGCGCACCTTAGGTAATCGCAGAAAAAGCCGCAATCTGATTCTGTTTCAATATTGCACAAGAACGAAAAACGCCCCACTTTCTTGGCCGCAAGAAAGAGATTGTGGACATTCTTCTCTCTGATATGATTTTGACGTGAAATTCAGCAAACATGTTATTCTGGCATTCGTTGCCATTGCCTATTCGGCAATGTTCACCATAACGTTCGATGCGTGGAACAACTCGACCATGATCCTGTCGATCGTTCTGGCAGGCCTATGCGGATGGTTCTACGGCAATCGCACAGGGCTTCTTTTGATCATCCCCATCATTCTGCTCAACACTGCGCTTATGTATTTCACCTCCAGCGACCCCATTGACATTCAGGAGATCAACAATCCTATAGGAATCATTCTCGGAACAATTGTTGTAATATCCACCAGTTCGCTCAAGAAATCCTTCGAAAAGGTTGAGGCCCTGAAATCCTCTGCCTCCCTGCAAGTCGGCGAAACCACTTCCGAACTGGATAAAATCGCTCGACAACTGATTGAAAAAGATGAACAGGAGCGCATCCAAATGGGACAGGACCTGCACGATGGTGTCGGGCAGTATCTTACAAGCATGCTGCTTCATTCCGAGGCACTCAGCCTTAGCTTAAAGGCTGAAAACCGCTCGGAAGCCGGGCTGGCAGAAAGAATGACGTGGCGAATCCAAAACAACATCCAAACCGTCCGGCAACTTTCGCGTTCCCTGCTCCCCATCCAATTCACGGAAACAGATCTTGAGACCGCCATGAACGAAATGGCTTCGTATTTCGACGATATTTCCTCGGCCAACATCCAGCTCAGGTGCCAGGGAGACAGCTCTCTCATATCCATTTTGACCGCCCAGCACCTATATCGGATTGCACAAGAGGTCATCTATATGGCGGTCTGCAGGCACGTGGTTTCAAATCTCGACATCAAGTTGAATGTCGGGAAACAAAATTGCCGCCTCAATGTAAAGTCCAGCGGAACCATCGAACACCCCCTCCCTCCTACCGGCTTTATTTCCGAGATAATGAAATACCGGATCAGAGCCATCGACGGAAAACTGGCTTTCACCAATACGACAAAAGGCGGATTCCGGCTGGACTGCACGGCAGGCCTTGGAAAGGATGGCAGATGAAACAACACCGCCCCATGCTTCTCGGCATCGCCTGGCTGGCCTACATGACGTTCACGATTGCAGCCTACCCTTTATTCGGTATCTCGGTGCTACTACCCTGCACCCTGCTTTGCGGTTTCGCAACATGGTTCTATGGTCTTAAAATCGGACTGTTGACCGCTATCCTTTCCCTCCCGTACCACATGCTGGCAATGATGTATAATCTCGACAATCTGCAAGGCTGGAGCCTTGCACTTGAACCGGCCGGGATTGTCTCCCAACTATCGGCAGTGCTTTTCGTCAGCATAGTGAAAAACAACCAGAACAAAGCCTTAAGCTTGACTGCAAACATGGGAGAACGCATTGAGGAACGAAAATCAGAGTTGAGAATGATCACCGAGTATATCGTGCAACATTCCCAAGCCGAACGAACAAGAATGACGGAAACGCTTTGCGGCATCGTTGTCCGCCAACAGGCCGGATTGCTATATCACAGTGAAGCCTTGATGAATTTCCTTGTGTACTATGACGCACCGCAAGCCGATGCCGCCAGGAAACTTGTTCAGCTTTCAAAGGAAAACATAGAAGAGGTTAAGAACATCACAAGAAAACTCTCACCAGAGCAAATTCTAAAAACCGGTCTCGAACAATCCTTGGGGAAAATGTGTGCATTCTTCGAAGAAACCGTAGGAGTCCGCTTCTTGATTAAAATCAACAGCTGCAGAGAAATTTCGGACAAGGTTTCAACACAACTTTACCGCATCGCGCACGAGGCGGTAACAAATGCCGTACGCCATGCCAGAGCAACACACATCGACCTTGAAATCGAGTGCAACAACAATACCTGCACACTCATCATTGAAAACAACGGAATCCCCTTTCCAAAAAACCCAAAAGAGGGAGTGGGCACGAAGCTGATCAAGCTACGCGCCGACCTCATCAACGCAACAATCCGCTTTGAAACGCCCGACGAAGAAAGAACCCGCTTCAAATGCGTCATCCCGCTCCACAATCCTACCCTCGAAACACAGCCATTTTGCGCTACTGAAATCTAGTGCCCAAAAAAGCTTCCACGATCTTTCTACAACCACTAAAAAACGCGCATGAATTCACTGATCATCGCATTTGCCGCAGCGGCACTCTATCTGGTTGCCTACAATACCTACGGACGTTTTCTGGCGCGAAAGATCTTCAAGATCGACCCAACCAACAAATGTCCCAGCAAGACACACCATGACGGTATCGACTTTATTGCCACCGACAAGATGGTGCTTTTCGGTCACCACTTCACCTCCATTGCCGGCACTGGCCCGATTGTCGGCCCCGCCATTGCTATTTTCTGGGGCTGGTTGCCCGCATTAATCTGGATCGTTGTCGGCTCCATTTTCATGGGGGCGGTGCATGACTTCGGTGCCATGGTAATTTCCCTGCGGCACGAGGGCCGGAGCATTGGCGACATTGCCGGCGACATCATCAGCCCGCGCGTCAAATTCCTCTTCATGCTGATCATTTTTTTCGCACTCTGGATCGTTGTCGCCATCTTCGGTGTAGTAATTGCCTCGGTCTTCAGCATCTTCCCCGAGTCCGTGATTCCCGTCTGGCTTCAATTGCCCATCGCCATCTGGCTCGGGTTCATGGTCTACAAACGCGGAAAATCGCACATCGTCTTCGGTATTGTCGCCACATTGCTCATGTATGCCACCATCATCATCGGCGCGTACATTCCGGTCGAACTCCCGGAAATTGGAAATCTTTCAACCGTTGGCGGCTGGGTAATCCTATTATTGATCTACGCCTATATCGCATCCACCTTGCCCGTAACCGTACTGTTGCAACCGCGCGACTACATCAATGCCTTCCAACTCTGCATCGCCATGGCGCTACTGCTACTCGGCATCGTTGTCGTCCATCCACCGATGGTTGCGCCCGCCACGAATCTCGAAGCCGAAGGCGCACCGGCACTCATTCCCCTGCTCTTTATCACCGTAGCCTGCGGTGCCATCTCCGGCTTCCACAGCCTCGTCTCCTCCGGTACTTCCTCCAAGCAATGCGACCAGGAAACAAGCGCCCGCCCCATCAGCTATGGCGGGATGCTGCTCGAGGGCATGCTGGCTGTTATCGTTATCATCGCCTGCGGCGCGGGCATCGGGCTGGGCCTTGAAAAAGCGGGCATCACCTACACCGGAACAGAAGCTTTTGCACAACAATATGCCAGCTGGCAGTCAGCTCAGGGATTAGGCGCAAAAATCGCCGCATTCGTAACCGGTGCCAGCAACCTTATCGCCGGCCTTGGCCTTCCGAAAAACGTCGTTCTCACCCTTATGGGGGTATTCGTGGCCTCGTTCGCCGCAACCACGCTCGATACCGCCACACGCCTCCAGCGCTATATCGTTTCCGAGATTGCACAGAGTTGCAGAATTCCGATCCTTGGCAAAAAGCATCCCGCCACCTTCATTGCCGTGTCCACAGCACTGCTACTGGCCTTCTCCAGCGGCGGCGGCAAAGGGGCTCTTGCCCTGTGGCCGCTTTTCGGTGCCGTCAACCAGCTTCTTGCCGGCCTTGCCCTGCTTGTCATCACCGTCTGGCTCGCCCGCAAAAAGATCCCCACTCTTTTCACGGCCATCCCCATGCTCTTCATGATTGCCATCACCAGCTGGGCCATGGAAATCAATCTCACCAGGTTCTACACCAATAGCGACTGGCTTCTATTCAGCATTGGAACCATCATCACCCTGCTCCAAATCTGGATGGTGATTGAAGGGTTGATCGTTTTGGCTCGTTTAAGACAAAAATAGTTCATATTCCGTATTGCGTATTGCATCGGAAATTCCGAAGGTTCGACCGCTTAAAACATGACGCACGCAATACATACGTACAAACAACAGAGTTTCCCATGAACAACCTATATAAAGATTTGCTCACCCACATCGGCGAGGATCCTGAACGCGAGGGACTGCTCAACACTCCAGAACGAGCTGCCAATGCAATGGAATTCCTGACCAAGGGCTATCGCGAAAAGCTCGAGGATGTCATCAACGACGCCGTTTTCACCGTTGAAGACAACCACATGGTCATCATCAAGGATATTGAACTCTACAGCCTCTGCGAGCACCACATGCTTCCCTTCTTCGGCAAGTGCCACATCGGCTACATCCCCGACGGCAAGGTACTCGGCGTCAGCAAACTCGCACGAATTGTCGATCTTTTTGCCCGGCGCCTCCAGATCCAGGAGCGGCTCACCAACCAGGTGGCCAATACCCTCATGGAAACCATTGCCCCGGAAGGCGTTGGCGTTGTGATCGAAGCCAAGCACCTGTGCATGATGATGCGCGGGGTTGAAAAACAAAATTCCTGCATGGTTACTTCGGCGATGCTGGGCAGTTTTCGACGGGAACCCTCCACCCGCAACGAATTCCTCCAGCTCATTGGAAAATAGACCGGTTTAACAGGCGGATCCATGTCTGCCCGTCATCTAAAAAAAACACCATATGCAACCGAAGAGATGAGCAAACTCCGAATCACTGAATTTTCCGCTGTCTTCAACCCCGAAATCCCTGTAAACCGACACAAAACACTAAAATACCAAAGCTGGCTCAAAACCTGCTAACAACTGTGTCGGCGTTTTTTAAGCGCTAAAGGGAGGTAAGTTCTAATGAAACTGAAGAAAATTAATTTATTTTCAGTCTGTTGTTGCTACATGCTCATATGCGGAGCAGCCGTTTCAGAAACGGTTTTCTATGATTTCAATGGTTTTTCCGATGGCTTGATCAACGGCCAATGCGGATGGAAAACCCTACGAAAAACACCGGGATCCTCAGCGGTTTCAATCTTCAACGAACTCGGAGAAACCGAAGAGACCGGCGATAAGGCCCTGGTGATTCAACTTTCGGACGAGGTTTCCAAAGTGGTTGCTGCCGACGGGCTTCGCTGGATGCCGGGGCAGACCTTCAGCATGAGTTTTGATTTCAGAATCGGAATCACCTCGCAGGAACTGGCTGGCAACAAACCGGTTCTAACCGTTTTTATCGGCAATGCCTACCTTTCCAAAAAAGCCCGCTGGGAGATTCAACTGGAGTCGACACCCGACGGAACATGGACACTGCGCGGCGGCCTGCCAACCTGGCAGGAAGTGGGAGGCATCGTGGGTGAAACCGTTCTTGAGCGACCGGAAGAAGGCTCTGCCATTTCGGGCTGGATGCACTTTACGGTGATTACAAAAAAACTTGAGACCCCCGATTCATTCGAGTCGGTTGTAGAGATCCGCAACAGCGCAGACGAGGTGGTTGCGCAAATGGAATTCAACGACACACTCAGCGACAAGCAAACAACCTCCATGTGGGATCTCAGCCGCGTGTATTGCGGCTTCTGCGCGCCGCGCCGTCAGCTTGGCTTGGTCTGCATAGACAACATGCAAATCAGCTCGGTTGACTAAGCAGGCGGACGATCTGCGACCTTTCCTTCCCTGAAAAGGGAACAAGACCTACTTCCGGGCCCGGTTGATGATGGTGATGTAGCCAATGATCCCATTGGAAATACCGCGGGCAACAGACTCGCGATAGTTGGCGTCGATCATCAAAGCCTCTTCCTGAGGATTCGTCAGAAAGCCGCACTCGACAAGCACGGCAGGACACGGGGCTTTCTTGAGAACAGAAAAGCGGGCACGACGTACACCACGATCCGAACGCTTGGATGTTTTAAGCAGGTTGCTCTGGACCGAAAAACCAAGCACAGCATTGGCAGCATCAAACTTGTTGCCTGGCTTCGACGACTTGTCGCCTCCTTGGCCATAGTGATTGCTGGAATCGCATCCGGCGGCAGTCAGGACAAAGGTTTCAACCCCGTTTGCACTGGGATCACCAGCACCGTCGGCATGGATACTGACAAAAATATCCGCACCGGCCTTGGCGGCCATTTCGCTTCGTTGCTTCAAGGGGATGAACGAGTCGGAACTACGGGTCATCCGAACAGGAATCTTCTGGGCCTCAAGTTGCGCCTTGACCTTTTTGGCGATGGAAAGGACTGCAAGTTTTTCATAGACCTTGCGGGGGCTGACCGCCCCGGAATCCTTGCCGCCATGACCAGGATCAAGCATGACCAGACGCGGTTTTCTGGAAGGCACATGGGCATAGGAGCGCATAATGGGATCGACCCCTTTTTTAAAGTCGACCTCCTTGATCGCCCAGCCACGCCCCGATCTGCGGCACGGATGATGCAACCACAGCATTACACCATTGATCCACGCCCGCCGGCTGTTGGTTTCCACCTCAATGGTGTTCCACTTGTTTTTCATCACGATCTTCTTTCCAGAAGAGGAGGTCACCATGGAATAAAGGCGCGCGATATAGGAGAGAGAAATACTCTCGGATGCGGCAAGCACAGGTAAGCAAGATCCCGCAAGAAGGACTACCTGAGAAATAAACAGCTTTCTAGTCGTTGAGTGCATTGGGAGACGGTACTAAAAAACAATTATGTTTGGAAAGGGCTGAATGAATCGGGTTTACTTGCTCCCATGAAGTACAAAAGCGTCAACGAGCAACTGATGTCGGGACTGAGAAAAGGTCTTGTTGGAATCGCCATGGTACTGATATTCGGAACCGTGGGCTACCGAACCATCGAAGGATGGGGATGGCTCGATAGCTTCTACATGACCGTCATCACCGTCTCCACCGTCGGGATCACCGAAGTCCATCCCCTCTCCGATCCCGCCCGCCTGTTCACCACCGTCCTGATTTTTGTCGGCGTAGGCGTGATGGCCTACTGCCTGACCCGCATCGCCGAATTCATGTTGCAGCGCAGCCTTACCAATGTCCTAGGGAGAAGAGCCATGACCAAAAAAATCGCCCAAATGAAACAGCACGCCATCGTCTGCGGCTATGGCCGCACCGGCACCCGCGTGATCGCCGAACTTCAGGCCGCAAAGAAAACCTTTGTCGTGATCGAAGAAAACGAAGAACTCGCCAAACGAATGGAGGAACAGAATATCCCCTTCATTCTGGGCGATGCCACCGAAGAGGAAACCCTCAGCGCTGCGAATATTTGCAAGGCCGACTCCCTCGTCGCCGCGCTTGGAAGCGATGCCGAAAACCTCTTCCTTACCCTGACGGCCAGCGGCATGTACTCCGACCTGCGGGTCATTGCCCGCGTCCACGATCCGGAAAACACCCGCAAATTCCAAAAAGCCGGCGCCACGCGGGTCGTCTCGCCCATTGCCTCCGGCGCCAACCAGATCGCCCAGCTCATTACCCGCCCCTCGGTCGTCGATCTTGTCGAACTTGTCACTCGCGATAAAAGCATCGCCATGCAGGTTTTTGAATATCCTGTGAACGAAGAAAGCGATATGCTCGGAAAAAGCCTGGCCGAAGCGCGCGTTCGGCAGACCCTCGGCGGCATGGTAATCGCCATCAAACATCCCGCCGGCCAAACCACCTTCGACCCCGGCCCCGAAACCCGCCTCAACCTTGGCGACACCCTCGTCGCCATCCGCCAACCCGAAAACGAGGAATAACCATGGCCCTGCTCGAAATCCGCTTTGATTCGCAAGTCCTCGATCTCTCCCTCGGCATGAACGTCATCCTGCCCGAGCACCCCGAAGCTTGGCAGGAGCCGCCCGCCGTCCTCTACCTGCTCCACGGCCTCTCCGACGACCATACCATCTGGAGCCGGCGCACCTCCATTGAGCGCTATGCCAAAAACTACAACCTCGTGATCGTCATGCCCGACGCCTACAAAAGCTTCTACTGCGACATGGCACACGGCTCCAACTACAGGAACTTTTTCTCCGAGGAACTTCCAATGCTTATAAACCGCTGGTTCAAGGTTTCCGGCAAACGGGAAAAAACCTTTATTGCCGGCCTCTCCATGGGCGGCTATGGCGCCATGAAACTCGCACTTGGCAATCCCGACCAGTATGCCGCTGCCGCATCCCTCTCCGGAGCACTCGACATCGCCTCGCACATCCACGACGAATGGGATGAATCGCGCTCCCGCGCCTTCGAAGCCGTCTTCGGAAAACTTGAAAACGTCCCAGACTCCGAAAACGACCTCATCGCCCAGCTCCAGTCCATGAAAAAAGCTCCCGAAACCGACTTCCATATCAGCGTCGGTACCGGCGACTACCTCTATCAGGATTCCGTTGCATTCCACAATGCCGCCACTGCCGCCGGACTCCGCCTGACCTACGAGGAATCCGACGGCGACCACAGCTGGTGGTTCTGGGATATCTACATCCAACGCGTCCTGGAATGGCTCCCCGCCGAAAAGCTGGAGAGTCCGGATCTTTGATTTTACTGTTATGGCAAACTGGGCTAAGCTGTGGTTTTTAGCAAAAGAGAGGTTAGGATTATGAAAGCACTGTTGATAGTCGCCCATGGATGCCGCATCAAAACTGCCAACGACGAGGTTCGCCATCTAGCGAAACACATTGCTGAAAGCTCAGATCCGGCTTCTTTACTGGTTTCCAGTGCCTTTCTGGAACTCTCCAGCCCACAGGTTGATTCAGCCATTACCGACCTGATCGAAGAAGGCGCCACGGAAATCAAGGTATTCCCCTACTTCCTTGTTGCCGGAACCCATGTCGCCAACGATCTCCCGCGCCTCATTAACGAAGCGAAAAAAGAGTACCCGAATGTCCAGTTCGAGATCCTCCCGCACCTCGGCGCACTCCAAGGCATCAGCACCCTGGTTCTCGAAAAAATCTAA
>JBDLJW010000036.1:0-14840 GCA_039714135.1 Verrucomicrobiota bacterium
CTCGAAGGTTCTCAGCGCTTTGATGCGTTCGAGGACGGGGGGATGGGAGTATTCGAGGAACACCTTCAATGGGTGGGGGGTGAGATTGGAGAGATTGTCGACGGATAGTTTTTTGAGGGCGCCGATCATTTCTCCGGGGGCGTTGGTGGTTTCGGAGGCAAAGGCGTCGGCCTCGAACTCGTGCTTACGGGAAAGGATGTTGCCGAGCAGTCCGAGGATCATGCTGATGGGAGCAAAGAGGAAGCCGAAGAAGATGAGGCCGGCATAGAGCGGTGTACCATCGATTCCAAAGGCGGAGTAGAGCCCGCCCTTGGTAATGAAAAGCGAAAGGATGAAAAACATCAGCAAGGAGGAGATCAGCGAGATGACGATCCCTTTTTTGATGTGGCCGCGTTTGCAGTGGCCGATTTCGTGGGCGAGGACGCCGACGAGTTCGTCGGTGGAGTGGTTGTCGATGAGGGTGTCGAACAGGGCGATGCGCTTGGTTTTGCCAAAGCCGGTGAAGAAAGCATTGGATTTGGTGGAGCGCTTGGAGCCGTCGATCTTGAAGATGCCGCTGAGAGTATATTTCTGAGCCGCAGCGAATTCCTCGATCGCGGAGCGGAGCTCGCCCTCTTCGAGCGGGGTGAATTTGTTGAAGAGCGGCAGGATGACGACCGGCGCAATAAACATGATGAAGAGCTGGATAAGGCCTAGTGCGCCCCAGGCCCATAGCCAGGCGTGGGCGACGGTTGAAAAGATCCAGAGCACAAGCGCAAAGATGGGGGCGCCAATCAGAACGGTGAGCAACAGCCCCTTGAGGAGATCGATGACGAAGGTTTTGGCGGTGGTTTTGTTGAACCCATATTTTTCTTCGATCACGAAGGTGCTGTAGATGCTGAAGGGCAGTCCGATGATCTGGCTGGCCAGCATGAGGATGCCGCCGAAGACCAGCCCCTGCACAATCATGTGCTCCGAGGTGGCTTGAGCAATATTATTGACCCAGCTAAAGCCGCCGAAGAGGATCACGGCGATGGTGAGTGGAAGCATGATGCCCTCCTGGATCAGGCCAAAGCGGGTGTTGTCTTTCAGGTAGCACTGGGACTGGGCATATTTTTCGTTGTCGTAGATTCCGTGAAACTCTTCCGGGATTTGGGTGGAAACATTGCGCACATTGAGTGTTTCGACAACCAGCGAGAGCAGCCAGTTAAAAACCAGCAGCGCGAGAATAAAAATCAGGTAACCGTTCATTGATCGAGCCTTTAGTTGAGAGGAATTAGGCGGACAATCTCTCGAAAACGGACGCGGTGAGCGATCAAAAAACGGAACAACAATTGAGAAAGGCGGTTTCATGTGGCCGTAAATTGGATGTTCTTAGGATTTGCCTTTTGCACGGTTTTCGGGGAAATTTCCGCCCGTTTAACGGAAACTCCTATCACGAAATGAAATATGTGGTTCTAGTTGGCGATGGCATGGGGGACTACCCCATCGAAGCGCTGGGCGGCAAGACGCCCCTGCAAGTCGCGAAGATTCCAACCATTGGAAAAATCGCGGCAGCGGGGGAGGTGCGCCTGGTGCAGACGGTGCCGGAGGGAATGCCTCCCGGCAGCGATGTCGCCAACATGGCCCTGCTCGGGTACAACGCGGCGCTGAACTATACCGGCCGCGCACCCATCGAGGCCGCCGGAGCGGAGATCCCGATGGAACCGTCGGATGTCGCGTTTCGCTGCAACCTTGTGACGGTGACCGAAGGCGGGATTATGGACGACTATTCCGCCGGACACATTACCACGGAAGAGGGGCAGGCGCTGGTGCGCTCGCTTCAGGAACAGCTGGGACACGAGGGCCTGACCTTCCATCCCGGCGTGCAATACCGCCATCTGCTGATTTGGGATGGCGGCCCGACGGAGTGCGAGTGCATTCCGCCGCATGAGATCTCGGACAAGCCGGTGGAAGGAAACCTTCCGGCAGGAGATCGGCAGGATGCAATCCGCGAACTGATGGAACGATCGAAAAAGGTCTTCGCGGACCATCCGGTGAATCAAAAGCGTATTGCGGAAGGGAAAAAGCCCGCAACGCAAATCTGGCTGTGGGGGCAGGGAAATGCCTTGCAGCTAGAGACATATCAGTCCCTCTATGGTCTGGGCGGCGGAGTGGTCTCCGCAGTCGACCTGCTGAAAGGACTCGCAAAACTCGCCGGTTTGGAAGCACCCGATGTTGAAGGTGCGACCGGCTTCCTGGATACAAACTACCAGGGCAAAGTAGACGCGGCGCTCGAAATACTGGAACGGGAAGACTTTATCTTCCTCCACATCGAGGCGCCGGATGAATGCGGGCACATGGGTGATGCACAGAAAAAGACGCAGGCGATCGAAGAGTTCGATTCGCGGGTAGTCGCGCCGGTTTTCCAATGGTTGGAAGACGCGGGCGAGCCCTATACACTGCTGCTGTGCACCGACCATCGTACGCCGGTCGCCCTCAAGGGGCATACCGCCGAGCCCGTTCCCATGGCCGTCATGAAGGGGCCAGTGGGAGAAACTGAAGCGCAGGCCGCGTTCGACGAGAACGTGAACCATGGAAATGCACAGTGCACGGCCTGCGAGTGGATACAACAAATACTAAACGCATCATCCGAGGGATGATGGAAGAGTGGATTTTGGATGACTGGAATATTGAACAAGCCCAAGGGAGGCCATAACCCATTTTAATGCAGCAATGCATCCATCCAACAATCCGCTCTTCTTTCCCCCTCCGGGTGCGAAAGGACTAGAAATTGAGCTTAATTAAAAAGATTGCTTCCGTTTTCGGCAAAAAGGACGAGCCGAAAAAACAAGAAGCCCAGAAACAACAGAAACCCTCGTCCTCGTTCAAAAACAAGAAACGCAAGAAGCCCCAGCAGGAGGAGTGGTCTCCGGGTGGCGGGAAAAGTAAAAAAGCCCGGCCGCAACAGAACCGCCAGGGCCAGCGGCCGCCGAAAAGGTCGGGGAACGAACCCCTGGTTCTGACCGAGGCGGAACAGGCGCGGATGAAGGAGTTCCGCCCCGAGGAAGAAGATCGTCGCCAGGCCTATGAGCGCCGCCTTCGCAAACGCAAGGCCGAACAGGATCGCCCCGGCAAGCCGCGCAGGGAAAACAGCCGCAAGCCCCGGCCTGAAGGAGAGCGCAAGCCCCGGCCCAAAAGCGAAGATAAGCCGCGCCAACCGCGCAAGCCCAAGCCGCCGGTGGACCATGGCCCATGGGATCCTTCCGAATTCAAGGTGGAGCCGGAAGAGGGCAAGATTCGCTTCCACGACCTCGACCTGCACCCTAAGCTGATGCGTAGCATTCATGCGCTGGGCTGGCAGTATGCCACGCCGATCCAGGGCGAAATCCTGCCCGGCACACTCAAGGGCAAGGATATGGCCGGCCGCGCCCAGACCGGCACCGGCAAGACCGCCGCATTCCTGATCTCGATCATCAACCACTGCCTCAAAAACCCGCTGGAAAAGCAGAGCGAGGGAAGCCCGCGTGCGCTCATCATTGCGCCGACCCGCGAGCTGGCCATGCAGATCGGGCAGGATTCCGAAGGACTTAACCAGTTCACCGGCCTGCGCACCGTCGTGCTCTACGGCGGCATGGATTACAACAAGCAGGAGCGCGAGCTCGATGACAAGGTCGACATCGTCGTCGCCACGCCCGGCCGCCTGCTCGACTTCGCAAGCAAGAACGTCGTGAAGCTGCGTTTTGCCGAAATCATGGTAATCGACGAGGCCGACCGCATGCTCGACATGGGCTTCATTCCCGACGTGCGCCGCATCATCTACAAGACCCCGCCAAAGGAAAAGCGCCAGACCGTGCTCTTCTCCGCCACCCTCTCCGACGAGGTGATGCGCCTTGCCGCGGCATGGATGGTCGATCCCGAGCGCATCGACATCGAGCCGGAGCAGGTTGCCGTCGATACCGTCGACCAGAAGGTCTTCATTGTTACCGACAAGGAAAAGTTCCCGCTGCTCTACAACATCATCAAGAACGACAATCCCGACCGGATCATCATCTTCGCCAACCGCCGCGACCAGACCGAGCGGCTGGCCGATGAGTTGGAGCGCTACAGCATTCATTGCGAAATGCTCTCCGGCGCCGTTACCCAGAAGAAGCGCATGCGCATTCTCGAGGATTTCAAATCAGGAAAGGTCAAGGTGCTTGTCGCCACCGACGTTGCCGGCCGAGGCATCCATGTCGATGGCATCAGCCATGTGGTCAACTTCAACATTCCCGAAAACCCGGACGACTATGTGCACCGCATTGGCCGCACCGGCCGTGCCGGTGCTACTGGCAAGTCGATCACCTTCGCCTGCGAGATGGAATCGTTCGAGCTGCCGAAGATCGAGGAGTTGCTCGGCATGGAACTCAAGTGCTCGATGGCGCCGGAAGATCTGCTCGAAGAACTCCCGCCCGCCCCGCCCCGCAAACGCAAGCCGCGCTCCGACAGCCACCACGGTGGAGGCCGCCGGCCGCATGGAGGTGGTCCGCGCCGTTCCGGCGGAGGCCGCCGGCCGCCGCGCCGCTAGCCTAATGAAAGCCCCGCCACCGAGCGGGGCTTTTTCTTGCCCACCATCCTTCCGGATACAAGCGTTGAATTGCCTGCCGCTCCTATGCCAAAGTCCGCGCCATGAAATTCAGACCCTGCATAGACCTGCATAGCGGGAAGGTGAAGCAGATCGTCGGCGGTTCGCTGGCCGACGGCACTGAACCGGAAACCAACTTTGTCTCCGAAAAGCCGCCGGCATGGTATGCCGGGCTCTATAAAGAAGACTGGCTGACCGGCGGGCATGTGATCAAACTTGGCGAAGGCAATGACGACGCCGCACGCGAAGCTCTGGCCGGCTGGCCGGGCGGGTTGCAGATTGGCGGCGGAATCTCTGCCGAAAATGCATTCCAATGGCTGGAAGCCGGCGCGGCGCAGGTGATTGTAACCTCCTATATTTTCCGGAACGGACAGATTGATCCGGCGCGCTTAAGTCGCCTCGTCGCCGAAACCGGTCGCGACCGGCTGGTCCTCGACCTGAGTTGCCGGAAAAAGGAGGGCCAATACCATGTTGTCACCGACCGCTGGCAAACCTTCACCGAAACCATTGTCGATGCGGAATCGCTCCGTCATCTGGCCGACTGCTGCTGCGAGTTCCTCGTACACGGCGTGGATGTGGAAGGCAAGCAACAGGGGATGGACGAGGAGCTGATTGAACTGCTTGCCAAACACTCCCCCATCCCATGCGTCTATGCCGGCGGCGTCCGCAACTTCCAGGATCTGGAAAAACTAAACGCCGCGGGACAAGGCAAGATCGATGTCACGGTTGGCTCCGCCCTAGACATTTTCGGCGGCACCCTGCCCTACCGCGATGTGGTCGAATATTGCCGGAGCAACTGAAGCGGGATCGACGATCCCGCCTACAGTAAAAAGCCGCCCGGCGAATGCAGGACGGCTTTCACATTTTCAATGTTCAGAAAATTTTAGAAGTCGTAGGAAAGACCGGCGATAATGGTGAGGTCATTGTTCTCGGCCACTCCAACCTCCGGCATATTGTCATACTCGTCGCGCACCTCGACAAACATTGCAAGGTTGTCCTTAACAGCGCTTTTGACCCCTGTTACAAGCAGGCCGTTGCCGTCGTCGACATCCTCCATGCGTGCACTGTATTCAATGTTGAAGTAGTAGGACGATTTTTCAGTGATATCCCACAGGTAGTTGGCGGCCGCGCGATATTCCCCGAAGTTGTCCTCGGTTGCCGCGGTTCTTTCGTAGACATAGTTGACACCGAAACTGATGTCGAATTTCATGGTCTCTTTATTGATAAGATAATAGCCGATGTTCGGACCCAGCTTCAGGCGGGTGCGGATATTCTTGATATCGTCGTAGTAGGCTTCGCCAAACACGCCGCCAAAGAAGTTCTTCCCACCAAACTTGTAGCGGTAGTCGGACTGGAGGCGCGCCTGCCCCTCGGTCTGCTCTTTTTCGCCAGTTGTTGTGTCTTCCGTCTTACCATATTCGGTATAAAGGCTATTAAGCCAGTCGCTCTTGGGTGCAGTGCGGTCGGCCTTGAGCGTTCCAGTGTAGAGCGATTTTTCGGTATTACCCGACTTGTAGGTTGCACCCAGCGTCAGGCTGCTTTTCCATGTCACGTTTGTGACTTCATCCGCAATACCAGCCAACGGCAACGCAACCAGTGCGGCCAACCATATTCCCTTCATCTTCTTCATGTTTCCTCCTCTTGGGTTAATTTGGCCAAAAACCTAACCAAGAACACATAAGCTAGCAATCGAATAACAAAAGAATTCCTATCGCTTTAATCATTCTGGCCGCACTTCTTTAAGAAGCTGGCTGGTTGACACTTTCCTGCAACGGCTTAGAATCGCGATAGAACAGAGGGAGTATATATGGCATTTGACCAAACAAAGGACGTGCTTGAACATGTGCGGGAATTCCACCACAAACTCAGCATCTTATACAATAACCTCAAAAAGTCGGCCAGCGAAGCGAGTGCGCAAGCGCTACTCGACTATATGAGCCAGCATGAAAAGAATCTCGCCGACCGTCTCGCCCAATACGAGGAACAGGTTTCGGACAACGTGCTCGACACCTACTTCAAGTATGAATCCGAAAGCAACGGATTGGCCTCCATCGACAACTTCGAAATCAAGCCGGAAATGGATGTAGACCATGTGGTGGCCATTGCCATGCATTTCGATGCAAGCCTTGCTACCTTCTATCAGGAAATGGCGCAACGCGCCCTCTCCGAAAAAGTGCGAGAGATTTTCGAGAACCTGCAGGAGATGGAGCGGCACGAGCAGATCGAACTTAGCAAACAGACGCTGGACATTCGCTCATGATCCATCGCTTCGAAGACCGCACCCCTTCCCTGCCGCCGGAATACTATGTTGCCGACAGCGCCGCCGTCATTGGCGATGTTGTTTTGCACAATCAATCCAGCATCTGGTTCGGCGCTGTGCTGCGCGGCGACATCGAGCCGATCACCATCGGCGAGCGCAGCAATATCCAAGACAATTCGGTCGTGCACACCGGGCGCAACCAACCCGTGGTCGTCGGTAGCGGTGTCACCGTCGGGCACAAGGTCATCCTGCACGGCTGCACCATCGGAAACAACTGCCTGATCGGCATGGGGGCCATCCTGCTCGACGGCTGCGAGATTGGCGACAACTGCATCGTTGGAGCCGGAACACTGGTAAAGCAGAACCAGAAAATCCGCGCCGGCTCCCTCGCTGTCGGCTCCCCCGCCCGTGCCATCCGCAAGCTTTCGGAAGAGGAGCTTTCCGACATCCGAGGCTATGCCGAGCGCTACGTCGCCCTCCAGGCCCGCTACCGCAATGGCGGGCTGCAAGAGCAGTAGCTATTCCACCCCAATGGTTGCTAATTCGCTCCTGTTTTAGACATGGCGGGGTTTTACCGGCTCGACCAAACGGAGCTCTTCCGGCGAAACGACGGCACGCCATGCGTAGGCTTCGACGCCGGCGGCGATGGCCGCCTCCAGCGCCTCGGCATATGCCGGATCAATCTCGTGCGCGGCACGAAAGGTCGTTCCGTCAGACCGGGGAATCACGTAGAGCATGGCGGCACGATGGCCGGCCTTGACGACCTCGACCAGCTCGTTGAGGTGCTTGCGGCCACGCTCGGTGACCGCATCGGGGAAGGCGTAGCAGCCATCGGCCATCAGGAGTGTCGTATTTTTGACTTCGACGTAGCAAAGATCTTCACCGTTGCGTAGCAACAGGTCGAAGCGGCTGTTGCCGAATTTCTGCTCGCGCAATACTTCGGCATAGCCCGAGAGCTCCGGAATTATGCTGTTGGAAACAGCCTCGAACGCCAGCTCGTTGGCGCGGCCGGTATTGACGCAGATCCAGCAATCGCCGTTGTGGACCAGCTCCCAGGTATAGCGATATTTACGCTTCGGGTTTTGGCTGTCGGAAAGTGCAACGCGCCAGCCCGGCTCGGCACAGGTCGTCATCCGTCCGGTGTTCGGGCAGTGGACGGTAATCACCGACCCGTCTTCCAGCTCAACATCGGCGAGGAAGCGCTTGTAGCGTTTAACCAGTGTTCCGAAAAACAGTGGTGCGGGAAGTTTCATTCCGCCTTCGTATTCCATGCCACGATGCACTCCTCGATGGAGAGCTCGTAGCGCTCGTTGCAAAACTGGCACTGAATGCCGACGGGTTCGTTTTTCTTCACCAGTTCCATCCGCTCGGGAATGGGGAGGCTACGGACGACTGCCGCCATCTTTTCCTTGCTGCAGGAGCATTGGAAGCGCGGCACGGGACAAGTCTCCATTTGAATGCCCTCAAGGCCTGATTCGTCGCCAATAAGCGCCTTTGCAATCTGCTCGAAATAGCCTTCGGCCGCGCTGGCGTGGCCCAGCAGTTCGCGGAAGCCGGGCTCGTTCATTCGCTGACGGATACGCTCAAAGCGTTCGAGGTCGGTGTTGGGCAGAGCCTGGATCATCCAGCCCTGGCAAAGGCTGACCGGGTTTTTGGTGTCGGCGGCAAAACCGATCATGGCGGTCATGCCGGTTTCAATCTGGTCGGAGATGCAATAGTGGTAGGCAAGATCGTTCACCGCATCGTGCAGCGAGATGGGCGTGGTGCCGGAACTTGCAACGGCTCCATCGCTCTCGGAGACGATGGCCTGCAGCTCGCCAACCTCACCGTACAGTCCGTCTTGCGCATCGCCGTAAATGCTGAGTTGCGGCGGCGAAATAAAGGCGCGCACGGTGCCGTCCTGCCCGGCATCGGCGACAATCGTTTTCAGCGCGCCCTTGTATCTCCAGCAAACATTGAGCCGGCGGCCGGCGGGTTGCACAGCGGCGGAAAGCAGCGCGGCGGTCATGGCCCGACCGAGAATATGCGCGGCGGCTGGATCGCAGTTATGGCGCACAACCGCCTCGTTTGCCGCCTTGGTCGTGACGGCGTAGGTGAAGGCGATGTCGAGCCCCTTGAAATGGCCTTTGTAGAGTAAATCGTTCATGGCGCGCGATTGTTCAGAACAGAGCCGGACATTCAAGCCTAATCGAGTGTGGTGATAGCGCTCATGGCGCTTGGGCGCTACCCTCTGCAGCTACTTTGGCGGGCGGGCCGAGGCTCTTAGTCCTCAAGCTCCACCTTGAAAATAGATGCATTCCGGCTAAGCGGATCATTGGCAACCAGATAAAGAAACCCTCTGTCATCAAAGGCTATTCCGGAGACCTTGCGGAATCTTTTACCAAAGCGCATCAGCACTTCCCCCATTCCGTCCTGATCGAACCGGAAAACGAATCCCGTTTGAGCATCTGTAATAAAAACGCTGCCGTCGTGAACAATAATTCCCTCCGGAGCAATCAGACCATCGGACCGATCGGCAAACAGAGAAACGTCCCCATCAGAGGAAATCCTGAAAACAGACTGGGCCGCTTCGTCCGTCACATAAAGATTGCCCTCGTCATCGATGGCTATTTCTTCCGGAGTCACAAGCCCATCGAGCGAAGAGGCCAGAATTTCATAATAACCGTCGGTCAGCCGAAGAACCATCGAAAGCCCTTCGTCTGCAATGTAGAGTCGCCCCTGGCCATCAACTGCAAGCCCTTCTGGAGAGCCCCCTGTCGGCGAGAAAAGTTCAACCGGATCGACTCCGACTACCGGATGCTGATATTCAACAACCCGGCCGCGGCTGTCATCGGAAACAAAAATCCCACTCTCCCCGAAAGCCAGACTCTCGGGAGAAGCAAGGCCGGATCGGGAGTCGACAAGAACACGGCCCAGTCCATCATGATCGAAAGCAAGCAGCTCCCCCGATTTTTCATTGCACACAACCAATCCGAAATCAGGGTGGAAAACCAATCCATCCGCTCCATTAAGGCCATCATCCATATCGGCAAAGACGGAGACCCGGCATCCATTCTTTTCGAGGATGGTATCATTCGGCACACCGTAGACGAACTTGATCCCCAAAAGTCCCGCCAGAGCCAGCACAATAATTCCCGCAAAATCAACCTTGAGAACCCCATGGCTCCGGGGAGTTTTCCATTTGCCTTCCAGCTGCTTGAGAACCTGCCCATTATCCGCCTCTAGGATATTTATGAAAAATGCGCAGCAGAACAGGCAGGCAGCTGTGAACTCCATCAACTCTTCCAGAGAATTGCAGAGGTGGTTTACTTCGAAATAGCGGCCGAAAAAGTACAGGAACACCCCGCCAACCGTGTCAAGGAACATTGCCCCCCCCAACACCAAAACCCCTGTTGCCAGCAACCGGAAAAAATAGTTTTTCCAACAGAACAAATCCTTGCGGAAACTCCTGTAAAACACCGCCAGAACACAGAATGCCCCGACAGCATACGCGACCGTAAACAAATCCTGCCCAAAACTGGATGCCGCAACAATCCTGGCGAACCTCTCATGAATCTGGAAGAATTCATCCATGGCGGCAAATAGAAAGGCGGCGGACAACAACCCCCAAAAAACCTGAGCGGCTTTTCCAGCATCGTCCCGCACCCTCAGGATAAGCAGGTTTAAAAACGCCCCCACGGCACAGAGAACCAGAACAACGGAAGAAAAGAAGGTTAGAGTCGACTCTTCGGAACGGAAAAATATTTCAGGATCGTCGAATATCCAGATAGGGCATAAAACAAGTCCTTCGATCAGCAGGAAATACAAAATCAACCGCTGCCGCAGGCCGGCTATTGGCCGCACGAATAAAAAGAAGGAAAGAGCCAGAATCAGCTGAAAGAAAAATAGTAGGAAATATGCGCGAACAACAATTTCAGGAGTAGAAAAAACACCAAAGGCTACCTCCACGAAATCAACCAAGGCCGGTGCAAAAAAAGCATCGATCAATAATATGAAGCCTGTCAGCAACAGGATAGGAACCAAACGTATCAACCCGCCTCTTTCACGCATCTCTTCCACCCCCTGCATTTCCGCCCAAGACACAAATCGCCTTTTATCAACCTGTTCCGAGCTTCAACAGAAAACTATCGAATACAGGAACCCATGGACAAGCATCAAGGCCAAGTAAAATCAGCGGGATGCGTTTTACATATCTGCAGGGGATGCCATCAAAAAGGAACGGGGCATTCAAGCTGGACTGGTCTGCCGGTGACGGGATGGTGGAATTCGAGTGACTGGGCGTGAAGCATAAGGCGCTCCGCCGGAGTGCCGTAGATCGGGTCGCCTACAATGGGATGCCCGGCACTCTGCATGTGGACGCGCAACTGGTGGGAGCGACCGGTTTTTGGGAACAGTGCCACCCGCGTCGTGTCCCCGCCCCGCTCCAGTACCTGCCATTCGGTGACGGCCTTCTTTCCGCGCACG
Organism: Verrucomicrobiota bacterium; assembly: GCA_039714135.1. Classification (GTDB taxonomy): domain Bacteria; phylum Verrucomicrobiota; class Kiritimatiellia; order Kiritimatiellales; family Pontiellaceae; genus Pontiella. The sequence goes on from JBDLJW010000036.1 coordinate 11,307, forward strand.
CAATCAACCAAATGCTTCGGCGGCAACCGCTGCTCCATATCCTTGCGCAGGGGATAGTCGATGATGCCGGTATCCTTTTCGACAGTATCCTCGACAATCGCAACGTAGGTTTTTGAAACCTCCCGCTTTTCAAACTGCATTGAAAGGTTGCGCTGCACTTCCAGAGAGCGGGCAAAAAGCACCAGCCCCGACGTGTCCATATCAAGCCGATGCACCATCAAGGCATCGGGATATTCTTCAAGCACACGGCGATAGAGACAGTCCTGCTTGTCCGGCCCGCGTCCCGGTACCGTCAACAACCCCGTTGGCTTGTCCGCCGCTAAAAACCCCTCGTCGCAATAAATAACTTTCAACATCCAAGATCCTACATATCCAGCACGGTTTCGGGATAGACGTGGCCATCGGCACCGATCTTGAAGACATAGATGAGGCCGGGGCAAAGGCGGTTGTAGACGGCGTTCCCGTAGATGGCCTTGATGCCATAATCGCGCAAGGCACCGGGATTGTTCGATAAATCCCATATGGCGTCCCAGAACATTTCCTGTTCGGACTGCTTCAGTTCCCGCAACAGGCCGGCGTAGCGTTCAGGTTGTGCGCCGGGCGCTTCAATGGAATAGCCTTCGGACGGGCTCATGTTTTCACCGTAGACGCGACGCCATAAATAGAGCGAGCGCGCCTTGCCATCCATGACCGCCTGATCGGAGAAAGTGACAATAAGGGAGTCAAAGTGAACGATGTCGCCCTCGATCTCATATTCCTTTTCGAGCACCTTGCTGAGGATGTCGCCGCGCGCGGTTTCGACAAATCTGAGAGTGGTGTAGAGCCTCCCATCGCGCTCCTCCTGCTTGATTACCTTGGCAAACCCGATCTGGTCCTCGTGCGTGAGGGAAGTGATGGCGGCCTTGAGCTTTTCGTTGCTGGCCAACAGATCATGCACGGTCTTGGTGCCGTAGAAGATCGATCCGCCGACGAATGCGAGGACAATCAGCGTCAGTACAGTGGTAATGGATTTTAAAATGCGCTTCATAATAGGTCAGACTATTTCAGGAGGATGGAAATCACGAGAAAGAAGTATGTTCTGGGGACCGACCTCTACGATGGCGGGACCGGCATCGTCCTTGTGGGCGGCAAGGGTGTAGTAGGTCGCACCGTCGACCTGCTGTAAATCGTCAGCATGCTGGTGCCCCTGGAATACCGCCTTGACCTTGCCGGAGAGCCGGATGATTTCGAGCACAGCCATGTGGTTCTGGATGGAAAAGTCGCCGGGAATATCGATGCGCTGGTGCGAAAAGAGCACTACCGGCGCCGAGGCATCGGCAAGCTGCTCTTGAAGCCATGCAAGTTGTTCATCCGGCACGAGCGACTTTTCCCATCTGAAATTTCCGGAGTCGTACTCTGTCCCGTCAGGGGAGAAGTTGCCGTCAATACAAATAAAGTCGATGCCCTCGTGCTTGAAGCCGCAGGCCGCCGGATCGCCGGCGCAGCCAAGGGCGTTGTAGAACTGCGCCTTGGAAAGATAGTCCAGATCGTGATTGCCGGGCATGTAGCGAACCACGCCATGAAACGAGTCGCACAAAGCAGAAACCTCGCGCAACAATCGTTCGGCATTCGACTTGCCGGAGGAATCGATCAGATCGCCGAGAACCACCATCAATTTGGCACCCCCCTGATTAAGCGCCGCCACCGATTCATAGAGACGGTTCAGCGCTTGGACGCCGCCATCGTAGTGGAGGTCGTTCAACAGCCCGAATTTTAGCTGCTGTGTGGTTTGCATTCCCTTAAGATAAATATAATTGCAAAGCGACGCAATGCGAATTATGCAATGGACTTTCGATACAAGAAGAGCCAAGCTATTTTATATATGACAGACACAATCACCATACTTGCTGGAAGCGCCGCCTTGATCGGCCTCGGACACACCTTGCTTGGACCGGACCACTACCTGCCGTTCATCGTGATGGGCAAGGCCCGCGGCTGGTCGCTGGCCAAGACCCTGAGGATAACCTTCCTTTGCGGACTCGGCCATGTAGCCGGATCGGTTGCGCTCGGGCTGGCTGGAGCCGCGTTCGGAATTGCCCTGGGGAAACTTGAACTTTTCGAAACATGGCGAGGGAACCTCGCCGCACAGGCACTGATCATCTTTGGATTTACCTATTGCATCTGGGGCATTCACCGCGCCATTAGGCACAAGCCTCACGCTCATATCCACTCCCATGAAGACAACGTTGTGCATGCACACGAGCATACCCACACCCACTCACACGCCCATACCCATGAGAACAAAGGGAAAACACTCACTCCATGGGTGTTGTTCACCATCTTCGTGCTTGGTCCCTGCGAACCACTGATTCCGCTGATCATGTATCCCGCCGCGGAGCACAGCATGCTCGGCATGCTGCTGGTGGCCTCTGTTTTTGCAATTGCAACGATTGGGACCATGATGGCGGTGGTGCTGATTTCCGGATGGGGCATCCGTTTCGTCAAGCTCGGTTCCGTGGAGCGCTTCGGCCATGCTTTCGCAGGCGCAACAGTCTGCCTTTCCGGCCTCGCAATCCAGTTTCTCGGACTCTGACCGGAACCCCCTCCCCGCTTTCCGGCGGAAGTCCGCATCCTTTACTTTTAGTGAAACTCCTATATTCTGAAGTCTTGGAGGAAAGGCGAACCGGAAAGTCATGGTGCGAAGATATAGAAAACCCAACAAGTGGATCAGGGTCCTCGCAATTATTGCGTTGATCTGGCTCGCCAAGGAAGGTCGGTTTTATTTCCCGAGACGAACCCGTCCGCCCTCAGGCGTCAAGCCACGCGTGATTCAAATGGAAACCACCTCCTACTGCCACTGCCGCCGCTGCTGCAGCTACAAATGGTTCCTGTTTATCCCCTACCAGAAAACCGGGGCGTTATCGTTCCGAATCAAGCAGGTAGGAAAAACCTCATCAGGAACGATCGTCCGCCCCGGAAGCATCGCAGCCGACACCTCCATCTATCCCTACGGAACCATCATGCACATTCCCGGCTACGGCTATGGCCGCGTCGAGGACACCGGCGGGGCAATCAAGGGACAGCACATCGATCTCTACCGCCCCAATCACTGGTTTGCCCGCCACTGGGGCGTCCAAACCAAACAGGTCAAGGTGTGGCTCCCGCCCAAACCAACCCCGAAAAAGGTTACGGAAGCGCGGAAAGAGGCTGAAAAGTAGAATTCCATTGCTTAAATTCGTTAATTTTTCATAGAATGCTCAAAACAAAATGGAGGAATGTAATGAAGGGTTTAAGTAAAGGTTTATTGAGTGTCGCAGTGCTGGGAATTATTGCTTCAAGCGCCTACGCCGCGTTTCCGCTGAAGGTCGACATTGATGTTTCCACGAAACGTCACAAAAAAAGCATTGGCGCAGGCGATGCCGGCGAAGCCAAAGTCGAACAGGTTCAGGTGCGCGTAAAGGTGCGCAAGGCCGGCGGAGCGCCCTACACCGACAAATTGACCGCCGAACTCTATGTAATCGGCCAACAGATCCACACCGGCTATTTTGGCATCAT
>JBDLJW010000037.1:0-14262 GCA_039714135.1 Verrucomicrobiota bacterium
TCAACAACCGCCCGTTCGCAGACAAGCGGCTTAACGAACTCGACCACTTTCAAATGCTCCGGGTGCCCTGCATAGGCCTGAAGGTCTTCCATGGACTGGAACTCGGAATAGAGCACCATATCCTGCGAGGCCTCCTTGTTGGAAAAATCCATTCCAACCTCAATGTCCACCAACGTCGGCACTACGCCTTTCAAAGCCTCAAGCTGGCGCTTCATCTCCAACTTGTCCGCCTCGGCAACCTCATCCTTGAACTTCCACATCACGATATGTTTGATCATTAAACGATCCTTTCTCTTTTAAGCCGGAAGAAGGTTAACGAGGCTCAAGCGCTTGGACAAGCCCGGCAGGGTTAACTTTTTGCCGGCAAAGCAAGGCGGGAACCACCAACAGCTTTTCGGGCACAGAGCCACGGGACCATTTCAACGACTCATTAAAATGCGTACTGGTAATATCCGACACCTTCAGCCCAAGCGATTCGAGGGAATAGCGGCAAAGGTCGGGGCGAACACATCCTGCCCCCTGAATACGCGAACATTCATCGCATGCATCGCAATGCCCCGCAAACAGGCAGACTGAATCCGGCAAGGTAGCCTCGAAGGCCAGCAACGCCCTGTTGATTCGCCGACGCTCTTCGTAATAGTGGCTGACCGCCTTTTTCTGCTCATTGAATTGCACAAGCGAAACGGTGCCAACCAGCACATAGGCGAACTTGAATCCTTTAATGAACTCGCAGGGATCGAAGTCATGCGGCGGGCACGACCAAACCGAAGCGTGATTCCCACAATTTGCACAATGCCCCCAAACCTCCTCGGGCTTACATGCCTCCAGAAGCTCCAACGGCTTCAGTTCCTTCACCTTGAATTTTGTTTTTCGCATAATGGCGGTACAATTTAACTTTAAATCAGAGAAAAGCCCAAACAACCGGATTGCCGTCAGAATACTTCCAGGACAATTCCTTCCATCCCCGTAGCAAGAGAGACAAATCCCGCCTCAACATTCCCCATGAGAGCTCCACCAAGAGGAGAATCGGGCGTGATGACGGTGACCAACCGGCCGTCAACGGCTACCTCGGTTCCGCCACCGCAACGCAATAGAAAATAGAGATCGGCGTCACCGTCCAGCTCGACCTCGACCAAAGCACCCTCATCGATTTCCTGCCCTGAAAAATCCTCTATCCCCAACGCCTTGAGCTCTTCGATCTGCCTGGCGAGGGTGGTGCTCTGCATGGAGTGGCCGTGCGCAAGATAGGCCGCTTCAAGCCCGGTGGTATCTCGCTGTTTTTCAGCGCCGGGGGCGCTATGCATCGCACTCTTCGAAGCATTCGTACTGGCGCCCTGTCGACGCTCAAGCTCCTGCTCCAACTCCTTGATCACCGCATCCAGAACAATGCGCTTCATCTCTCCGCCTGCATCCATCGGTATCCCTTTCAACCAAAATCAGGCGGACTTTAAAAAAGTGATCCGGAGAAATCGACCATTAAACGATGGCACTGAAACCACTGACCCAAACACCGCTTCCTTCATCCCCACTGCTCGTGACAGGATCAATCGTCTTCATAGAGCTCGTTGATGGTGTCCCATGCTGCGGGATCGGCGGCACGAAGCCGGCACAGCAGGCCATAGTGGTAGATCAAGAGCTGGAGGTGCTTGGCCTTGAACTCGTTGAAATTGGCGTTCTCAGCGAACCCTTCAGCCATCATCTCCTTGATCGTCATTTCATGAACGCGATCAATCTCCGCCTCCAGATCGCTCCTGCCCATCCGAAGGAAATCCGGTGTTTTCAGCAGCAACACCGGCTCATAGTTCATGCGCTCCAGATCTCCGGCGGTAGACTCGATTTTATCCGCAGGAGCATCTTTGGGAAACTCCTTCAACACCTTGTGCCACATACGTTCGGCTTTCATCATTCTCGCCTCCCTTCCTACATCGGAAGGCTACCGCAAAATCCTTAAATGGGCAACGTATAATGCAGGGCAGACAGGACGCCTGCAGCACGGAGTCGTATCACCAATTGCCGGCTCTACCCCTTGCCTTTCCGGCTCTTCTTCAACGCTTCATATTCGTCGAGCGTGCCGGGATAGTCGGTAATGCCGTCTTCCGTGATTTCAATAATCCGTGTGGCCAGCGTGGCAATAAAGCGGTGGTCGTGCGAAACAAAGATCAGTGTGTTGGGGAAAAGCGAAAGGCCAAAGTTGAGCGCTTCGATCGATTCCAGGTCAAGGTGGTTGGTCGGCTCGTCCAGGGCCAGCACATTGCCACCCTCCATCGTCATTTTGGAGAGGATCAGACGCGCCTTTTCACCGCCGCTGAGAACACCCGTTTTTTTCAAGGAATCGTCGCCACGGAAAAGCATTCGGCCCATAAAGGCACGCAGCTCGGTTTCGGAAGTCTCGGCATCGGAGAAACGGCCAAGCCAATCCAGCGCCCGGGCGTCAGGATCAAGAATACCCGATGCATCCTGCGGAAACATTCCGACCTGAACGGTTTCGCCAAACTTTACCTGACCGGTATCGCTCTCCAGCTGGTCGCACAGAATGTTCAGCAGCGTTGTTTTGCCAATCCCGTTTTTACCAATAATGGCGACGCGCTCTTCCGGGCCAATCGTGCAGGAAAAATCGCTGAAGATTTTTTCATCATACGACTTTGAAACCGACTTGGCCTCGATCACCTTGTCGCCCAGACGGGTTTTAGGGTTAAAGCGGATAAAGGGCGAGACCCGGCTGCTGGGCTTAAACTTTGTGATCTCCAGCTTATCGAGCGTCTTTTTGCGCGAGGTGGCCTGCTTTGCCTTCGAGGCATTGGAGCTGAAGCGTGAAATAAACGCCTTCAGATCGTGCGCCTGCTTTTCGAGCTTCTTGTTCGCTTTTTCCTGCAGCTCGCGCGCCTCAAGGCTGGCAATCGTGAAGTCGTCATAGTTGCCCGGGAACATGCGGATTTCATGATAATCCAAGTCGGCAATGTGCGTGCAAACCTGATTCAGGAAGAAGCGGTCGTGCGAGATGGTGATCACCGTACCGGTATACCGCTTGAGCAATTCCACCAGCCACTCGATCGACTCCATGTCAAGGTGGTTGGTCGGCTCGTCGAGCAGAAGAATGTCCGGCTGGCCAAAAAGCACCTGCGCCAACAGGACCCGCAACTTGAAGCCCCCTTGCAACACGGTCATGCTTTGCTCAAACAGATCCTCGGTGAAGCCCAGGCCAATCAGCAGACTGGCCGCCTCGGTCTCCATCGTATAGCCGCCCGCCTCACCAAACTCGTCCTCAATATGCGCACACCGATCATTCTCCTCATCGGTCAGCTCGTCCTTCGAATAGAGGTATTCGCGCTCGCAGTGCAATTTCCAAAGCTCGGGGTTCCCAGTGTAGACCGCGTCAATAATCGTATAGTCATCAAACTCCGAATGATCCTGCCGAAGATATCCCAGCGAGCAGTCGTTGCCCACCGAAACCTGGCCGTCGCTCTGCGTCAGCTGGCCCGTCAGAATCTTCATGAACGTCGATTTGCCCGAGCCATTGGCTCCGATTAAACCGTAGCGGTTGCCCGGAGTAAACTTTACCGAAACGTCCTCAAAAAGAGCCGTTTTACCAAAGCGCATAGTGATATTGGATGTTGCAATCATATGGAAATACCTGAATTAAATCTGAAAATTTTTAAAAAGCAGGCAGTGCTATAGCAACATATTGCCTGAGAACCCACTGCTAATTGCACCCAACATGGTGCAGAGACATTTAAATACGAAGACACCAAGGTCACAAAGCCGGGTATTCCATAGCTTAGTGTGCTTCGTGTTTAATTCCCTACTTAGCGCTGCCGCACAATCTCGAAAAGGCATACGCCGGTGGCGACGGAAACATTGAGGCATTCCACAAACCCGGCCATGGGAATCGACAGCAAGAGATCGCAGTTTTTCATGGTTAGCTCGCGCATCCCCTTCGCTTCCGACCCCATCACCAGAGCCAGCGGCCCCGACAAATCGGCTTCATATAGGTTTTCGGTGCCTTTATGATCGGAGGTTCCGGCAATCCGCACGCCATGATCTTTAAGGAGATCCATGGTACGCGCCAGATTCGTTACACGAAAGATCGGGGTATGCATTGCCCCGCCGCAGCTGACGGAAATAGAGGTCTGGGTTACGGGCACCGCACGGTCTTTCGGCATAATGACCGCATCCACCCCGGCCCCATTGGCCGAGCGCAGGCAAGCACCAAGATTATGAGGATCCTGAATGCAGTCCAGAATAAGGATGAGCGGATTTTTCGCTTGATCCAGCAGGTCCGACAGCTCCGCTTCATCCTTGATCAGCGGCTTGGTCCCGGAGGCATGGACATTCTTCCGCGCTTGATTCTTGTTCCGGCCAAAGTCCGATCCTCGTTTTGAAAACTGTTTCTTGCCACCACTCATTGCTGTTTCCCCTTGAATTTGGCTGGCAATATTCACTATTTCCCGGCATTCACCCAAACTCATTCATAATAAAATTAGACCGCCGGTTTTGGGTTCTTTGCATTCTCTCTCTGCCATCATTACGTCTCAGGGATAAATTGAGCTCTTTTCTCCGAGCCGTTCCGTGTATTCTGCGGCTCAAACAACCCACCTGCAATCTTATGAACGACGCCCTTAAATCCTATATTGAAAAGTACACCAAACTCGAACTCGGCATGCGGGAACTGATTAACCGGAAAGGCAACTCGCTTTGCTCGCAGTGCTCCTGTATTTGCTGCGATGTGATCATGTGCGTCGAGGGCATCAAAAGCCCCTTTCTCAAACTGGTTCACCAGCAAGCCGATCAGTTCAGCGAGCAGCGCGGATTTCTCTCCGCGACGGGTTGCGCACTTGAAAAAGGCCGCCCCCCCGTCTGCTATGAATACTTCTGCGACGACCATTTCTACCACCAACCCGACGAGCTTCACGCCGAAGTCCTGAAGATTCTCGGCGCGTTGCTGAATCATGCAATGCAAAACGCCCAGGGCGATACCCCGCTGGACGACATTGAGCAGGAAGAGGCCCTTGATCATCTGGATTTCCAACGCTTGGGAAAACAGTTGCAGGAAAGTTTACAGGCATTGGAAATCATTCGCACCTTCTACCGCGACGGAACCCTGCCCGAAGCATCCCGCAAAGCCCTCAAGCTCATCCACATCTCCGAGGCCTTCAGGACAGAGACTTGATCACCACGCAGTTCCACCCGCGCAACATATCCGGTATGCAAATACATTGAAGGAGCAGGTACAGCACACGCTTCACTCTCAAAAAGCTACCCATCGGATAGCCTGTCACGAAAATCCTGCGCCACTCGCTCAATAAAATCAGCCAGTGCATCGGGATCGTTTTTATCGACCACCGTATCCATAAACGCATTTTCCAATGCGGTGCCAAAGCCCTTGATGATTGCGCCAAGTTTTTCGATCCGTCGCTTCAGCTCATCCACGTCATTGCTTTCCCAATAACCGCCTTCATCCATTACTTCCAGCAATGGAATGTATTTCCGCTGAATATACCGCAGTAGCCCTATCAGCCAGATATGGTCGGACTCCCCTGCAAACTGGGTTTTCACCGCAACGCTCAAAATCGGAAAATCGTCCCACCCCGCAATCAAGTCGCCCAGTGCATGCAACCGGCCTTCCGAATCGAAAAGGAACGGAATCGACTCCATCTCCGATGTCGGCCGCAAAATAATTCCCCGCAGCCCCTTTTCGTCGTCATCCACCGGAACCGACTCATCAAACTTCAGCGACTTCGCAATATCCATCAATTCCGCACATAGCGGGTCAATCCGCTCGGCTTCAATCGTTCCGTTGTAATGAATTGATATGCCCATAGTGTGCCTCGTTTTCCCTTGGTGGCAGTTGTCCTGAAACCCCGAACTATTAAGGGATGCCTATTCGTTGGCACTGTCCAAGCGGACAAGCTCAACATCCCACTCCTTCAAAATCGCGTCTAAAAAACAGTTCGTTTCATGAGGTTTGAGCTTAAACCCCAAGACAACAAGATCACAAAGGCGAATCCTGATAACTTTCGTACTTAATATGCCTTGAACTGCCCTGCCCCCTGTGTCCTTATTTCCAGCCCCATGGATCGGTCGGAGACAAAGGAAATATTGCAGACGGTTAAGCAGTCGCTCGACTCGCTTTTACTGCGCGACCGCGCGCACCTGAACAGCCTGATGCGGCGGGTGCGACAGTGCATTCATGATCAAAAGCCGGCGGACAAATTGGTTGGCAAACTGAAGGATGTGCATTTCCAATCGTTGGAACGCGCACAGAAGCGGGCGGGCGTAACGCTGACGCTCGACTATCCCGAAATCCTGCCCATTTCCGGAAAGCGCGCGGACATCCAAAAGCTGGTGAAGGATAACCAGGTGGTGATTGTCTGCGGCACAACAGGCTCGGGCAAAACGACCCAACTCCCGAAAATCGTGCTAGAGGCGGGAGCAGGCAAGGTCGGACGCATCGGCGTAACCCAGCCGCGGCGGCTGGCCGCCACCGGAATGGCGCGTCGTGTGGCCGAGGAAATGCAGACCGACTACGGCAGGGGCGTCGGCTGCCAGGTGCGCTTCGACGACCAGACCTGCGACGAGACCATCATCAAGTTCATGACCGACGGCATCCTGCTGGCGGAAACCCAGCGCGACCGCCACCTGCTCCAATACGACTGCCTCATCATCGACGAAGCACACGAACGCAGCCTCAACATCGACTTCCTGCTCGGCTATCTGAAAAACCTGATGGCCGTGCGCCCCGAGCTAAAAATCGTTATCAGCTCGGCCACGCTCGATGCCGAAAGCTTTTCCACCTTTTTCGATAACGCGCCCGTAATCGAGGTCGAAGGCCGCACCTATCCGGTGGAGGACTTTTTCCTGCCGCCGGGCAAGGACGAGGAGCTTTCAAACCACATCCTGCGCGCCATGCGCTGGATCTCGGATGTCGACGAGCAGGGCGACGTATTGATCTTTCTACCGGGTGAGCGCGAGATTCGCGACGCAACAAAAAAACTGGAAGGCCAGCACTGGAAAAATACGGAGGTGCTACCCCTCTTCGGACGCCTGAGCATGGGCGAACAGCAACGCGTCTTCAAGGTCGGCGGACGGCGGCGCATCATTCTGGCAACCAACGTGGCCGAAACCTCAATCACCATTCCGGGCATCCACTATGTCATCGATTCCGGGCTGGTACGCCTGAGCCGCTACAACCCGCGCACACAGGTGCAGGGACTGCAGATCGAACAGGTTTCGCAGGCGAGCGCCCGCCAAAGGCGAGGTCGCTGCGGCCGCGTGACCGACGGCATCTGCATCTATCTCTACGATAAGGATACGTTCGAAAATAGCGCGCAATATACCGACCCTGAAATCCGCCGCTCTTCGCTCGCCGGCGTCATCCTGCAAATGGACATGCTCGGCCTGCCGCCAATCGACCGCTTCCCGCTGATCGACCCGCCGCAGGCATCGCTGGTGAACGAAGGCTACAAAGCCCTGCGCGACATCGGCGCAATCGACGAAGACCGCAAGCTGACCAATCTTGGGAGGGACATTGCCCGCTTCCCGACCGATCCGCATCTGGCGCGCATGATCGTGCAGGCGTACGATGAAGGCGCGTTACCGGAAATCCTTGTACTCGTCGCCTTCCTCTCCATTCAGGATGTGCGCGAGCGTCCGACCGAAAAAGCCGATGCCGCCGATCTTGCCCATAAGCAGTGGATGGATCCAAAGTCCGACTTCATCACCATCCTCAACCTATGGAACTGCATCGAAGAAGAACGCGGCGCGGGCGGATCGCACGGCAAACTGCGCAAATACTGCAAAAAGAATTTCGTCAACTATCGCCGCGTCATGGAATGGACCAACCTTTGGCGCGATCTGCGCAATACAGTGCGCGATTTGGGATGGAAATCTAACCACAAAGACACGAAGGGACACAAAGAAACTGCCTCGAGCTCTTCGTGTCTTCGTGGTGAAAAGATTAGCAGTCACTATGATTTGATCCACCGCAGCCTGCTGGCGGGGCTTCCGGCCAACATTGGCTTCAAAGGAGAGGAGCGGGGGTTTACGGCGGCGCGCAACCGGAAGTTTTTCATCTTCCCCGGCTCCGGCCTGTTCAAGAAGCCGCCGGAATGGGTGATGACCTTTGCGCTGGTGGAAACCACCAAGCTCTATGCGCGCATCGTGGCCGAGATCCAGCCCGAGTGGGTCGAAGCCGTTGCGCCGCACCTCTGCAAGGCGGTCTACAAAAATCCCGAATGGAGTGCGGACAAAGGCTTCGTCTATGCCAAGGAATCCATCCTTTCCGGCGGGCTGACACTTACCCACGGACGGAATGTCCATTTTGGCCCGATCAATCCGGAGGAAGCGCGAAAGATATTCATCCGCGAAGGCATGGCGCCCGGCAACCTCTCCACACGCGGCGGATGGCTCAGGCTCCACCAAAAAATGCTCGACGACATCCAGGGCCTGGAAGAGAAAATCCGCCGCCCCGGCGCACTGCTCGACCACGATGCCGTCTTCGACCACTTCGATCAGGCTTTGCCGCCGGAGGTCTACTCCGTCCAAACGCTGGAAAAATGGATACGTAAATCCAAAGCCCGGATTGCCATGCGGATGAAGGATGCAATGTATCCGCAGTCCCGTCCCGTCACGCTGGAGGACTATCCCGACTTCCTAACCTTCCACCATGAGGATTTCCAGCTGATCTATACCTTCGATCCCGGCGAGGAATTGGATGGAATCGCCCTCGTCTGTCCGACCGACAAACTGGCCTTCCTGCCGGACTGGGCACCCGACTGGCTCGTATCGGGCTGGCTGGCTGAAAAGGTCAACCGCCTGTTGCGCACCCTGCCCAAGAATCTTCGAACAACCATTTCTCCCATCGACCAAACCGCCGGAAAATTTCACGCCTGCGCAAATGTGAAAACCCAGCCGCTTCTCAATGCGCTTTCGCAGTGGCTCCAGCAGGAGTTTAAACTGCCGGTCGATGCCAGCGACTTCGATGAATCCGTCCTGCCAAACTTCCTTCGCATGAAGGTGATTGAAACCAAGGACGATGAGATTGTGCGGATACACACCGGAATTTCCGACGAACACCGTTTGACCGCCCACCGCAGCAGTACGGAGCTGGCCTTTGCAAAATGGACGCTGCCGCCGGAAAAAGCCTGGCCGGGCGGCGAGTTGCCGGAATTCATCACCAGCGACGACAGCCAAAAGACGCGCGGATATCCGGCGCTGACCGCCGAAACGGGCGGCATAGGGCGGCAAGTGTTTTTGAGCCAGATCGAGGCGGAGCATTCGCACCGCGCCGGACTGGTGAAGCTCTTCCGCCTCCAGCAGGCCGATCAGGTAAAGTATGTCGAAAAGCGCCCGCCGCTCACACCCATTATTCAGCTAACCATGTCGTCCATCGACAGCGACTTCCTGACCGACTTGATGGACGTATCCATCTGCGATGCACTGACAGAGGATTCAAGATACGAGATACGGAGCGAAGGAGCCTTCTCGGAGCGGGCCACCATTGCCAGAACGATGCTGTATGAAAAGCTGGATGAGAACGCGCGAATTCTGGAAGACATGCTCACGCAACGGGAAAAGGTTGTGGAGGCGCTTGGCCAGCTCAACGCCGACTTTGAAACCATGCACGATCTGGAAATGCAGCTCGAATTCCTGTTCCGGCCCGGCTTCCTCCAAACCACGGATGTATTCAGCCGCTATCCGCGCTACCTGAAAGCCATGCAGGTGCGCATTCAGCGCATCCGCAACAACGCGCAGGCCGACACACGCAAGATGGCCGAGGTGGAGCCATTCCAAAACCGACTCAGCGAAAGGTTGCTGGAGTGCGACAACATCGCCACGGCCCACGATCTGCTGGAATTCGCCATGATGCTCGAAGAGTTCCGCGTCAACCGCTTTGCGCCGGAGATAAAAACCCCCGTCAAGGTTTCCGCCCAGCGACTGGAAGAGGCGTGGAAAAGAGGCTTGTAGTTCCGCCTTCAGGCAGCCTCTGTGGACTGGCCGCCTAAAGGCGGAACTACAAACTTTTCATGACCTCTTTTTACAACACGACGACTTTATAGCCACGCTCAACCCACTTAACGAGACTGGGATGTCCCTCGTAGTCCCCGACCAGCAACTTGCGCTGTTGCTCGGGAAGGCTGGCCTTTACATCGAAAGATTCGGCACAGTAATCGCAGATCTCCTCCACCAAGCCGAGCTCCTTGACCTTGAGATAGTGTTTATGGAGCGGGTTTTCCGGCTTGCGCAGCTCGTTGGCCCAACCTGTTCCGGCTCCATCGAAGATCAAGGCAACCTCATATCCGTTTTCCGCCAGCTCCCGGGCATAGAGCAACGCATGCACCGCCCGCGCCATACCCTCGTTTGTTTCGTTGCCCGCCTGCAGGACTATGGCATAGCCGCCCTTCGACTCCGTTTCCGCCAGCCCCGAGCAAGCCAACAAGCACACCAAAATAGTCAAAACCGCGTTTTTCATTTTCCACTCCTTTCAGTGAGTGAGGGAATTTAATACAGGATTTTCCAGACATTGGGAAGTAGGCGTTGTACCGTATCCCCAACAATCAATAACTGAAAACGGATAACCACCTATGACCAAAAAACTCTTCCTCATCGATGGCATGGCGATCGTCTACCGCGCCTATTTCGGCCTCATCCGCAACCCGCGCATCAATTCCAAGGGCGAAAATGTCTCCGCCGTGTTCGGTTTCATCAATACGCTGCTCGACATCATGCACACCTACGAGCCGACGCATATCGCCGTCGCGTTCGATACCCACGGCCCCACCTTCCGCCACGAGGAGTATCCCGAATACAAAGCCACGCGCGATGAAACACCCGAGGGTATCCGCACCGCCGTGCCGCATATCCGCAACCTGCTTCAGGCCTTCAACATTCCCGTGCTCGAATATCCCGGCTTCGAGGCCGACGATGTGATCGGCACCCTCGCCCGCACCGCCGAAAAGCAGGGTTTCGACACCTATATGGTCACGCCCGACAAGGACTATGCCCAGCTCGTCGACAAACACACCTTCATGCTCAAGCCCGGAAGCGGGCGCTCCGGCGAACTGCTCGACGTGCCAAAGATTCTCGAACAGTGGAATATTGAAAAGATCGAGCAGGTCATCGACATCCTCGGCCTTGCGGGCGATACCGCCGACAACATTCCCGGTGTCCCCGGCGTGGGCCCCAAGACCGCGCAAAAGCTCATTGCCCAGTTCGGCTCCGTCGAAAACCTGCTCGAAAACACCGACCAGTTGAAGGGCAAGCAGAAGGAAAAGGTTGAGGCCAACAAGCACACCGCCCTGCTCTCCAAACGACTCGTCACCATCAAGTGCGACGTGCCCGTGAAGGAAAAACCGGAAGAGCTTCTAATCGGCGAACGCAACGACGACCAGCTCAAGATCCTCTTCACCGAGCTCGAATTCAAAACGCTCATCAAACGCCTCTTCGGCGAAACCCCCACCCCGACCTCCGTCGCCGTGGCAGCCGTTACCGAAGGACAGGGCGATCTTTTCGAATTCGCCGCCGCGCAAAACCCGGAAATGCAAGAACCCGTTCCGGCCTTCAAAACCATTAAGGACGTGAAGCACAACTACCACCTCGTCACCACCGCCGCCGAACGCGATGCGCTGGCCGAAAAACTTTCCAGCCACTATGAAATCTGTTTTGACACCGAAACCACCGGTCTTGATGTCCGCACCGCCGAGCTGATCGGCATCTCCTTCTGCATCGAGCCGCACGAAGCGTGGTATGTCACCCTTCCGCCCGACCGTGAACAGGCGATGCTGGCGCTCAAACCATTCCTTCCCATTCTTGAAAATGCGGATATCCGGAAGGTTGGGCAAAACCTGAAATACGATGTCAGCATCCTGAAGTGGCACGATGTCGAAGTGCGCGGCCAAATGCTCGATACCATGCTCGCGCACTACCTCATCGACCCCGACCAGCGCCACAACATGGACCACATGGCCGAGAGCCTGCTCGACTATTCCCCCGTACCCATCACCGCCCTCATCGGCGAAAAGAAGAGCAAGCAAAAATCCATGCGCGAAGTCGACCTCGACGAGCTGTGCGAATATGCCGCCGAAGACGCCGACATCACCCTCCAGCTCTGGCACAAGCTCAAGCCAATGCTTAAGGAACGCGGTCAGGAGCGCGTCTTCTACGAAATCGAAACCCCGCTCATGCCCGTGCTCGCCCAGATGGAATACAATGGCATCAACCTTGATGTCCCCGCCCTCGGCAAATATTCCGAGGATCTGACCAAAAGAATCCAGGAGCTGGAAACCGCGATCTTCGAAATGGCTGGCGGCGAACCCTTCAACCTCAACTCACCCAAGCAGCTTGGCGAGGTTTTGTTCGAGCGGATGAAGCTCGTCGAAAAGCCCAAGAAGACCAAAACCGGCCAATACAAGACCAACGAGGAAGTGCTCACCGACCTCGCGCACAAGCACGAAATCGTGCAGAAGATCCTCGACTACCGCTCGCTCACGAAACTCAAGAGCACCTATGTCGATGCCCTGCCCAAGGAGGTGTTCGAGGAATCCGGACGCGTCCATACCACCTTCCGGCAGGCCATCACCACCACCGGACGCCTCTCCTCCGAAAACCCCAACCTGCAGAACATTCCGATCCGCACCGAAGAGGGCCGCGAAATCCGACGCGCATTCATTCCCAAAAAAGGCTACACCCTGCTCGCTTGCGACTATTCCCAGATCGAGCTGCGCATCATGGCCGAGCTGAGCCAGGACCAACACCTGCGCGAAGCCTTCATCCATGGCGAAGACATCCACACCGCCACCGCCGCGCGCGTCTTCGGCGTCGACAAGGCCGACGTCACCCGCGAAATGCGCTCCAAGGCCAAGATGGTCAACTTTGGCATTATCTACGGCATCTCCGCCTTCGGCCTTGCCCAGCGTCTCGGTATTCCACGCAAGGAGGCCGCCGAAATCATCGAGCAATACCGCGCCAGCTATCCCGGCGTGCAGGGCTACCTCGACAAAATCATCGAATTCGCCCAAAAGCACGAATACGTCGAAACCATCACCGGACGCCGCCGCTACATCCGCGACATCAACGCCCGCAACCAGATGGTTCGCTCCGGCGCCGAGCGCAATGCCATCAACGCCCCCATCCAAGGCACTGCCGCCGACATGATCAAGATTGCCATGATCGCCATCCAGACCCTGCTCGACGACCGTAAAGCCAAAACCAAGCTCCTCCTCCAGGTCCACGACGAACTCGTCTTCGACCTCGCCCTCGACGAAGCCGACGAGCTCATCCCATTGATTGAGGAGAAAATGAAATCAGCCATTCCCATGGAAATCCCCATTCTCGTTGAATCCGGAACCGGCGAAAACTGGCTTGAGGCACATTAGAATTAAAGCTGCGAGTAGCCTCAAATGAACGCAAGCGGGTCGGAGAAGTTCCCGCCCGAGATGGGGATTTTCATGCTTAAATGCGAGCACTGACCCTTCGATTTTACCGCTCATTGAGAGCCTACCGGAAACCGCCATCTTATTTTCTTTGCGGTTTCTAGTGGTTTACTGCTCCATAACACGGTACATAGACATTTCATTCAACAAAGGAATAGGTAATATGAATACAGGAACAGTTAAGTGGTTCAGTTCGGAAAAAGGTTTTGGGTTCATCACTCCAGATGACGGTGGAACCGATATGTTTGTTCACCATTCTGAAATCCAAGTCTCTGGCTACGCTTCACTCGATGAAGGCCAAAAGGTTCAGTACGAAGTTGGAGAAGGCCAAAAAGGCCCATGCGCGACAAACGTTACCCCGATTTAATCTTTTGAATTAGACGGGTGCGTAATTGCACATGAAAAGCGCCTTCCGGGCGCTTTTTTTGTGCCCAGATATAGAGGTCGTCGCTAACGCGATGCTTCGATCCGGCACAACGCCATCAATGTCCAGTCTAGAAGAGAGCTCCCCGATCAGGCGACAAGATGGTAGCGGTTTTGGTGCGAGGAATGTTGCTTGCATGCGCTATACATCTTCAGCTTATTAAATCAGGAGTTCAAATGGCCAAACCCAATTATTCGTACGAAAAGCGTCAAAAAGAGATCGCGAAGAAGAAAAAGCAGGAAGCCAAACGGCTGCGCAAACAAAACAAAAACGAATCGACCTCCGAGGTTCAAGACAAGCCTGAGTAGTTTGTTGAGACCAAAACCGTCATCCCGCATACCAATTCTGCTCTCGGCATTTGCCTGTCCGGGCGCAGGGCAGTTTATGCAGAAGCGCTGGGTGGCGGGGATC
>JBDLJW010000038.1:0-13635 GCA_039714135.1 Verrucomicrobiota bacterium
CATCTAAAGACTTTGGCGATTCAGCAACAGGAGAAGGCAAAGGCTTCGCGTGGGAAACTGCCGGAACGGGATCCTTTTTCAAGGAAGGCTCAATCTGTGGCGGCTTCTCCTGCACAACCTGAGATTTGAACTCCCCTTCCTCACTACGAATCACCGGCACCGCCGACTCCTTCTTTGAAGCTAAAGAACCAATCTCCGGCTTTTCCGGTACGACCTGTGACTTGCTGCGAAGCACCGGCACCGACTCCTTTTTCGAAGTCGAAGAACCAAGTCCCGGCTTTTCCTGGGCAAGTCGGGGTTTGGATGCCTTAACCTTATTGCTACGGACCACTGGAACCGGCTTTTTTGGCTGGGCAGGTTGTTGCTCCTTCTTTGTCGGAACAGGTTGCTCCTCGCTCGGCTTCCTCTGCGCAACAACGCGAGGCTTGGGCGCTGAACTCTGTCCTGCAACCAACAACTGCACAGGAACATTCTCCCACTGCTTTGCAATATAACCAAGATCGTGCGGCCATTGGATAAACAACTGCACGTCATGGACCTCGGGGCTGGTCCCCGAACTTATTTCTATACCCGTCACTCGCACCAAGGGATGATTGCTGGAAATTCGATGTAAAAAACGCTTAACATCCTCATACCCTCCATGAGCAGTGATACGCAATGCATACGATGCCACTCCCTTCTGACCTTTGGAAGAAACAGCCGAAACAGAGCGGTTGACTTCATCGACAACATCGATCTCAAAACCTATACTTCGCGCCTCAGCATAAATGGTTTCTGTTGCCCATGAATAATGGTTTTGGTCTGGAGGGATTTGCGCCAAATATGATTTTAGTTTTGCTATAGACAAACTGAACTCAGCATTATCCCGCCGACTTTTCGTCACAAAGTTTCCTGCCGACTCTATCTTTCCGGTCAACTCTTGAAGCTCGGATTTAACCGACGAAAAAGCGGCCGAACCAACTTTAAAACCAAAAACAAGCAGACTTGCAAAAACAGCAAAACCAATTCCCACCAATGCCAACCGCTGCTTCTTTTCTTTGCTTAAATCCGAGAGGTTCATTGATTCCTCCCATCTTCCGCAGCAAGTCCCTCGAAGCTAAACTCGCGCATGTTTTCTCCAGACCGCCCCTGCCTCTTTCGCATAGAGACCAGTTTAAGCGAGTCAAAAAAGGTTGATAGATGATCTCTTTCCTGCAGACCTTTCCGCAGATTGATTACTGCATTTTCAGCCTGTTCCCCCTGCGAGACGCCTTGCAAAGTCAGGCTATAACCCAGCTTCAATTCGTCTGCATTGCGGGCAATCGAGTTCTTGGCATTGCTACGGAGCGAAATCCGCATGAGCTGAACATTTTCAGGAATGGCCTCTTGGATATCGAGCAACAAACCTTCCATTGGAACCTGCGACTTCCGCCAGGCATCAAGAAGCTCCAGTACCTGCCGATTCGTTGCCAACACGCGCTGCTGCTCTTTGGCAACGGCGAGCCTGGGCTCCAAGGATTCCCAGACAATCCGGCTTCCCCTAAGATTCGACTGCAATCCTGCATATTGAACCAGCCTCAGCCCGACAAAGAGAGAAAGGAACAATATCGAAGACACAACGATACCCACCTGCATGAATTTTCGGCTCACGACGCCCTGATAACGTCGCTCGCTCCTTTTTAACAGATTGACTCTTGGGAAACTCATGACTCCTCAAAACCTCCTATTACAGCTCCGACCGCCGCTGCAAAACGGGTGGCCTGCGCAGCAAGGTCCTTTGGAACAATATTTGGCTGATCAAACTTGATGTTTTCAAACGGACTCCAAGGAAAAACCTCTACATGCAACATTTGCTCTATGATCTCCGACCAGTGAGGGATCAAACTCAACCCGCCCGACACATACACCTTTGAGATATGACAACTTTGGTGGCGCTCGATAAAATCCTTGGAAATGGATAGCTGCTTAAGAAGGGGGGCCATAACATCAGTCATAGCAGAAGAAATATTGATGGACTGATCTCTCAAGATTGTGCCAGCCAGCTCATCGTCCACCCCGAGATCCTGAGCCACTTTCGCACGTAGTGCGCTTCCTCCAAAATCAAACTTCCCAACCAGCACCGCCGAGCCCTTGTTAAGAAACGCAAAATGACAAACAGAATCACCCGCTTCGATCAGACAAACGGCCTCATCCCGGCACTCTTCCCCGCGTGCATGCAAAAATGCCTGAACAAAAGAAAGTCCCGACACTTCAACAGAGGTTGGAGCAGGTGGACCGCCGGGAAACATACTAAGAAGAAAACCCACGTCTTTTTCCGGAATCGCAGCAGCCATCAAGCTGGAATCTTGTCGGCCCTGCCCCCTCTTCACAAGCATGGCACCTACCCGATAATCCTCGCCGACATTAAGCAGTTCCTGCAACTTGCTATCGGGCAACTCCTCCTGACCTTTCGGTAGCGACACATTAAGCATTCGTACCACCGAAGAAGCTCCTGTATAGGTAAGGCATCCATAATTCGCCATCATGTTGCGCGGCAACTCAACCCGACGAGGGGGTCTCCCAAAATCGATGGCAGGCAAAAGATCAATCCCCGTCAATACCAGCCCATCCTTGCCCTTCTTAAGCCGAACCACCTTGGTAGCGGTCGATGAAAAATCAACCCCCACCAAACAAGGAACCGCTCGTTGCAAGCGTTTGTTTTTCATTGATTCCTTAATATCGCTCATAGCCATTTCTTCTTCTGTGCTGTTAACGGAATATTACCTTGGCCCCAGCCCGCACTAAGAGACGCGCAACCCATCCAAGCAACATTCGTACCATGATCAAGTCCATATTTCCATCTTGCCAAAAACAACTTCATTATCAATGATACTAAAGTTTACGAAGTTCTCTACTCCACTTAAGGTGCCGGAGAACGCGCCAATGACAAAATGGATATCCTGCCCCCAGCTGCAGAGGAAAGCAAGTTCACGATGACTCAGTCTTCGCCGTGGCTGACGTTCATCTCGATGCTGTTGCTGATTGCCCTACTGGCCCTTTCGAGCACAATGCTCATTTATTACGCCTCAGCAGATAGCGAAAAAGAAGCAATAAACCCGATCCTTGAATTCGCACTGCGACAAACCCAGAGGAAGGATCCACCCGACGCAATACAAACCGCAAGTCAGAATCAAGATCTCAATGCTTCCCTGGATTCTTCCGGAACAACAAATCAAAGTCAGCAAAACTCCACATCAAACAACTCCCAACCACCATTCACAGAGTCGCTCATAAACAAATTCTTTCCCAAAAAGGGCAATGGCAAGATCCACTGGCCAAAACTGGAAATCAGCGGACTAGGATTCCCGTCTGAAAATAAAGCCGGATATGCCATTATTAACGGGAAGCTCGTTGTCGAAGGCCATGCAATCAAAGATGCAACGCTGGTGAAGATTCTTGAGCACGGCGTACTGATTGAATACAAGGGCGAGACAAAAACACTTGCAGTCGAAACCGGCCAGTAGCCCGGCTTCTATGCAGCCATTTCGCGCAACTTGCCAAGCATAACATCGTACTCATCGGCCGATACAAGATAGGAGTGACAACGATGTCCGGAAGTCGTCTCCACCTTGTCAACCAACATGTTGTTAAACGGATTCAGCACAGCAACGAGCAAATCGTTGCCAAGAAAGCCGAACGGCAGGGCGCCATCGGATGCTGAAATCTCTAAAGGGAGGACACCAACCACCTCTTCGGACAACTCAAAGTTGAGCAGAGAGATGCAAGGAGCGCCCGACCGCGAAGACATGTAGTTCATAACGCGGTTGATCTGCATAAAGCCGCGGTCGTTAAGTACGTGCAGAACTGTCACAGGAACATTGATCTCTTTTGAAGAGACCTCTGTGAGGTCATGCAACACAGCTGAGTATTCCTCCTGCGAAAGCTGATTCTCCTCATAAAGTCTCCAAGCCAACGCAAGCTCCTCACTAATATCGACATCAGTTACCAAGGCAGGAGTTTTCGCGCCTGTAGTGGAAGAAGCGACAGTCTGACGTTCCGGATTGGCCACCGCCCGAATGCGTGCGAGCAGGGCAACGGTTTCGGAGGGATGCTCCATTTCAAATTTAGGCAGTTGTTCCAGAATGAATTCAGCGGTCTCTGAATCCTCAGTATCGCAAGCTATACCAGCAATCAGCCCCATATACTCAAAAGCCTTTTCGCGCTGTCCACACTGACTGTAGGCATTGTAAAGCCCCTTCAAAGCCATGAGGTCCTGCGGCATCACTTCCAAAATCTGCTCCAGCATTTCTATGCCGCTAGCAAAATCCGGGTCTATCGTCTGCTTGTTTTCTGCCATCTTTCTCTTGCTCCATATAAAGTAAGTCACTGCATTTTTAGCAGAATGCAGGCCAATTCTATTTTGGATCGATATTTATTACATAAAAACTGCAATTATCGCCCGTCCGCAACTCTCGGCATGAACTATGCTTGTACTGCTTCGTAATTTCGTGAAGACAGGAAAATGACATGAGTACAAGCAACAAAAGCCTGATGGATTGCCTGAAACAAATCCGCCCTATCGAGGCGGACATCTATCAGGAAGCGGAAAAAGAAGCGGAACTAACTCTGGTTCCTCTCGAAAAACTCTTGATCGAACAAGGTGTTGTCTCAGAGATCGACATGACACTGGCCACGGCCGAATACTTGGAACTCCGCCCTATCTCCCTCGCAAACTTCACACCCGACTCCTCCCTTATCAGCTTGATGGAGAAGGATAAATGGAAAGAGTTCAAGGCATTGCCCATATGCAAAATCGGTTCTCGACTAACACTGGCAATGGCCGATCCCTTTAATCTTTCTACCCGCGAAACAATTGCCTCGTCTACCAGCCTGGAAGTAACCCCGGTGGTTGCCATCGAAAAGGAAATCGAAAGTGTCATTGAATCTCTTTCAAACCAATCCGCCCAGGCACTTGAAGATATTCTTAAGGACATGGCCGAGGAGGGTGAAGTTGAGATTGGCCAAAATGCTATTGAAGATGCCAGCCTAGAGGACATGGCAGAACATGCCGGTGACGCACCGGTAATCCGCATTGTGAACTCAATCCTTATCGAGGCACTGCGAAAAGGCGCCAGCGACATTCACATCGAACCCATGGAAAAAACATTGCGGCTGCGCAATCGTGTCGACGGCGTGCTCTACGAATCCCCAAGTCCGCCGAAGAACCTGCAGAACGCAATAACTTCCCGCCTGAAAATCATGTCGGATCTCGACATTGCGGAGCGGCGCATTCCTCAGGATGGCCGATTTAAAATCAAAGCGCTGGGCAAAGAAGTAGACGTGCGTATGAGCATGCTACCGACAGTACATGGTGAGAAAGTCGTAATGCGTATTCTCGACAAAAGCGCTCTTGCGCCCAACCTGGATGCATTGGGTCTCGATCAGCTTTCGCGAGACAACTTTGCCTATGCCCTATCCCAGCCCTACGGCATGATTCTCGTAACAGGCCCAACCGGTAGCGGAAAAACCACCACGCTCTACTCATGCCTCCAGGAAATGAACGAAGTTGGCACCAACATTATCACCACTGAAAACCCGGTGGAATACCAGCTTGATGGAGTCAACCAGGTACAGATCAACCCAGCGGTTGGGCTGACTTTCGGCACCGCTCTCCGCTCAATCCTTCGCCAAGACCCGGACGTAGTCATGGTCGGGGAGATTCGTGATGGCGAAACAGCAACGATTGCGGTCGAGGCAGCGCTTACCGGACATATGGTTCTGAGCACATTGCACACCAACGATGCGGCCGGAGCCATTGCCCGCCTGAGCGATATGGGCATCGAACCCTTCATGCTCTCCTCCTCATTGCTACTTACGCAGGCACAACGCCTCTACCGAAGGCTATGCCCAGTCTGTAAAAAGGAAATCGACATTCCCGTTGAAACCCTGGAAAGAAACCGCATTGATCCCGAAATGCTGGCCGACACTCAATTCTACGCAGCAGCCGGCTGCCCAAAATGCAATAGCATAGGCTATAAAGGCCGGGGCGGGGTCATGGAAATTCTTCTGGTAGACGAAGCTATCCGCAGAACCGTCCTAACCAATCAAGAAGCCGATGCAATTGCCAAGATTGCGGTCCAAAACGGCATGCGAACCCTCCGCGAGGCAGGACTGGATCGGGTGCGCGAAGGCCTCACCACTATTGAAGAAATCATGCGAGTAACCAGTGAACACTAGGAATTATTATGGCGAAGAAGCAACTTAAAGCAAAAGGTAGCCTCCCCATTGTTCGGGGTGCCCGGAAAATCCGGCTCAAAGAACTTTCTGTTTTCACCCGTCAGGTATCGGCCATGCTGTCGGCCGGCATGCCGCTGGTGCAAACGCTGGGCGCAATGGAAGATCAAACCGACAACAATAACTTCAAGCTGGTGATTCGGGGAATTCGCGCACGAGTAGAGGGCGGCGCCATGTATTCCGAGGCACTGGCCTTCTATCCAAGCATTTTCGATGAGCTCTACGTGAGCATGATGCGTGCAGGTGAGGTCGGCGGTATCTTGCCCGAAACTTGTTCACGCGTAGCCACATTTCTTGAGGCCAGCAACAGGTTGCGCGCCAAGGTAAAGTCGGCCTTGATGTATCCGAGCGTGGTAATTTGCGTTGCAATTCTTCTGGCAACCGCCTTGATCATGTTCATCGTACCGGTTTTTGTAGACATGTTCTCCGACTTCGGAGCGGATTTACCGGGGCTTACACAGGCTCTACTCGATTTCAGCCATTTGCTAACCTCGTATTGGTACATAGCATTGACCCTGGTTGCGGGAGGCATCTACGCGCTCAAATACTACTACTCCACCGACAAGGGGGAATACAATATCGACGAACTCAAGTTGAAGGTTCCGGGCATCGGCCAACTGGCTACAAAAATCGCAGTGAGTCGTTTTGCATCAACCTTCGCGCAATTGATGCACAGTGGGGTTCAAATTGTCGAATCACTTGAAATCGTCGGACTGGCCACGGGAAACCGGGTTATCGGAGACTCTCTCCTAAACGCAAAACAGACCATTGAGGCAGGCGAACCCCTCTCGCGAGCGCTGGAACCCAATAAATACTATCCCCGCATGCTCATCCATATGCTTGCTGCCGGTGAAAAAACAGGCCAAGTGGAAGAGATGATGGACAAGGTCTCCGAATTCTACGACAACGAAGTGGAATCCATGCTCGCCGGCCTAACCTCGATGATTGAGCCGTTGCTAATGGTTTTTGTCGGCGTAGTGATCGGAACGATTGTAGTCGCCATGTTCCTACCGATCTTCAAGATGAGTGAAATCGTGATGTAGGAAAAAGGATGTATAAATGAGCAGCACTAACCAGAACGCTTTGTGGCCGGAGTTGACCGCTATTCTGCTGGCACGACTAAGCGTCCTGTGGTTGCTTGTTCTAATATCCTTGGCATTCCCCCACAGCGATGCGGCGTTCCATGCCTTCATGGGCGTCGCATTTATCATCACCATCCCCTACTCTCTGTGGTTGCGAAACAGGCTAAGATCAACCCAGTTTGCACCGCTCCAGTTCCTGGCGGACATGGTGCTGGTAACAGGAATCGTCTACTTCACCGGCGGGGTCAACAGCAACCTGACCTTGCTTTACCCGCTGGTAATCCTTTCAGCCGGCATTGTTGCAACGCCAAAACAGGCTGCCGAAATCACAATACTGGGCATCGTTATCTACCTATTGATGGTTTTCATGCTCTCGCAAAACATACTGGTGGAATATCTCCCGGAAGGCAAAGAGACCAAAGTACAGTCCATGTATCCGGAAATCCTCCTGCGCGTGCTTGCCTTTGCATTGTTTGGCGCGACCAGCATCTATGTCTCGAAGCGCTGCAACTATTTCAACAAGCATGACAAGGACACCTGGATCACCGCAGAAACACTGTTGCACAAACTAGATGCCAGCATACTTATGCTGGACTGTCAGGGGAAAATCCTCTCCGCAAGCCCTACCGCCTGTAAATTGCTAAACTCGACCGAAAAGGAATTATCTACCCGAAAACTTTCTGAACTGTGCATTTCTGGACCACACCCCATTCCAGAATACTACGGACAGTCAGCCTATTTTGCGAGGCCGGATGCCCCGCCTATTCCGATATCTTGCCGCAGTACCGATGTAAAACTTCCAGCAACCGCGATCCCCGGCCACACTGGAAAGGGCGAAGAATCCATCAAGGTCACACTGGTTGTTTTTTCCGATCTTTCGCGGGCCATGGAACTTGAACACCAGCTTACCCAAGTGGAACAAATTGCCGCAGCCACTCGGATTGCAGGAGAAATGGCCAACGAAATACGCACACCACTAACCACGATTTCAGCATCTATTCAGCTATTGCAGCATTTCGAAGAAAAAGCAACCGCTGAAGACTGGCTTCCCGACAGTCCCCGAAAGAAGGACAGGCTTGAATTATTTGAACACATAACAAATGCATCAAAGCGAATGGATGCCGTTGTCCAGAACTTTGTCGACTTTGCCGACTTCTCCCCCCCCGACCTTCTCTCCATCATTAAGCTTGACTCTAACGGCAAAAAGAAGGGTTATATAGGACATTTAAGTACCCTAATAAAAGGATTTGAGAATGGCCAGGATTCTAATAGCGGACGACGACCCAACGATATTGAGCTTATTGAATAAGATTCTGATCTCAAAAGGATACGAAGTACAACTTGCCGAGCACGGCGGTGTCGCAGAAAAACTGCTTAAAACCGAGCAATTCGACCTGCTGATTTCCGACATCAAAATGGAACCCGTCGACGGCATGCAACTTCTCCGCAACACACGGAAACTGCGCCCCTCCGTCGGGGTTATTATGCTCACGGCCTATGCCACCGTCTCCACCGCAGTCGAAGCCATGAAAGAAGGTGCTTTCGACTACATCCCCAAACCCTTCAAAATCGACGAACTGCTTGAAACCGTAAAACGGGCAATTGACTACCAGAAATCGCTCTCCGAACAAATTGGCGGAGACACACACATTGAAGCCAAAAAATATTTCGGTAACATTGTCGCCGAAAGCGACGGCATGGTGAACGTCTGCGAAATGGTCAAGCGCGTCGCCCCCACAAAAACCACAATCATGATCACCGGCGAAAGCGGAACCGGAAAGGAACTGGTGGCCGAAGCGCTCCACAGCTTCAGCGCCCGCTCTGAAGCCCCTTTCCTTCCCGTCAACTGCGCAGCATTGCCCGAGACACTGATCGAGTCCGAACTTTTCGGTCACGTCAAAGGGGCCTTCACTGGTGCCAATGCCAGCAAGGAGGGTCTC
This sequence comes from Verrucomicrobiota bacterium, assembly GCA_039714135.1. Classification (GTDB taxonomy): domain Bacteria; phylum Verrucomicrobiota; class Kiritimatiellia; order Kiritimatiellales; family Pontiellaceae; genus Pontiella. The sequence continues at coordinate 9,275 of JBDLJW010000038.1, forward strand.
TTTGAAGCCTCCAAAGGGGGAACCCTCTTCCTTGATGAAATAAATTCCATCCCCCATTCCCTACAATCAAAGTTGCTGCGCGCAATCCAAAACAAGAAAATCAGAAAAGTAGGCGGAACCGAGGAGTTCGACGTAGATGTTCGCATAATAGCCGCATCGAACCAAAAGCTGGAAGATCTGGTAAAAAAGGGCGAGTTCCGCGAAGACCTTTTCTACCGCCTAAGCGTAATTACCATCGACATTCCGCCCTTAAAGCAACGCCCAGAGGATATCCTGCCGCTTGCCCAGCACTTTATTTCACAAGAGATGGACTGTGGGAAATATCCAGTAATGGACAACGCCGTGCTCTCCATCCTGCAAAACTATACCTGGCCGGGCAATGTCCGCGAATTGCAAAACGTGATCCAGCACTGCATGACCTTCATGAAAGATGGCAAGATCACCAAGGAAACCCTTCCCTCCAAACTGATCGTATCCTACGAAGAAAACCCCGGCGCCCAGAATGCCGCCCTCACCGGTGAATTCGAAAAAGGAAAGTCGCTTAAGGCCTTCCTGCGCGCCAAGGAAAAGGAATACCTCAAGAATGTCATCAACACCATGGGAGGCGACAAGGCAAAGGCCGCCCAGGAGCTGGACATTAGCCTGGCCACCCTCTACCGCAAACTTCCGGACGATTCGGAAGAATAGGAATTTGAAGGCCGCTCACCTGAAAATACACATTGGGACAATCTCCCCCGCGCCCCGCCCCGCCCCTTCTCCGGCACTGCGTTGCTTTACCCACAACTCTCCATGAATGGATTCGCCCTGAACGGGCAAATCCTGTATTGGTTTTCCTCTTTGAATCACGGAGTAGCAAATGAACAACTTTGAATTGGTTCGTAGCGAAAAGATAGAAGAACTAGATACTTTGGCAAAGATCTACCGTCACATCCCAACAGGTGCGGAGATTCTTTCAATGGAAAACGACGACGAGAACAAATGCTTTGGCATTTCGTTCCGCACACCGCCAGCGGATTCAACCGGCGTAGCGCACATTCTGGAGCATACCGTGCTCTGTGGATCGCGGAAATACCCGGTCAAGGATCCCTTTGTTCAGCTCCTCAAGGGTTCGCTCCAAACCTTTCTGAACGCATTCACCTACCCAGACAAAACCTGCTACCCCGTCGCCAGCCAGAACCTAAAGGATTTTCATAATCTGGTGGATGTCTATCTCGATGCCGTATTCCATCCGCGCATCACCAAGGATTTCTTCATGCAGGAGGGGTGGCACTATGAACTAGAATCCACCGATGCCGAGTTGAAATACAAGGGTGTGGTATACAATGAAATGAAAGGGGTCTACTCTTCTCCCGACTCGATGCTGATGGAAGCCTCCCAGCAATCCCTCTTCCCCGATACCACCTACGGGCTCGACTCCGGTGGCAATCCGGCAAGAATTCCCGACCTGACGCACAAACAGTTCAAAGCATTCCACGACTCCTTCTACCATCCATCAAACGCTCGCATCTTTTTCTACGGTAACGACCCGGTTGAGGAGCGCTTCGCCATTCTAGAGGAATACCTCAAGAGTTTCACAAAGATCGAGCCCGAGTCCGCCATAGCCCTTCAGCAACCACTCGCCAAACCGGTTCGCATCGAAAAGCCCTATGCGGTATCGGTCGACGATGAAAATCCGAAACCAATGTTCACCATCAACTGGTTGCTCCCCTCCCCGCTCGATGCAGAATGCGTCTTTGCGCTGGATCTGCTCGACCACATTCTGCTTGGCACGCCCGCTTCGCCTCTACGCAAAGCACTCATCGAATCCGGCCTCGGTGAAGACATTACCGGTGGAGGAATGGAAACGCACATGATCCAGATGATGTATTCCATAGGCCTCAAGGGCGTCGAAACCGCAAATCTCGAAAAGGCCGAGGCGCTTGTTCTCCAAACCCTGAAGGATCTGGTCGAAAGCGGAATCAACCGTGGCGATATCGATGCCGCACTCAACACTTTTGAGTTCGATCTGCGCGAAAACAACACCGGCGGATTTCCCCGAGGACTTTCGCTCTTCCTCAAATCGCTCAACACCTGGATCTATGACGCCGACCCACTGGAGCTTATCGCTTTCGAAGCCCCGCTGCAGTCGATTAAAAAGAACGCTGAAACGGGTGGTTATTTCGAAAACCTCATCCGGAAGAACTTCATCGAAAACACGCACCGCTCAACCGTCGTGCTGACCCCAGATCCGAATCAGGCTGCCCGCACCGAAGCCGCCGAGCAAAAGCGCCTTGCCGACGCCCGGGCAGAAATGGGCGATGAAAAGTTGCAGAAAATCGTTACCGACACAAAGCGCCTGCTGGAACTACAGGCCACGCCCGACTCGCCCGAAGCCATCGCAACCATTCCGCTACTGCACCGCGACGATCTCGACAAAAGCATCCGCAAGGTCGTACGCAACGAAACCAAACAGAACGGCGCAACAGTCCTGACGCACAACCTGTTTACCAACGGCATCCTCTACCTCGACATCGGCCTCGACCTGCACGGGCTCGCCCAAGAGGACATTCCACTGGCCTCCCTGCTCGGTAGCGCACTCCTGGAAATGGGCACAAAGAAAGAGGACTATGTTTCTCTCTCGCAGCGTATTGCCAAGAAAACCGGTGGCATCCATGTCGCACCACTCCTTTCGGCAATGGAAGACTCCGACATAGGTATTGCCCGCCTTTTCCTGCGAGGAAAATGCATGCTTGGCCAGACCTCCGAGCTGCTCGACATCCTGCACGACATCCTGCTCCACCCCGACTTCAACAATCAGGAACGCTTCAAGCAGATTGTGCTGGAACACAAATCGGAATTGGAAACCGCTCTCGTGCCGCGCGGCCACTCAGCGGTGATGGGCCGCCTCAAGGCACACTACAACGAGGCACACTGGGCCAACGAACAACTGGGCGGCGTAGAGGCCCTCTTCTTTGTTCGTCAGCTGGCCAAAAAAATCGAATCGGACTGGCCAGCGGTTTGCCGGCAACTGGAAAAAATCCATGCAACACTGCTCGATCGCGAGCATATCGTCATCAACGTCACCGTCGATCCAAACGCAATGCCCGGCGTACTCCAATCGCTAGAAGGCTTTACAGAAAAGCTACCACGCACCAGCAACTTTTCCCTTAAGGATTGGCAACTGCCCGCCCTGCCCCGCTCTGAAGCACTAACCGCGCCCTCGCAGGTAAATTATGTGGGTTGCTCGGCCAACCTGTTTGCTAAAGGCTACAAAATGCACGGATCGGCACTGGTAATTACTCGCTACCTTCAAACGGCCTGGCTTTGGGAAAAGATCCGCGTACAAGGCGGCGCCTATGGCGGTATGTGCTCGTTCGACCAACGCTCCGGCGCCTTCGTGTTCGCCTCGTACCGCGATCCAAACCTCTCCGCATCACTGGAAGTCTACAAGGCGACAGGCGACTATCTTGCAAACCTGAAACTGGAAGAGGACGAACTGACCCGCGCACTGATTGGTGCGATCGGACAACTCGATGCCTATCAGCTCCCCGACGCAAAAGGATATTCCAGCACCATACGCTATCTACTCAACTACACCGATGAAGAGCGACAACAGTTGCGCGACGAAGTACTGGCTACTACACAAAAGGACTTCAATGATTTCGGCAAGGTGCTAGGCAAGGCATTTGAACAACCAGCGATATCTGTTCTCTGCTCGGCCGACACCGCCGCTACAGCCAAACTGGAAACAAAAACAAAGGTACTCTAAAACCCCGATACCCAGCGAAAATACGCGGCACCTTTCCGCTACTGCCGTCTCGAATTAGTGCGGTGTCTTTTATAACGATCGTGGTGCAAATGCTTAAACCACATGCGGCCTGTGGAAATAATCAACATGATGCCGCCAACAACAACCGACACCGCCAAGATGAGGTTCGACCGTCCGTGGGCGGAGATATCGGCCGGATCGCGGTGGCCGTCGTAAAATATTGCCACACCTAGAATGAATATGGCAATTGCTAGCCACAACGTTCCCGACTGCGGCTTCATTTTAAACATGGGCACTTTTCCACTGTGCATTTTCTAAATCCCTCTGAAATCATCCATTTGGCAACCAACGCCCCGAACTTAGCAACAATAGACCAGCCGACCAAATTATAGTTCAATTAATAATTAGTGTTTTTTTAGCGCTCTTTTTATTTGCAACGCAGATGCACTCTTTCGATAAGACGAAATGGAGCTCGAGCCATCACACCGAAAAACGCTTCCCTGAAAATGAACACAAACAAAAAGCCCGCCGGGAAAGACGGGCTTTTTGCTTACGCTACACCGAAATGGCTCAACCCTTGATGGCGGCCTGTGCGGCAGCCAGACGGGCGATC
>JBDLJW010000039.1:0-13156 GCA_039714135.1 Verrucomicrobiota bacterium
GGTGGGGTAAGAGCCCACCGCCCCGAGGGTAACCGAGGGGGCAGGGTAAACCCCGTCCGGAGCAAGATCAAATAGGGAACGAGAGGCGGCCCGCCTCGTTTGAGTTTCGGGTTGATCGCATTAGATAAATGACCGACCCCGCAAGGGGAACAGAATCCGGCTTACCGCCCTGCCTGTCTTTATAAAGTTTGTGGTTGGGGGATTGATTTTTGTGTGTTCAGGACCAGTCTCCGAATCCCCGCTTGTTATTTCGGAAGCTTGCCTGTCATGAAAACTTCGTAGGCCATTCGGTCAAGAGCCTTCCCATTTGAAAGCGTCAGTTTTTTCCTGATATTGATGCGGTGGGTGTCGACTGTGTTTTTACTAATATTAAGTCTGTTGCCGATGCGCACGGTATTGAGGCCTTCGCCAATGAGCCTGAAAACGTCCAGTTCTCGGTTGGATAGGTTGTCCAAAAGACTCTGTGGTGCGGTAGCTTTTCCGTTTTGTTTTTCAACGATGCGGTCCTTGATCCCGCCCGAAAAGAAGAATTGTCCGTTTAGGATGGCATGGATGGCTTGTTTTAGGAGTGTTGGCTTGGATGTTTTCATTACATAGCCCTGTGCGCCTGCGGTGGCTACGCGTTCGCCGAATACTTTTTCTTCGGACATGGAGTAAACCAGAATATGTAGCTTCGGGTATTGCTGGTGGATTTTTTGAACCAGATAGGTTCCATCGGAATCACCCAGGGATAGATCGACAATGACGAGGTCCGGATGCTGGGTTTCGAGAAGTTTCATGGCTTCTGCTGCAGTGGTTGCTGTTGCGTCAATAGAAAGGGTTTCTTCGGAAGCCAGCAATGTTTTCAATCCATTGAGGACGATGGGGTGGTCATCAACAACCATAAGCGAGTATGTTTTTCTTTCCATTTCTACTACCTCGGTCAAAAGTTTGCTCCGGATGTGATTAAAGATAAAGCACATTCTTTTTGGTATGCTGGTGGAGTTTCGCAGTTTAATTTTTATAAATAAACAAAATAGTTTGTTATGTAGTATTTTATAAGGGTATTCCCCTGCCGAGGTGGGGTTCTCTTTCATGTCCGTCGCGGGGTGGCTCATGCATAAAGTGCATTAGCCCTAAAGCATTGGTTTTGTTCCGTTGGTATTGAGGCTTCAAATTCGGTTGACAACGTGGGGGATCTCAACGAAAACCTTTCCATTATGAGTTTGCTTATTTGTACATATGGGAATCCGGTGCTCCGTAAAAAGGCGGGGAAAGTTGAAGAAATCGATGGCGACATCCACGAGCTTGTGAAGGATATGCTGGAAACAATGTATGCGGAGCGGGGAGTTGGCCTTGCCGCCGAGCAGATCGGGCGCACCGAACGTATATTTGTTGTTGATATTCCCGCTGAAAGCGATTTGGGCGAAGACGGACGGCGCGAAAACCCGGAGGTTGAAATGCCGCTGGTATTCATCAACCCGAAAATAACCGGGCATGGCGAGGATGTGCAGGTGGGGCAGGAGGGATGCCTTAGTTTCCCCGATATCTTTGCCAATGTGGAGCGGTGGTACGAAGTCGATGCCGAATACATCGATCTGGAGGGTCATCCGAAGACGGTCCATGCAAAAGGACTGCTTGCCCGTGCCATCCAGCATGAGCTCGACCATCTTGACGGCATCCTGTTGGTCGACCGCATGTCGCACGTCAAAAAGGTGGCTCTCGGCGGCAAGCTCAAGCGTCTTTCCAAGCAAACCAAGCAGGCTCTTTAACCTGTTCGCGGATTAAACGGAATTCTTTATGGTCGGTGGATCCTGAGATGATTGCATTGAATAAAACCATACGACTGTTTCTAGACAGCATTGGACGCAGGGAGGAATATGAATTCTACCTCGACAAGTTCCAATCCGACCACGCCGCTTGCTTTGCCTTGCTGAGTCCGGACCTTGGAAGCATCGGGGCTGGAGTTGAGATGTTGGCGTTTGATCTCCATTTCCTTCTGAGGCTTGAGCTTGTTCCGGCAATCCTGCTTTGCGGTCCCGATGCTGCGGCGATGAAGGAGGCCTTGGCTACCGAGCAGATTTTTAGATTCCACAACCTGGGAGAGGGGGCTGTCGGGAGTTTTATTCAGCAGGCGCGCAATGCCGAAAAGGTTCCCGTGCTGGTGGATGAAGAAGAGACGCTGGAAAAAGCCTTGCTGAGGCTAGTTCCAGAAATAGCCGCGCGGGTTCATTTTGTGCGTGCAGCGGGTGGACTCAAGACCCACTCGGGAGAACTGCTTCCCTATATCTATACCCACAAGGAAAATTTCCAGACACTGGAGCCTTCGGAATCCAATTTTCTGGCTCTCGGAAAGACGTTGCTCGAAAAACGCCCGGGCGTGCACCTTTCAATCACTTCACCAATCAATCTGCTTCGGGAAATCTTCACGGTGAAGGGAGCGGGCACGCTCTTTCGCAAGGGGAGCGAGATTCTGCACGTCGAAGGTCTTGGGAATATTGATCGTGTTCGGATATTGAATCTACTTGAGGCCAGTTTTGGCAAGAAACTCGTTCGCGATGATTTTCTCGGGAATGTTGCCCATTCCTATGTTGAAAAGGATTATCGCGGGGCGGTCTTGCTGGAGGAGCACCCATCCGGGCTCTATCTCTCCAAGTTTGCGGTGGGGCGAGAAGCCCGCGGCGAAGGGCTGGCGATGGAGCTTTGGCGTGAAGTCTGCCACAACCACGAAGCGTTGTTCTGGCGCTCCAATATTTCGAATCCCTTTAACTCCTGGTATCACAAGCAGGCTGATGGGAACCACGTTTCCGGCCAGTGGCAAATCTTCTGGCGCGGTGTCTCCGCCGATGCCATCTCCGGCATTATTGAATACTGCTGCAAACGGGATGAGGATTTTAGGCTGGTGGAATAGATCTTTCTATTTCCGGCGGAATTCTACGGAGTTTGGTTTTTCCCGCTGCATTCCATGCAGTCCAATATAACCGGTGCAACATCGGTAAGCGATTTTAGTGGTCGGAAGTATTCTGCATGGCTGCCGAGGGCCACAAGCGGGACTGGGTTTTTCGTGTGGGTGAAGGTGGAAAGATCCTCAATGTTGCCGTGGTCGCTTGAAAGCAGGAAGAGGTGGTTTGGTTGTTCTGCAAAACGGGCGACTTCCAGAAGAAAGCGTTCCAGCGTTTCGAGGCACCGGGAAGTCAGTTCCGGGTTTCCGGAGTGCCCGGCGCGGTCGGTCAGGAAATATTCAAAAAGGGTGAAGTCGTTTTCTTCGGCGATATCCAGCAAATGGCCGGCGGCGATTTCGGGCGTAACCAGTTCGCCGCTGTAGCCGCGGGTGTGCATTGTCCATCGAGTAATATCGTGGTTGACGGCTTTGCCGGCCATCAGCTCCTTTTTTCCTCGCACTTTGCCAAGCGCGGACAGGCTCATAACGGTGGTTACGGATTGTCGGCGTGGTGGAATGCGGGCTGGGTCATCGATCCAGTAGGAGTTGGCAAAGGTGCACTGCTTGCCGATCTTTCGTAGCTTGGAAAAAATGTTTTCATGTTCGATCAGCTTCTTGAGTGAGGGCGGAGGGAATCCTTCGATATGTCGGCCCATCTCCTTTGCCGCATTGACTCCGGAGAGAAGGGCGGTTTGGCCGGTGGCGCTTTGCGGAAGCCCATCGACTCCGAGGCAGGCGTCGATCGGAATTGCGTCGCCGAGCATTTTTTCGAGGGTTTGGAAGCACCCTTTATGCAACGGATTGGTTTCAGGGTCAGGGGATCCAATCCCCAGTCCATCTACAAAAATGAATATAGCTTTTAATCCACTGCTCATGTTGGCTACATTTGCTAGCGGTTTTTGGCGAGCGGAGCAAAATGAATTTTGGAAACTTTAGCGATTGGCTGGCGGATGCGGCACACCGGGTCGGGGTGCATTCGGCGGCATGTATTCGGATGGATAATCCGGTGCTGAAGCAACGCATTGAGAAAAACAATGGGTTGGTCGGTGAGTGGTTGAGGGATGGGAACCATGGCGGGATGGAGTATCTCGAATCAATGTTTCCCGAAAAGTCCAATCCATGGAAAACCTTCCCTTTCGCCAAGTCGGTGATTGTCGTTGCTTTCACTAACCATTGGGGTGCTCCAGAGGCAAGGCACCCGTTTCCGCCGCCAAGAGACGATGCCTTGCTGGGCTATGTTTCGGCTTATGCGAGGGAGGCCGACTACCATTTCTCCGGTCAGGCCATGCTGGCCGAATTAAAAAAAATGCTGGGCGAGGAAGTCCATGCCGAAGCGGCGGTCGATACCAAGCCTGTCTATGAACGAATCTTTGCGGCGGTTGGTGGTTTGGGTATGAAGGGTGGCAACGACCTGCTGCGCGTGCCCGATCAGGCTAATACGCGTGTATTCATTGGGTGCCTTTTTGTCGATGCCGAGTTGCCGGAGGTTATCCATGAGCCGGAAATGCCGTTTTCCTGCGGCACCTGCCGAGCCTGCATTCAACATTGTCCGACCGGTGCGATCCAGTTCGGCGAGCCAATAGATGCCCGAATATGCATCAGTTATCTCACGCTTGAAAAGCGGGGTCTGTTGAGCCGCAAGGAGGGCGGAATGATCGGGGACTGGCTCTTTGGTTGTGACAGTTGCACCACAGTCTGTCCGGGCGGCGGGGGACTGGATATGCGTATTCCGGTCGATCTCGAATGGCTGCTGACGTCTTCGGCGGCAGAGGTTCGCCGTACCATTCAGGGCAATGCAAGTGCCTATGCAGGAACGACGCAGCTACGGAAAAATGCGGTGGTGGTCTTGAAGAATATGGGAACCCCGCGAGCTGATGAACTTCTTGGGTGGGTGCGTGAAAATACGGGGAGCGACTTGATTCGCAGACAGATTGACTTATGGTAAAAGGTCGATATTTGGAGGTAAAGAATGAGGTTCATAGAGTTGGCGGAAAAGCGCCGCAGTATTCGTGGCTACAAATCCGACCCAGTGCCGGAAGTGCTGTTGGATGAAGTTTTGCAGGCGGGCAATCTTGCGCCGACCGCCAAGAATCTCCAGCCGTTTCATTTTATTGTAGTGCGTGATCCCGAGAAGCTTGCGGGTCTGGCCATTGCCTATCCTGCACCGTTTTTTCGTGAAGCCCCGGTCGTGATTGTGGTTTGTGCCGAGGCTTCCCAGGGATGGACGCGCGACCGGTACGACGGGAAAAACTATTGCGAGGTTGATGCGGCGATTGCCACCGACCATATGACACTGGCTGCCGCCGACCTCGGCTTGGGTACCTGCTGGATTGCGGCGTTCGATCCCGTCAAGGTAGCGGAAGTAATGGATCTGCCCGGCGGCGTTGAAACCATTGCCCTGCTGTCGTTGGGCTATCCAAACGAGCCCGGGCGGGAGAAGGTCCGAAAGTCGCTGGAAGAACTGGTTCATTATGAGCAGTGGTAGGGAGAAGCTGTGTGCCCGCCTTGATGCGGGAAGTTTACCGGGGAAGCTGGGAGCCTTTTGGGGGGTAGCAGGAGTTACCCTCTTGTTGGGCCATGCGGTTGGCCATCTGAGCCTGCATGTGTCGGACTTGTTTCGAATGAAGCTTGATTGGATCCATTGGGCAACACTGTTTGCCTGTCTTGTTCTGATGGGCTATGGCAAAGGCTATAAGGGGCTTCATCGCAACTTTTCCCCTCGTGTCGTCGTACGGGCACTCTACTTGGTAAACAATCCGACGGTGTTTCGTGTCCTGTTCGCGCCGCTCTTTTGCATGGGCTATTTTCATGCAACCCGCAAGCGCATGGTTTCAGCATACGGAATTACCGTCATGATTGTCCTGCTGGCGATATCGGTGCACAGGCTGGCTCAGCCGTGGCGGGGGATCATCGATGCCGGGGTGGTGTTCTGCCTCGGATGGGGCGTGGTTTCTATTTGGCTCTACACCTTTCAGCTCTTTTTGGAAAAAGAGATCCATGTCTCGCCCGAAACACCGGATTGCTGATAGGAATGTCTAACCCAGCTCTTTGTTTAGACGGTTGATTTCTGCGCGCATTTTTTCGAAGACCTCGGCCTTGTAGACGCGCACGCTGGCTTCTGAAATGCCGAGCTTTTGGGCGATCTCTTTGTTTGGGACTTCCTGGGAGACCATCTTGAAGACTTCCTGCTTGGTTTTATAGATGTCATCCTTGATGTTGTTCCAGGCTAGGTTGGTAATGTGCAGGACCCACTCCTCGCGGGCAAGGTTCTCGATGTCGGGCAGCACCTGTTCCTCGATATCGAGGTATTGTTCCTGATACTCCACCGAATCCCGGCCGGTGATGAAGTTTTTCTTGGTGCGGAAAAAATCCTTTACGGTGTTGCGGGTCATGGCAGCGAGCCAGTTGTGAAACTTGCCCTTGTTTTGGTTGTATTCAAAATCCTCGATCTTCTGCCAGACCTTGGTGAGTACGGCTTGGCTGATATCCTTCGCATCCTCTTGGTTGATGCCCATGCGCACGATCAGGCTGAGGATGAAGCCGCGGTAGATCCCCTCAAATTCGGCCCACGCTTCGGCATTCTCGGTTTTCTTGAGCTTGGCCAGTAGCGTAACACGCGTTGGGTTGTAGTTTTCGTTGGTCATTTGTCGGTGTAGATGATGATGACGCCGCGGTTGCTTAGGGCACGGATGGTGGAGTCGTTGCGGAACGCTTCGGAGATGGTCAGCATTTTAAGGTGGGGGCTCCAGATAAGCTGCGGAGAAACGGCAAGTCCATCAATGTCGCTAATGTTGAGTGAAGCCAGTTTCGGGTATTTCAAAATGCTACCGATGTTGCGGATCCGGGTGTTGCTGATATCGAGCACCTTCAGATCGGTCAATTGGTCGAGTTCGGGCAGGTGGTTGAGCTGGGTGCCGGAGAGCCGAAGTTCCATCAATCCCTCTTCGGTCAGCATCTTCAGGTCTGGTGTGCCCGTATTGCTGGCGTTCAGTATGAAGATGTTCAGTCCGCACAAGGGTGAAATATCATTGAGTTCAGGGTTGTTGCCTAAATCAACCAGCCAACCCTTTGAGCCCATGGCCTGCCATTCAAAATTAACCTTTCCGGCTTTCGGGTTCAAAATCTCCAGGGCCTTGGCGATGGCGGGGAAGCGTGTTTCCGGATCAAAACCAGACTGGTTGAGATGGTAAAACAACCGAGGGATACCTTTTTCGATCCCGTGGTTCTTGAAGTCCTTTATCAACAGCGGCAGGTCAGCATCGTCTATTCCTTCGGCATTTATATATTTTTTTGCGAGACGAGTGGCGGGAGGATCCTTTTGCACGGGGTGGCCATGGCTCCCGGAAAGAATGTTCCACGCTTCGGAAAAGCGGAGCTGGCAGAGTAGCATCCGGCCCTTGTGCTGCCAGCCTTCGCCGAGCGACGGATCGAACGCGAGGCCCGTGTCGAGCGCCTGCTCCGCCGTCGCGAATTCATATTCCCGCTCCGCGCGCACCATCAGGTTCAAATAGTCCGGTGCCACCCGCTCGGCCGTGGCGGCGATATAGTCGTTCTTTTCCTGCAATGCCGCGAGGGCGTCAAGCGCCACCCGTTCGCTTCGCTTGATGGAGGCAAAGCTGTTGGCGAGAATGGTTGCGATAATCAGGGCTGATGCGGCAACTAGGCCGACCGCCATTTTATGGCGTTTTATGAGCAGGGAAAGATGTGTAAGGAACGTTGGGTTTTCGGCGCTGGTGGCAAAGCCTTCCTGGTACTTCTGAATGTCGCGGATCAGGGCGGCGACATTGGGGTAGCGGTCGGTCGGATCGGTTTGCATTGCCTTCATGACGATCGCGGAAAGGGCGGGGGGGATATGCTGTTTTGGTGCACGTTTTTCAGGAGGAGGGAGGTTGCCGCGGACGGTTTTTTGTAGAACTTCCTTAACGGTTTCGCCCTCGATTGGGCAGTGGTACGTCAGGGTCTCGTAGAGCATGGCCCCAAGCATGTAGACGTCGGTCTGGAAATCGATGTCGGAAGGGACGCCTTGTGCCTGCTCGGGCGACATGTAGCCCGGTGTTCCGCCCACCACGTTCTTGTGTTCGCGCCGCTTGGCGGAGCCTTCGAGGTAGCGCGTCAGGGTCTGGCCGTTTTCCAGCGGCACATCATCCATGCTGTGCCACGAGACCGGCTCACCGTCATATTCGCTCAGATGGGTGATGAGGGTCGACAAGCCCCAGTCCAGTACATGCACGTCCCCGAAGTCGCCGATGTTCACGTTCGATGGCTTGAGGTCGAGGTGGATGACACCCTTGGTGTGGGCATAGTCGATAGCGTTGCAGACTCTCAGAAAAATGCCAAGCAGGCGCGTGCGGGTGTAGCGCCGGCGATATTCCGTGTTGCCGCTCCGCAACTGTCTGATGATTTCGCCGAGGGTTTCGCCCTTGAGCGCTTTCATCGTGAAGTAGGGATTGCCGTTTTCGTCCAGGGCAATGTCGTAGATTGGAATAATGTTCGGGTGCTGGAGATTGGCGGTCAGGCGCGCTTCGTAGAGGAACGAGTCGATGTCGTCCTCCGACGCAATCTTGGAATCCTGAATAAGCGCCATGGCCACCTTGCGGGCCGTTCGGTGGTCATCGACCTCCCAGATCGCCTTCATACCGCCTTGGTTTAACTTTTTGTTGGCGGTATAGCGCTCTTCCGGATTTCCCTCCATCAAGCCATCACGGCTGGCAGATACGCTTTCCTTTAGGTCCTCTTCAAACAGGATCTTTTCCGTATCGGAAAAAACAATGTCATCGGCGAACAGGTTTGGATTGCCGATTTCCCGTTTGGGTGCTTTGGATTTGTCGTCCGGTTTATCCATGGTTTTCAATGGTTGGAAACTGCCCGGACAGTAGCACCCATGCAAGCGCAGGGCAACCTATGAAAACAGCATGCGCTCGGTGGTTTCCCAGTCGAGGCAGGAGTCGGTGATGGAGAGTCCGTATTTCAGCTCGCCCGAAATCTTCTGGTTGCCCTCTTCGATAAAGCTCTCGATCATCGTGCCGGTAATCGGGCAGTTGCCTTTGCTCCGCTGCTTGAGAATATCGTTCCATACCTTAACCTGATTGCGTGCCACCTTACTGGCATTGGCATGGGAGCAGTCGACCATGAGAGAGGGCTTCAGCCCTGCCGCTTCCAGCTTGCAGGCGGCATAGGTTACTTCCGGAACCTCGAAGTTGGGTTGCTTGTCGCCGCCGCGCAAAACGAGGTGCGTGTTGGGGTTGCCAGTGGTCTTTACCACGGCCGTACGCCCGTCCTGGTCAATGCCGAGGAAGCTGTGCGGAATGCTGGCCGATTCGATGGCGTTGATGGCCACCTGGATATTGCCGTCGGTCGCATTCTTAAAGCCGACCGGCATGGAGAGGCCGCTGGCCATTTCGCGGTGGGTCTGCGACTCGGTTGTGCGTGCGCCGATAGCCGACCATGTGACGAGGTCGGCGGTGTATTGCGGTACGATCGGGTCGAGGAATTCTGTAGCGATTGGAAGTCCGAGCTTGGCGATGTCGAGCATCAGTTTACGCGCGGCGCGCAGGCCGAGCTCCATATCGCACGAATCGTCGAGATGGGGATCGTTGATGAATCCCTTCCAGCCGATGGTGGTGCGCGGCTTTTCAAAATAGACGCGCATTACGATGAAATATTTGTCCTTCACCTGTTCAGCCACCGTGGCCAGCCGCCGGGCATAGTCGAGTGCCGCTTCGGGATCATGGATCGAGCAGGGGCCGACGACGACCAGCAGGCGCGGGTCTTCCAGATGGATGATGTCGCGCACGGTCTTGCGGTCGGCTACAACCTTTTCGGTCAATGCCTCGCCCAGCGGAAGCTCTGCACAAAGTTCGGCGGGCGACACCAGCTTCTTGAGCTCCGCCACGCGCAGGTTATCGGTCAAATGGGTTTCGTTCGTCATAATGCGCGGGAATTAAGCATAGATAATTAGTGATTGGAAGGCGCATCTTGCTTGCTTTGGATAATCCGCTCCTGCCGATCGCGCAGGATTTCCTTGTTGGTCCAGACGCCATGGGGGTCGCGGTAGGGCAGGCCACGGGTGGTTTCGTGGATCATCTTGAGCTCATGTTCGGGCAGGGGAATCTCGATATCCTCCCTGCGCATGGCGGCAACGGTTCCGCCGCGCTGGCGCCCGACCGGATCGGTTTCGCCGACGTAGAATCCGGCCTCCAGCAAACCGGCGCGGACGGGGATGGCGGCGCAGTAGGTCAGCAACACCGCGTTGGGCTTCATCGCGGTTTTCAGTTTTTTGAAAAAGTCGACCGTCCAAAGCTCACTGTTGCGCTGGGTGGAGAAGGCATCCAGAAAAACCAAGTCAAATGAATCGGGTTCAAGTTTTGTGACCGTGTAGCGCGCATCTCCCCAATGCATGAGGCATGAGGCATGAGGCACGAGGCATGAGGTGGTGGGAAGGCATGAGGCATGAGGCACTAGGCATGAGTGGAGTTGGGACAGGCAATCTTTCCAGTCAAAGGTATCTGTTGGGAGTGTTTGAATGTTTTTGGATGCGGTACCAACGACGCGCCGATCCATCTCAAGTGCAGTGATTGACAATTCACTAATGCCTAGTGCCTCTTGCCTAGTGCCTTTACCAGCGATTTCCATCGCCGCCAAACTGTTGTATCCTAACCCAAAGCAGACATCCAAAAGGTGGATATCGCCTTTTTCCAGTCGCTCTTTGAGTCGGCTAGGAACAATGTATTTTTCCTCCGCTTCCAGTCGCGCGCCGGCAGGCGTGTGGTAGTGCTCCTTATATTCCTCGTTCCAGAAGGTGATGGAAGAGTCGGCGGTGGCGACTGTCTTTAACGCTGTGCAAGGCCGGCAGGATGCCGGCGATACGTACCGCAGGCTTCTAGCCTGCAAGTCCCCTTGGCTCCACTCACGGCAAACCATCTGCTGAATGATGTAGTCCTTGAACTGCCCCTTGGCCATGTGCCACTTCGGGGCGATGAGCTCCTCTTCAAGCGTGTCGGTCGTAAGGCGCATGATCGGAATGCGCGGCGGCATGCGGCGGATAAAGTCCATCAGGTGCTCGGCAAAGTCATGCTCCATCAGGGTGGGGATGGGGTGGGTGGTATATTCCTCGGCAAGTGTTGTGCCTTTTTCGATATGCAGATTGTGGACCTTGATGGCGTCGATGGGCAGGGCGGCGAGGGTGTCGGCGGTTTGCTGGAAATCCTTGGCGGTTTCGCCGGGGAGGCCGAGGATGACATGTACGGCTACCTTGATGCCTGCTTCGTGCAGTTGCTTGATTGCGGATTCGCTTGCCGCCCAGTTATGGCCGCGGTTGATCCGTTGCAATGTGCGGTCATGCACGGTCTGTACGCCCAGCTCCACCCAAACTTCGATTTGTTTGTTGAGTTCAATGAGAAATTCGTAGGCTTGCGGGGTCAGGCAGTCGGGGCGGGTGCCGAAGCTGACGGCGGTGAAATCAAACGCATTCAGCAGGGCATGATACATGGGTTTCTGTTCTTCCCCGAAGGTGGCGGAGAAGGCTTGGATGTAGGCCATGTATTTCTTTGCCCGGTAGCGGTCGCGCGCAAAGCGGATCGCTTCGGCCATTTGCTCTTCGACGGTCTCTTTTCCTCTCGTCTGAACAGCTTTGGCGCCGCGCTCGTTGCAAAATGCACAGCCGCCGGATCCGTCCGCTTCACGGTTCGGGCAGCCTAGTCCAAAGTCGATCGGAACGCGGAAGAGCGGTTCGCCGTAGCGCTCTCGCATGTAGTCCTTGTATTGGAGGTAGGGGGAATTCATAAAAAGCATGTAGTTCCGCCTTCAGGCGGCCAGTCCACAGAGCCGCCTGAAGGCGGAACTACGAACCTCTTTCAAACAGCAGTCGCTGGCCGCGGACGGCGTCGTTAACCTGCCCGTCGGTGTAGGCGAGCTGGCCGGAGACGATTGTTGCGGCGATGGAGGATTTGAAGGTGGTGCCTTCAAAGGGCGACCAGCCGCATTTGTATTCGATGTTTTCCTTTTCGACCGTGTGCGGGCTTTCGGTGTCGATCAGGGTTAGGTCGGCCCAGTAGCCCTCGCGGATGAAGCCGCGATCCAGGCATTTGAAAATACGGGCGGGGTTGTGCGCGGTCTTTTCGGCGACGGTTTCGATTGGCAGGAACTCCAGCAGCGAGACCAGTGCGCTTTGGATGACGGGAAGGCCGGAGGGGGCGGAGCCGTAGGGGTTTTGCTTCTCCTCCCAGAGGTGCGGTGCGTGGTCGGTGCCGACGGTGTCGATGATTCCGTCGATGAGCGCCTGCTTAAGCGCCGCGCGGTCGGCGGCGGTTTTGATGGCTGGGTTGCATTTGATGAGCGCGCCTTTGGTTTCGTAGTCTTCGTCGGAAAACCAGAGATGGTGCGGGCAGGCTTCGGCGGTAATTTTTTTCCCGGGCAGCGAGCGGATTTCAAAAAGTTCCAGCTCTTTGGCGGTGGTAAGGTGTAGCACATGCATTTGGGCATCGAACTTTGTGGCAAGCTCAACGGCCAAGGCGGTGGATTGATAGCATGCCTCTTCAGAGCGAATAAGCGGGTGGAAGCGGAATGGAATATCCTCGCCAAAACGGCCCCTAATCCGTTTTTCGTTGGCCTGGATCATGCCGGTATCTTCGCAGTGCACAGAAATAGGGACGTCCACCTTGCCGAAGATTTCTTCCAGAGCCTGGGTGCGGTCGACCAGTAGGTTGCCGGTGGAGGCACCCATGAAGAGTTTTACGCCGCAAACCTTTTTCGGATCCATCGCCAGCAGTTCGTCAATGTTGCTGTTGGATGCACCGAGGTGGAATGAATAGTTGGTTACGCACTTTTCGGCGGCGAGGGCGAATTTTTCTTCGAGGATGGCATTGGTGACGGCGGCGGGCTTGGTGTTGGGCATTTCCATGATGGAGGTGACGCCGCCGGCGACGGCTGCGCGGGTTTCGGAATGCAGGTCGGCCTTCTGTTCCAGTCCGGGTTCGCGGCAGTGGGCGTGGCAATCAATCATGCCGGGCAGCAATGCCTTGCCCTTGGCGTCGATGACTGTGTCGGCCGGCTGGTTGGTCAGGCTGGAATCAATTTTTTCGATTCGCCCGTTTTTGATGAAGACATCGGCGGGGCGGGCGGTTCCTTCATTTGCGAGATTGGCGTTGGTGATCAGTATCGTTTGCATGCGGGGCAGAGTATGCAAGCCGTGCGAGTGGTGCAAGTAAAGGCAGAATAATTTAGTGGCAGAATAATTTT
>JBDLJW010000040.1:0-12600 GCA_039714135.1 Verrucomicrobiota bacterium
AAAAATGGTGCGCCCAACAGGAGTCGAACCTGTATCTATGGCTTCGGAGGCCACTATTCTATCCATTGAACTATGGGCGCGTGAAAGGGCGGATTTATACGGCTATCCGTGCTTTGCTTCAAACTCTTTCATGAACGAAATGAGCGCGTCGATGCCTTCGGCCGGGAAAGCATTGTAGATGGAGGCGCGGATGCCGCCGACGGAGCGGTGCCCCTTGAGCCCTTTGAGGTTCTGCTTGGCGGCTTCTTCGATGAATACCGGCTCAAGCTCCTCGTTGGCGAGGCGCCAGGTGACGTTCATGTCGGACCGGAATTCCTTCACGGCGGTGCCAGTGTAGAAGTCGGTGCCATCGATGGCCGCGTAGAGCTTGGCAGCCTTTTCTGCGTTGAGCTTCTGCATGCCTTCGAGTCCGCCCTTGGCTTTTAGCCAGCGGGTAACGAGGCAGAGCATGTAGACCGGGAAGGTCGGCACGGTGTTGTAGAGCGAGTTGTTTTCGATGTGCGTCTTGTAGCGCATGATGGTCGGCACGGTGTCGGGGCACCGGTCGGCCAGCTCGTCCTTAATGATAGCCAGCGTGATGCCTGCGGGGCCGAGGTTCTTCTGTGCACCGGCATAGATCATTCCAAACTTGGAGACGTCGAGCGGGCGGGAGAGGATGTCGGACGACATATCGGCGATGAGCGTTTCGTGTTCAGGGAACGTCTTCCACTGCGCGCCGGAGATGGTTTCGTTGGAGGTGATGTGCAGATAGGCCGCGTCGTTGGTCAGTTGCAGCTCTTCGGCGGTCGGTACGCGGGTGGGGATCTCCTTGCCGCAGTCGGCGGCAATATTGACGTTGCCGAGCGCCTTGGCCTCTTTGATGGCCTTGGCGGCCCATGCACCGGAGTTGGTGTAGTCCGCCGTCTGTCCTTCGCCAAGCAGGTTCATCGGGATGAGGGCGAACTGGGAGGAGGCGCCGCCGGTCATAAAGAGTACGCTGTAGCCTTCGGGAATGTTGAGCAGCTCTTTGATGTTGGCAATGGTTTCCTCGTGCACGGCAGAATATTCCTTGCCGCGGTGGCTCATTTCCATGATCGACATGCCCGAGCCCTGATAGTCTACCAGTTCGGCTGCTGCTTCCTTGAGTACCTCTTCCGGCAACGTGGCCGGGCCTGCGGAGAAGTTGTATGCTCTCATTTTGATTGTGCCCCTAATATAGATTGAAATTAAACGAAGCTGGAAACTACCAATTTGCCCAAACCCCTCCAATGTCAAACTGGAAGAAAACGGAAGCAGTCGCGAATCGGCGGTAGAGTGGGTGCGGAGGGCTTGAACGCAATACGACAATGTTCGATAGGTGTTAAAAGGGACTTTTTGGCTCGACTATTCCGGGCGACTTAATTGATTGCAATATATGTGCCGTAATGGCACAGTTTCGCGCATGAAAAAGGGTTTTTTCGATAAACTGGTGGATCGGCTGGATCATTTGGATTCGGGGAGTCTGCAGACCTATTTCCTGCGCCTGGCGAAGGAAAAGGGTCTAATGGAGACTATTTTCCAGGCGCTGGAGGAAGGGATCATCGTGCTCGATCCCGAGGCGCAGATTAGTTATGCCAACCGTGCAGCGGAACAGTTTCTTGGGTTTAAGCTCGAAACTGCGCAGGGCACTCCAATCCAGCGCTACCTCAAGGAAATTCATTGGGATCTGGTTCTGGATCTCGATGAATACGAATGGAGCCAGCTCGTTCGGCGCGAAATTGAAATTACCTATCCTCAGCATCGTTTCATGGAGTTTTATGTTGTTCCGCTTGCCGCTGTTGATGAAAAGGAAGAGGGGGCGGTGGTAATTTTTCGCGACGTGACGCGCGAGCGCGAAACCACGGCGGAATCCATCGAGTCCGAGCGGTTGCACGCCCTCAGCCTGCTCGCTGCCGGCGTTGCCCACGAAATCGGAAATCCGCTCAACTCCATCAACATCCATTTGCAGCTGCTTGATCGCGAAATCGGCTATCTCGGTGACGAGGGCGCGAAGAACGAACTCAAGGAGCTGGTCGATGTCTCGCGCAAGGAGGTGGCGCGGCTCGATACGATTATCCGGCAGTTTCTCAAGGCATTGCGTCCGTCGCTTCCAGAGCGCAAGCTTCATAAGTTGTGTGAACTGGTGAAGGAGACGCTGGAGGTCATGAAGCATGAAATCGCTGACCGCCGCATGCTCGTCGAAATCGACTTCCCCGAAGATATTCCGGCCGTGGCGGTTGATGAGACACAGGTGAAGCAGGTCTTCTTCAACGTCATCAAGAATTCGCTCCAGGCGATGGAGGATGGCGGCATTTTACGAATCAACATGCAACAGGGCGACCGGTTCGTCAGCGTCGTGTTCGAGGACAACGGCCCCGGCATCGATCCCGAAAAGCTTGGTGCAATCTACGAGCCATACCATACCACCAAGCCCGAAGGTTCCGGCCTCGGCATGATGATCGTCCAGCGCATTATGCGCGACCACGGCGGCGAGATAGAAATCAACTCCGAGCCGGGGCGGGGAACGAAGCTTACACTCCGCTTCCCGCGCGAAGATGCTCGTTTGAACCTGCTCGAAGCACCGGAGCAGGAAAAATGCTAGCCACAAGAAACCACGAAAACAAAAGAGGGAGTCTCTTTGTAAATTTTTGTGTTTTTTGTGGCAAAGAAAAGTAGGAGATGGATATGGCAAAGCCTGTAGTTTTGATTGTCGACGACGAGAAGAGCGCGCGCGACGGGTTGGTGCGGGCGTTGCGGCGCGACTATCGTGTTTTTGCCGCGGAAAACGGAACGTCGGCGCTGGAGGTGCTCGCCAGCCAGCAGATCGATGTGCTGCTGAGCGATGTCCGCATGCCGGGCATGGACGGCATTACGCTGATGCAGCGCGCACTGGCCAACAATCCGGAACTAACCTGCATCATTCTCACGGCCTACGGCGATGTCGATATGGCGGTCGAGGCAATGAAACAGGGCGCAACCGACTTTATGACCAAGCCGATCAACCTCGATAAGCTGGAGCTGGTGCTCGATCGCGTGCTGAAGTCGAAAAGGATCGAGCTGGAAAACAAGCAACTCAAGGTGCAGCTCGACAGCAAGTATGGGCTCGAAAATATTATTGGCCGCTCCGCCGCCATGCAGGAGGTGTTCGATACGATCCGGCAGGTGGCGAACTCCCGCGCAACGGTGTTGATTCAGGGTGAAAGCGGCACCGGAAAGGAACTGGTTGCCAAGGCGATTCATCAGCTGGGTGCGCGCTCGAACGGACCGTTCGTGGCGGTGCATTGCGCGGCACTGGCACATAACCTTTTGGAGAGCGAGTTGTTTGGTCACGAAAAGGGCGCGTTTACCGGCGCGATGGAACGGCGTATTGGCCGTTTCGAAAAGGCCGATGGCGGGGCGCTGTTTCTCGACGAGATTAGTGAAATCGGCGCCTCGGTGCAGGTAAAGATTCTCCGGGCGCTGGAGGAGCGGCAGGTCGAGCGCGTCGGCGGCGATGCGCCAGTAGATGTGGATACACGTCTGATTGCCGCAACCAACCGCGATTTGAAGACGATGGTGGATGAAGGCGATTTCCGCGAAGACCTGTTTTACCGTCTCTATGTGGTCGTTATCAACCTGCCGCCGCTGCGTGAGCGGCAGGACGATATCCTGCTATTGCTCAACCACTACCTTGCAGTGTTCAACGAGGAAAACGACAAGCAGATCGAAGGCTTTACGCCGGCGGCCTACAACATGCTCTCCGCCTACGGCTGGCCGGGCAACATTCGCGAGCTGCGCAATCTCGTTGAGCGCATGGTGGTGCTTGCGCGCGGCAAGATGCTCGACGTGAAGGATATTCCCGCGCAGGTGCGCGAGCAAGCCAGCGGCGGCGAAGTGCGGGTCGATACCGAGCTGACCGTCGATGAAATGGAAAAGCGGATGGTGATCCAAGCCCTGGAAAAAACCGGAGGCAACCGCACCAAGGCCGCCGAAAAACTCGGCATTAGCCGCCGCACCCTTCACCGCAAGCTGAACCAGTATGGAATCGGAAAACCAAAGGATGTGGAATGAGGAAGAACCTGTTGCTGATTGTGCCTCTGATCGGTTCGATCTTTCACGCAGATGCTGAACAAAAGGTTGTGCGTGATGTTCGATATGGCGAACGGCACGAACGGCAATGCCTCGATCTCTACCTGCCATCGGATAGCAACCCGGACTCGGCTCTTCCATGCCTTGTTTTTATTCACGGCGGAGGCTGGAGGCAGGGCAACAAGGGGGTGGTTCGGAACCTGCCTATGGAAGAGATTCTCGCCTCCGGGTATGCCGTGGTTTCCGTCAACTATGAGCTCTCCTCCCATACAAATCTTTGTTGGCCGCGCAACTTGGATGATTGCAGGCAGGCGGTCCAGTATTTGCAAAAAAAGGCCGGGGACTACGGACTTGATCCTGAGCGGTTTGTGTTGGCTGGCGAGTCCGCCGGGGGGCATTTGGCGCTCATGACTGCTTATACCAGGGAGGCTTCCGGGCCGATTTGCGGAGTCGTCGCCTTTTTCCCTGTTTGCGATTTAACCCTGAAGATGAAAAGCTTTCCCACGGCGTATTGGGGAGAGCCCTTCATGCCGGAATCGTTTGCTGATAATCCGGAGCTGTATGCGAGTGGGTCGCCAGTCAATCACATAGAGAGCAACGTTCCTCCGACATTGGTGTTCCATGGCACGGCCGATAAGGTCGTCGAACTTGAGCTGCATTCCAAGGTGTTGGTTGAACGGCTGACAAACGCCGGAGTGGAGGCGGAGCTGGTATCGTTGGATGGTGCTGGGCATACATTGAAATGGGGGAAGCATACCGATCTGGTTTCGGGTAGTATTCTGGAATTTCTGGAAACAAGGAAGGGAGCAAGCGATGTTGAAACGAGAAGAAGCGATTTTGGTATTCATTGATGTGCAGGGCAAGCTGCATGAAATTATGCACGAAAAGGATGTGCTCGACAGCAATCTGGAGAAGGTGATTCGTTGCGCGCAGTTGCTGGAGATTCCGGTTGTCGGGACGGAACAGATCCCCGAAAAGCTGGGGCCGACCAATGAGCCATTCAAGTCGCTGCTTGCCGATGTTCCAATGATTGCAAAGTCGGCTTTCAGCTGCTGCGGTGAGCCAAAGTTTACGGAGGCTTTCCGCGCAACGGGGAAGCGGCAGGCGATCCTTATCGGAATCGAAACGCATGTCTGTGTCTACCAGACGGCGGTTGATTTGCTTGAAGACGGGATCGAGGTGTTCGTGGTGGCCGATGCGGTTTCGTCGCGAGCACCGGAAAACAAGGAGGTGGCCCTGCAGGCGATGCGTGATGCGGGGGCAAAGATCCTTCCGGCGGAAAGTGTCCTGTTTGCACTGCTTCGTGATGCTTCCGATCCGCGCTTCAAGGAGCTTCTCGGGTTGATCAAATAGTTATCTTTGGAATATACGCCGTCTTTTGCTTCGGCGTTTTTTCTTTTCCGCTGGCTTTGGCTCTTCTTCTTCTTCGGGGGTGCTTTGGGGCTGAACGTCGGCATCTTTCGGTTTATCGGATCCGGGCAGGACGAGGGAACCCATTCCCTTGAGGGCGTCGCCCGCGAAACCGGTCACGCTGGAGACCGCGCCGATGATGGAGTCGTAGAAGGCTTCGAATATCGTCTTGGAGGCTTCTTCCATGCTGGCGCCGCCTTCCTCTTTGCCGATGTTGCTCATCTCGATGGTTGGAAGCGGGATGGGGGCGGTGGGCAGTGCGGATAGCTTGGCCTTTACGATTCCGCCTTCGACGAGCAGGTGTTCAATGATGACCTTTTGCTTTTCGGTGGCCTCGACATCGTTTTTCTCCATGGCCTTGTCCATTGTTTTTCCGCGTCGGGCAACGGCGCCATCGATAGTTTGCTGGAACGTTTTGATGTTGTCGGTCATGATTTTGCGTTCGTAGGCGACGCGGGGCTTCTTGATGCCGATCTCCTTGATGATCAGGGTGTCGGCCGTCAGGGTGTCGGGGTCGAGGCAGAGCCTGAATTGCTTAAGCTTGGCAAGGTGCTTGTTGGCGAATCCCTGCGGGTTGCCGATCTGCAGGTTTGAAATCCCGATGATTCCCTTGAGTGGCTGAATGTCAAGGAGATCGAAGGATAGCAGGGTGGTTTCTTCGGTCTCGACGGTTGCTGTTTCGTTGGTGTTGTTTTTTCCCGCATAGGTCATGGGGTTTAGTTTTTTGAGCTCAACCATGCCGAGCGGTCCGGTGATCGCCTTGTTGGTTGTCGTGGCGGCGGGTGGCAGCAGGATTGCGTTGATGGCAAGGTTGGTTACGAGCAGGGTTTCGAGAATAACAGGTTGTTCCGCCAGCGGGGTCGGGGCGTTGGTTGTTTCGGTCTGTGCAACTTTTTCCTGTTCCGGGGATTCCATCGTGGGCGGTGCGAAGGCCATTAGCGATTCCTGCAACGTTGCGACGTTGCCGTTGCTTTCGGTCTGTTCGAGGTTTATTTTGGGAGAGTCGACAAGCACCTGATTGATAACCACCTGTTCGGAGAAGAGCGTCTCCGGGGCGAGGGCGATATCGATGTTGGCTAAGTGGAACAGGTTGGTGGCGTGGAAGCCTTCGGGGTTGGGGATTGTGATGCTCTTGACCTGCACCTTGCCGTCAACCAGCTTGACCGAGATTGCTCCAATACCCGCCAGCATGGCTGGTTCCGCCGGTGCATTGGTTGGTGTGGAGTCGAGCAGCTTGATCTGGATATCGTCCACCAGAAGGTTGTGGAGCTCAACCGGGGGCGGTGCGGGGGTGTCCGGTTTCGGCGCTGTTTTCGGCGTCGTAACGGTTGTGGAGGCCGTATTCGTCGGCAGGTTGCCGATGATGGTTTCGGCAATCTTTATGAATTCGGCGACGGTGTCGGTTTTCGGGTTGACCTCTAGGAAGGCGTGGGGCTTCCGAATCTGCACATCGAGGATGGAGAGCGGCGGGACTTGGAGGGTGGAGGGGTCGAGGCGGACATCGATCCCGGCCAGGCTGAATAGATCAGGGGTGGCAAGCCGGCGGGGGTTGGAGATGGATAGGCGGTCCAGCTCAACCGTGCCTTCCGGCAGGTCGACCTCCATGTTCTCCAGTTGCATCAGGATGCTGAGGGCGGCATCGACGCTGTTCACCAGATGGAACTGGAAGTTGGTAATGCCAAGATGGTGTATTTCCGGTGGCGGTGGTTTGATCTCGCCGTCCGGGTCTTCTTCGTCCTCCTGCTCCGCTTCCTTCGTTTTTTTCGGAAGCGGCCAGTTTCTTACGCGGGCCTGGGTGGCTTGGGCAATGCTGAGGAATTCGGAAACGGTGCTGGCATCGTAGGCCCACTCGACGAAGCAGTGGGGGTTGTGCACTTGAATATCGAGAATGGAGAGCGGTCCACGGTAGATGGTGGCGGGGTCGATCTGGACGAGCACATCGTCCAGTGCAAAAAGATCCTGCGAGGCTAGGCGCCCGGGGTTTTTTACGCGGATGTTTTTCAGTTGGACAACGCCGTTCGTCATGCTGACGGATAGCTTTTCCAGTCCGACAGCGAAGTCCAGATGCGGGTCGTCGGTGTGTGTCAGGTGGAACTGGACATCATTGATTTCCAGTGCCTGGACGATCACGGTTTTCGGAGCCTTTTCCTTTTTCGGCTTTTTCTTTTTCTCCTTGGGTTCCGGCGGTGCGTTCGGGTCGTAGCCGATGAAATCCTCTATGCTCTTGATATATTCGGCAATGTTGTCGGAGGCGGAGCTTTGTTCGAACGTAAAGTGCGGGCCGTTGATCTGCACCTGGTGAACCATCACTGTTTCGCTGAAAATGGATCCTATGTCGATGGCGATGTCCAGACTGGCAAGTGAAACAGCGTTGGATTGGCCGAAGTTCTCCTGGTTGGCGATTGTAAAGCCGGAGAGGTGAATCGTCCCGTTTCGGGGATTGATTGAAAGCTTTTCAATCTTAAGCGGGGTGCCCAGTGCCTTAGGACCGATCCATTGCGCGATAGTCTTTACAGTTGGGCCAAGCCAAAACAGTGCCACGAGAATCAGTAGGGAAAGTATTGCGACCAAGGTGGCAGAGGTGATCTTTAAAATCCGTTTTTTTCTCACAGGGGGTGCCTCTATTTTTAAATCCGTCTGAAAGAGAAACTATAATTGGTTTGGAGAGGGTAGGCAATGAGAGTTTTTGGAGGCTCTTTGGAGTGGATTCCCCTCTGTCTTTTATTGCATTTACAGCTTGTATCACAGTGCGTTACGTCTATTATGGCGCGCTCATTCAGGGGGAGGTGTGTCCCGGCCGGGTGGCTGGCGCTTTCTCCGTTTGCTTAAATCAACAAAGGTTTGGGAGCGCGTGTTCCCGCTTTATTATGGAATCAACAACTAACACAAACATGGGTGTGGATGCCGCAACCATGGAAGCAATGTACGACGAGACCCTCAAGAACTTCATCGAAGGGTCGATTGTTAATGGTAAAATCATTAGTGTCCACGACGGCGATGTGCTGATCGACATTGGATACAAGTCCGAGGGAATCGTTCCCGTTCAGGAATTCACCGATTTGGAAGAGGAACCAGTAGGCCAGGAGGTCGAAGTATTCCTCGAGCAGCTCGAAGACAAAGAGGGCATGATCGTGCTCAGCAAGCGCCGCGCCGTACAGCAGCGTGCCTGGGATTATGTGGTCAACGAATGCTCCGAAGGTAGCCTTGTTGAAGGAACC
The DNA here is from genome assembly GCA_039714135.1 of Verrucomicrobiota bacterium. Classification (GTDB taxonomy): domain Bacteria; phylum Verrucomicrobiota; class Kiritimatiellia; order Kiritimatiellales; family Pontiellaceae; genus Pontiella. The sequence goes on from JBDLJW010000040.1 coordinate 8,694, forward strand.
ATCAAGAACATCGTTAAAGGCGGATTCATTGTCGATGTCGGCGTGGACGCTTTCCTGCCGGGCTCGCAGCTTGACGTTGTTCCCGTACGCAATCCCGACGAACACATGGGCAAAACCTACGAATTCCGCATTCTCAAGATTAACCTTGAGCGCAAGAATATTGTTGTTTCCCGCCGCGAACTCATCGAAGAGTCCCGCCGCGAATCCCGCCGCAAGATCCTGGCCGAAATCCAGGTTGGACAGGTTCGCCCCGGACAGGTCAAGAACATCACCGACTTCGGTGCATTCGTCGATCTCGACGGTATCGATGGCCTGCTGCACGTCACCGACATGACATGGGGCCGCATCAACCATCCTTCGGAAATCCTCAAGGTGGGCGACAAGCTGGAAGTGATGATCCTCGACGTCGATCTGGAGAAGGAGCGCATCAGCCTCGGCCTCAAGCAGACTCAGGATAATCCGTGGGAAGATATCGAGTCCCGCTTCCCGATCGGTTCACGTGTGCACGGCAAGGTAGTCAACCTCGCCCCGTACGGCGCCTTCATCGAGCTTGAGCAGGGCATCGAAGGCCTTGTCCACGTTTCCGAAATGTCCTGGACCAAGCGCATCCAGCGCGCGTCCGACGTTCTCGCCCTTGGCGATGAGGTCGACGCGGTTGTTCTCGGCGTTAGCTCCGAAGACAAGAAGATCTCCCTCGGCATGCGCCAGGTAGAGGAAAATCCATGGGAAGTCGTTGCCGGCAAATATCCGATCGGCTCGCTTGTACAGGGTAAGGTTCGCAACTTCACCTCCTACGGCGCATTCGTTGAGCTCGAAGAGGGTGTTGACGGAATGATCCACGTTTCCGACATGTCCTGGACCCGCAAGGTCAACCATCCGTCCGAACTCCTCCAGAAGGGAGAAGAGGTCGAAACGGTTGTTCTCGAGATCGATTCCTCCAGCCAGCGCATCAGCCTCGGCCTCAAGCAGGCTCAGGGCGATCCGTGGGCAGGTATCGTTGACCGCTACCCGGTTGGTACCAAGGTCAGCGGTGTTGTCACCAAGATCTCCTCCTTCGGCGCATTCGTTGAAATCGAGGAAGGCATTGATGGCCTCGTGCACATCAGCCAGATCAGCGACGAGCACATTGAGCGCATCAAGGATGTCCTCAATGTCGGCGACACCGTTGAAGCACGGATCGTGAAGGTTGATCCGGTTGAGCACCGCATCGGACTGAGCATCAAGGCCGCCAAGGTCGATGATGACGAGTTCGAAGTCGAGGAAGGCATGCTTGAAGGCCTCCAGCAGGGTGCAGAGCTGGTGAACCTCGCCGGCGCATTTGACAGTGCCTTCGGCGATGCCCTCGAAGAATGGCATCCGGGCGACTCTGCCAAGGATGACGAAAAGAGCGAGTAATCCCTCTTTTCTTCAGCTACAAAAACCTGCCCGATTTCCGGGCAGGTTTTTTTGTGACTTTGTGACGGTTTTATGGCTAAATGCGCGTTTTCTTGTCCGGCCCACAAGGCCATTGCTTGGATAAACATATGAACATTGAAGAACAACTCGATTTCCTGTCAGCCCGTACGGTCGATTTTATTGCCCGCGACGACCTGAAGAAAAAGCTCGAACAGGCGAAGGCCGAAGGTCGCGGACTGCGCATCAAATATGGTGCCGATCCATCGGCCCCGGACATCCACCTTGGCCATGTTGTCGGCCTGAACAAGTTGCGCGAGTTTCAGGATGCCGGCCATACCGTTGTTTTCATCATTGGTGACTTTACCGGCATGATCGGCGATCCTTCCGGCCGCTCCCAGACCCGCAAGCCACTCACCAACGAGCAGGTAGCCGTCAACGCCAAGTCCTATCAGGAACAGGTCTTTAAGATTCTCGACCCGGCGAAAACCGAAGTCCGCTTCAACTCCGAATGGTGCGGCAAGATGAAGTTTGACGACGTCATCCGCCTCTCCGCCCATGTCACCGTGGCGCAGATGCTCGCACGCGACGACTTTTCCAAGCGCTACGCCGCCAATCAGCCGATTTCAATCGTCGAGTTTCTCTATCCGCTCGTGCAGGCCTACGACTCCGTTATGGTCGAAGCCGACCTTGAGCTCGGCGGCACCGACCAGCTCTTCAATCTGCTGCTTGGCCGCGAGCTGCAGAAGGTCATGGGGCAGGAGCCGCAGTGCGTCATGACCCTCCCGCTGATCGAAGGTCTTGATGGCGTACAGAAAATGAGCAAGAGCCTCAACAACTATGTTGGCGTCGACGAGCCCGCGCGCGATATGTATGGCAAGCTCATGAGCGTGCCGGACGACCTGATGTGGAAATATTTTGAATACATTCTCTGCTGGCCGACGGAAAAGGTGCAGGAGATGCATGCCAAGGTTGCCGGCGGCGAACTGCATCCGCGCGCTGCCAAGGATATGCTCGGGCAGGCGGTGGTTGCCCGCTTCATCGGAGAGGCCGAGGCGAAGAACGCTTCGGAAGAATTTACACGCATCTTTGCGCAGAAAGAACTACCGGATGAAATTCCGGAAGTGGTCGTACCCGCCGAAGAGATTGGCCTGCTCAATCTGATGGTGCAGGCGGGGCTTTGCAAGAGCAACGGCGAAGCCCGCCGCCTCGTTAAACAGGGTGCGGTGAAGATCAACGACGAAAAAGCCAGTGACGAACGCGCGCAGATCATGCCGGAGGATGGAATGATCATCCGTTCAGGGAAGCGCGGCTTCGCGAAAATAAAATTAGGATAAAAAACACGAAGTTGTTTTCTTTGTGGTCTTGGTGTCTTAAGCGAGCATGGCGAGCGGGTGTTTAAATTTTTATAGTTAAGTTAGTGGAGGTTTAGAGATGGCTGGACATAGTAAGTGGGCAAACATTAAGCATAAAAAAGGCAAGGCCGACGCGGCGCGCGGCAAGGTCTTCAGTAAGATCGCCAAGGAAATCATGGTGGCGGCATCGCAGGGCGGCGGAAACGTGGACGATAATATTTCGTTGCGTGCATTGGTGCAAAAGGCCAAGGGTGTCAGCATGCCGAAGGACAACATTGAGCGCGCCATCAAAAAGGGTACCGGCGAGCTCGAAGGCGGCAAGCTTGAAGAGGGCTCCTACGAAGGCTATGCCGCAGGCGGCATCGCCGTGGTGGTGAAGGTCCTGACCGACAACAAGAACCGTTCCGCTTCCGAAGTGCGCCAGGCGTTCAAGAAGGCCGGGGCCAACATGGCGGAGCAGGGCGCCGTCAGCCGCATGTTCCAGCGCAAGGGACAGATCTTTATCGATAAGGACAAGACCGAAGAGGAAGCGTTGATGGATCTCGTGCTCGAAGCCGGCGCTGAAGATCTGAAAACCGAAGGAGAGCAGTTTGAGGTCATCACGGAACCCGTTGATTTCGATGCGGTGTCCGATGCGATCACCCAGGCGGGCATTGATATGGCCGAATCCGAAATCACCATGATTCCAGATGTGGTCACCGAGGTGGCGGATGTGGACAAGGCGCACTCGATCATGCGGTTTGTCGATGCGCTTGAAGAGCTTGACGATGTCCAGGATGTCTACACCAACTTCGACATTTCCGACGAAATCGCCGCGCAGCTTGATGCGGAATAGTGGTCGTTGAAGCTGGGATCGCTGGTCCCGGATTTGCAGCCGGAGTCGTATGACTCCGGTTTTTTTGTGGAAAAAGACGGTTCAAGAATATAGCGTTGCTTCAGTATGAGAGAACAAGCAATGGCAGGTGAACCGTGAAAACACTGAAAAAGCAACTTGGACTTCTTGATGTATTTGCGATCTGCGCGGGGGCGATGATCAGCTCCGGGCTTTTTGTGCTTCCGGGTATTGCAGCTGCGAAGGCGGGGCCGGCGGTGATCGTGGCCTACCTGCTTTCCGGGCTGTTTCTGATCCCCTCCATGCTGTCAATGGCGGAGATGTCGAC
>JBDLJW010000041.1:0-12508 GCA_039714135.1 Verrucomicrobiota bacterium
AGTTTTTGAATTAGTGAAGATTAGTGTCAATTAGTGGTTAAAAATTCAGAGGAGTGAGCAGTGGATAAATATTTCAAGTTGCAGAATGGAAGCGATGTGCGTGGCGTGGCGTTGGAGGGGGTCGCGGGGGAACCGGTTACCTTGACGGCAGATATTTCACGCACCATCGGTTATGCCTTTTCACAATGGCTGGAAAAGCGCATGGGCAAGGGCGGGTTGAAGATCGCCGTTGGCCACGATTCGCGCCTTTCGTCCGATACCATTAAGACCGCGGTTTTCCAGGGGCTGGAAAAAAGCGGATGCTCCGTCTTCGACTGTGGACTGGCTTCGACACCGGCGATGTTTATGTCGACCGTTTTTGAAAACCATGGCTATGACGGCTCGATCATGCTGACGGCGAGCCACCTGCCATTCAATCGCAACGGGATGAAGTTTTTTGTCCGCGAGGGCGGGCTTGGAAAGCAGGAGATCAAGGAAATCCTTACGATTGCAACCGACGCCGGCGATATTGAAAGTGCCGATCTGGCGAATACTTCGACTGTTTCGCTGATGGATGACTACGCTGCCCACCTCGTTCAGATCATCCGCAAGGGTGCGGGTTCTGAACAGCCGCTTGATGGATTGAAGATTGTCGTCGATGCCGGCAACGGCGCTGGCGGCTACTTTGTTGACAAGGTGCTTGCACCGCTCGGTGCGGATACGGCCGGCAGCCAGTTTCTTGAGCCGGATGGATCGTTCCCGAACCACATTCCAAATCCGGAAGACAAGGATGCAATGGATTCCATTATCGCGGCGGTGAAGGACAACGGAGCCGACTTCGGCATTATCTTCGATACCGATGTCGACCGTGCGGGTGCCGTCGATAAGAATGGAAAGCCGGTCAACCGCAACCGCTTTATTGCGCTGATGTCGACTATCGTGCTTGAAGAGCATCCCGGCTCCACCATCGTTACCGACTCGGTTACTTCGACCGGTCTGAAGTGGTGGATTGAGGAAAAGCTTGGCGGCGTACACCATCGCTTTCAGCGCGGTTATAAGAACGTCATCAACGAAGCGATTCGTTTAAACGAAGCCGGAACCGGCTCCTTTCTGGCGCTGGAAACCTCGGGTCACGGTGCGCTCAAGGAAAACTATTGGCTCGATGATGGCGCCTATCAGGTTGCAAAGATCCTGATCAAGATTGCCCGTCTAAAAGCCTCGGGACAGGGAACGGTCGATGAGCTTATCGCCGAGTTGCCGGAACCGGCCGAGGCGCTGGAGTTTCGTCCGCAGATTCTGGTGGAGGATTTTTCGGCCTATGCCGACGGGGTGCTTGAAAAGTTCAAGGCCTTTGCCGAGACCGAAGATGGCTGGTCGCTCACTCCCAATAATTACGAGGGGATCCATGTGACCTGCGAAAATGGCTGGGTGCTGGTGCGCAAGTCGCTCCACGATCCGCAGATCCCGATCAACATCGAGAGCGATGTCGAAGGCGGTGTTGCGGTGATTAAGGAAAAGGTTCGCGGATTCCTCGCGGAATTCGATGGCCTGAAGCTTCCATAGCTGTTGTAGATCCGGCGCTATGTATTTCTGAAACGCTCCGCTTAGCGGGGCGTTTTCTTTTCCTGCTTTTGCTTGGATTTTTCGGCCGACTCCTTGCCGGCGCGCTTGGCGGCCTCGACGGTTTCCTTCATGGCGCGGATGGCGATGGAGCCGGTGTCCTTGGCAGCTTTGGCGGCAATCTTTCCGGCGGCTCCTGCGGTTCCCTTGAGGGTGCCTGCGGCAATGGAGCTCATGTTGCAGGCGTTGCGGACAGAACGCATGGGGGTAAAAATGAAGATATCGATCACGGCCTGTTCCAGCGGCCAGTCTCCATCCTCTTTGTGGATCCGGAATAGAAGGGGCAGCATGATGCACCAAGTCAGCAAGCCATGCATGACAATCAGGATATGGAAGTATGAAAACTGCGTTCCCCCGTACAGGTACAGTTCGATGGGGTTTGCCGTGTAGTAGTCTTTGATCCAGCCGCCAACGATGGGGCCGATTGCGGAGATCAATCCGATGAGCGACCAATGGACAGCCATGGCCATGGTGCGTCCCTCCCTGGGAGCCAGTGTGGAGAGCAGGTTCAGTTGGAGCATGCCTACGGCGGCATAGACGCCGCTGCCGATCAGCGAGTTGATGCAGAGCATCATGATCGGCTGGGGGACAGGACCAATAACCGGAAGCATACCCGTTGCCCCGCCATCGAGGAAAAACCAGGCAATGGCAAACACCGGTGCGGCCACCACCATGGCCAGCCCGTAGGGGCGCAGACCCATGCGGTTGATTAGGCGTCCGCCGATAAAGCTGGATACAACGCTGCTGAACATTACCGTCAACTGGATGGTGGAAAGGTGCGAGTAGGAGACGCCAAAGGTGGTTTTCAGGTAGACATTGAGGAAGGGGGCGAAAGTGCCGACCGCAAAATACCAAATGCACATTGCAAAGGTGAAGTAGCGGAAGTCCCGGCTTTTCAGGGGCTGGAGAATCCGCTTGCCCACCGACAGGGTTCGGTTGGGTGGGACGGGGGGTGGTTCCACCACATGCCAGTGGATTACAATGTCCAGCACGCCCATGATGGAGGCAAAGAGAAGAAGCCACCCGAAGCCGGCCAAGGCGGTTGCGGGGAAGAGGTCGAGAAACCAGCCGGTAAGCGCGACGCTTGCGGCGGCTGCGGCCAGTACGATGCCTTGGCGCCGGGACCAGAAGGTGGTGCGCATCGAATCGGGCACCAGATCGGCCATCCAGCTGTACCACGCCGGGACACTGGTCTGGGCGAGCAGGCTCGATAGGCCAATGGCCGACACAGTGAGCCAGATGTTCAATACCTGATGGCCGGGGAAGAGCAGCAAGCATAGTCCGGGAATCGCCAGCAATACCCTTGCGGCAATGGTGGAAACCGCCCAGAAAAGTTTACGGCTGGTCAGGCATTCAGTAAAAAAGGCCGCCGGGATCTGGGCCAGCATGCCGAGTTGGAACAGGGTGGCTGTCAGGCCAATCATGATTCCGCCGGCCCCAAGTTTTTCCAGCAATAGCGGAACGGGACCATTCTGCACAATCATGAAAAAGAAAATCCCGGCCGCACCTGCAATCGTGGTGTTGCGCAGCGAAATTCGGGTGTCTTTTTCCGGGATGGGGCAGCTGTTTTCCATGGTTAAATTCGGGGTGGACGGATTGCTTTTGCTTGTTGCGGTGCAGTGGGCCTTAAAAGGGGCGGCAAAGCAATCCCGTTTTCGTAGTTTTCACTAACGAACTACACGCGCCAATAGGCGAGGAATTCGATGTTCCCGGCGGGTCCGGTGATGGGGGAGCTGCAGAGTTCAAGCCACTGGAAACCAAGTTCTTCGGTGCCGAAGCGTTTGACCTTTTCGATCACCTCTTCATGGATGGCCGGGTCGCGCACGACGCCGCCTTTGCCAACCTGATCCTTGCCGGCTTCGAATTGCGGTTTGATGAGCGAAATAATATGTCCGCCGGGTTTCATAAGGTTCTTCAGTGGCGGAAGGATGTTGGTGAGCGATATGAATGAGGTGTCGATACTGCAAAAGTCGGCCTTTTCGGGGATATCCTCCCCGGTTAGGTAGCGTGCGTTGGTGTTTTCCATGACGACGACGCGCGGATCTTCGCGCAACTTGTAGTGGAGTTGGTTGGTTCCGCAGTCGACGGCGTAGACCTTGGCCGCGCCGTGCTGGAGCATGAAGTCGGTAAAGCCGCCGGTCGAGGAGCCGATATCGAGGCAGATTGCCCCTTCGAGGTCGAAGCCGAATTCTTTCCAGGCCCCTTCGATCTTGAGACCGCCGCGGCTGACATATTTTTCCTTTTCCTTTACGAAGAGGTCGGCGTCGTTTGGATACTGGTGCCCCGGCTTGTTGGCCGGCTGTTCATTTACGCGCACCATCCCGGCGCGGATCAGGCGTTGCGCCTGTTCGCGGCTTTCCGCCAGTCCGCGTTGGACAAGCTGTTGGTCTAATCGTGTTTTTGGCATAGGGAATAAGCGTAGGTTTTTTTTGACAGGATAACAGGATAAACGAGATAAGGTTTACATGACAGGTTTATACATTCACGTTCCGATTTGCATTGCGCGATGCCGCTATTGTGATTTCTACAAGCTGACCCCCGATGAGTGGAGCGATATCGCCCTTTATCTCCAATGCCTTGAGCTTGAGCTAAAGCGGTTGCCGAAGGGGTTTGCGCCGCAGACGATTTTTATTGGCGGTGGAACACCGACGGCATTGGAGCCGGAGGATCTTGCGGCGTTGCTTGCCGTAATCAAGCGGACCATCAACCTTTCCAGTGTTGTCGAGTTTTCAAGCGAGGCCAACCCGGGAACGATTACTCGGGAAAAGCTTTCCGTTATGAAAGAGGGTGGGGTGAACCGTATTTCGATTGGAGTGCAGTCGTTTAATGACAAGGCGCTATGCCTGCTCGGACGTATTCATAAGGCGGATCAGGCCATAAAAAGCTTTCAGATGCTGCGGGATGCCGGGTTTGATAATGTGAATATCGATTTGATCCAGAGCATTTCTGGAATGAGCCCGCCGGATGTTCTTGAAGACGCCCGGACAGCGGTGGGTCTGGGGCCGGAACATATTTCATACTATAACCTGATCTACGAGCCGGGTACGCTGCTGACACGCGACCGGGACGAGGGTCGGATTGTCCCGTCCGGAGATGACGAAGAGGCGGATAACTATTATGCGGTCAGGGCATTCTTGGGAGAGTCTGGATACGGACACTACGAAATCTCCAACTTTTGCAGGCCGGGCCGGGAGTGTCTGCACAACCTTCTCTATTGGCAAGGGGGTGAATATTTCGGATGCGGGCCGTCAGCCCATTCGCACTGGAACGGTGCGCGTTTCGGAAACATCCCTGACCTCAAGGTTTATTGCGACAGCCTGCAGAGGGGTGAAAAACCATTCGATGAGGTGGAAATTCTTTCGAAGGAAGATAAGGCCCGCGAGATGTTGGTGATGTGGCTGCGTCTGGTGGAGGGGGTCGATCTCGCGGAGTTCGAGTGCCAGACCGGAACAAGGGTTGACGAGCTTTGCGGGGAGGCCATCGAGGGGCTGATTGAAGAGCATTTGCTCCAGAGGGTTGGCCCGCGGCTGGCGCTGACGGAGGAGGCTTTGTTCGTCAGCAATTCAATCTTTTCGGAATTGGTCTAAAAACCTGTCTTTTAGCCTTGCAAAGCCGCCGGGAAACCTTAAATTCCCAAACTCTTAATTGAGCCAAGAAGAATTTCAGGAACAAATCACGAGGTATTTACGATGGCTAGAGAATGTGCAGTTACAGGAAAGAAAACCATTACCGGACGCAGTATTGTCCGCAAGGGTTTGGCGAAGAAAAAGGGCGGAATCGGTCTCCACGTGACCAGCGCAACCAAGCGTACGTTCAAGCCGAATCTACAGCGTGTCCGTGTTCGTGACGAAAACGGAACGGTCAAGCGCGTTTGGGTTTCCGCGAAAGCCCTGCGTTCCGGCGCTGTCAAGAAGGCCTAGAGCAAGCAAAGGCTCGTACCTTTATAAACCGTCCTTTTTCCGGGGCGGTTTTTTTTGTGCCTTTATCGGTTGGTTGGCGCAAAAAAGATTCATGCCAAAAAACGGGGAGCAAAGAATTCCTCTCCGTTTTACTGCGACGGAGTGTTCTCTTTGTGGTCCACGATTCAAAGCAGGGTGAGAAGAGTGCTGGTTTTGCGGTGCGATGGGATCTGTTGTGGGAGAAAGTTCCCGGAAAATGGGATATGAACAAAAGAAAAGCACCTCGCGTTTGCGAGGTGCTGTATCTTTCAACGAAATGGATTTAAATTTACCAGCTGGCCTTTGTCATACCAGGGATTTTTCCTTCCGAGGCCATTTCGCGCAAAGTGATGCGGGAGAGGCCGAACTTCCGGTAGACGGCGTGCGGCCGGCCGGTTACGGAACAACGGTTCATAATGCGATTGGGGTTAGCGTCGAGCGGAAGCTTGCGCAACTTACGGACGGCAGCCATTCGATCTTCGGGAGAGGTCGCCGGGTTTTTAATGGTTTTCTTTAATTCGATGCGAAGGTCGCGATATTTTGTCGCGCATTTGATTCGCTGTTCGTTTTTTGCGATTTTGCTCTTTTTAGCCATATTCCTGTTGTTCCTTTTATTGAAAGACCCGTGGATAAAACATAAAAGCGCAGGGGCGTGCAACACTAATGATTAAAAAAATATGCGGTATAAAGGCCGCTCCGGCTCGGCCCCAAGGCTCTGTTTCTGCTTTTATCTTGCAAGAGGGGCGTAGAACCGTATTTTTGTAGGCATTCCAAACATAAAGATCTAAGGAGTTTTATATGTCAGACGTGAAAAAAATGAAGCCAGCTGAGCTTAAAATCGGCGAAAAAACCATTGAATTGCCCATGTTCGAAGGATCGGAGCATGAGATGGCTGTCGATATTCGTGCTTTGAGAAAAGATACGGGATGCATTACCTATGATCCCGGGTTTGTGAATACCGGTTGCTGTGAAAGCGATATTACCTATATTGATGGTGAAAAGGGAATTTTGCGCTATCGTGGATACGACATCAATGATCTGGCCGAGAAGTGCGAGTTTGTCGATGTGGCCTATCTGCTGGTGCATGGAAGCTTGCCGAGCAAGGAGCAGCACGATGAGTTTTCGCGGCATTTGAATACCCACTCCATGCTGCACGAAGACATGCGCCACTTCTTCGATGCCTATCCGGATCACGCCCACCCGATGGCCACGCTTTCGGCCATGGCGGTTTCGCTCTCGACCTTCTATCCCGAGTGGGAAGACAGTAGCATCCAGGAAAACATCGACTACAAGGTCACGCGCCTGCTTTCCAAGATGCGTACCGCCGCAGCCTTTGCCTACAAAAAGTCGATCGGCCATCCGATTGTCCAGCCGCGCCATGATCTGAAATACTGCGAAAACTTCCTGAACATGATGTTCTGGACGCCGGTGAACGACTATCAGGTTGACCCGGTTGTTGCGAAAGCCTTGAACAAGCTACTGATCCTTCATGCCGACCATGAACAGAATTGTTCCGCATCGGTGGTGAAAATGGTGGGTAGCTCGGGCGCCAACCTCTATGCCTCTATTTCGGCCGGCATCTGCGCATTGTGGGGACCGTTGCACGGCGGTGCCAACCAGCATGTGATTGAAATGCTCGAACGTATTATTAGTGAGGATGGCGGCGACGTGAAGCGGGTTATCGAACGCGCCAAGGACAAGAATGATCCCTTCCGCCTGATGGGTGTCGGGCACCGTGTCTACAAGTCGTACGACCCGCGTGCGAAAGTCGCCAAGCAGATGTGCCGGGACGTACTTGCCAAGCTGGGTGTCGAGGATCCGCTGGTGGACCTGGCCCAGGAACTGGAAGAGGCTGTGCTGGCCGACGACTATTTCGTGAGCCGCGGCCTCTATCCGAATATTGATTTCTACACTGGACTGACCTATCGCGCCATGGGCATCCCAACCAACATGTTTACCGTCATGTTCGCCATTGGCCGCATACCGGGCTGGATTGCCCAATGGCTGGAAATGCGCGAAGATCCGCATGGTCGCATTGGTCGCCCGCGCCAGATATATACAGGTCCTACTCAGCGGGAAGTGTTTTCCTCAAACACCAAGTAGGGTTGCCATGAGCAAAGAAAGAAAGCCCGGCCACGTCCATCAGGACGTGGTCGAACTCGAGTTTCTGGAAAAAATCGCCCAACGCCTGCCTGAGGATTTAGAGGTTTTGCAGGCGCTTGCCGAGCTTTATACCAAAACCGGAAAATACGAAAAAGGGTTGGCCATCGATCTCCAGTTGAGCCATTTACTGCCCAATGATGATCTAGTTTGGTACAATCTGGGTTGTTCCTATGCACTGACCCGGCATTGTGACGAGGCCTTTGATGCACTGACGAAGGCCATTGAATTGGGGTATGGCGACTATGACTGGATGAAAACCGATCCGGATCTTTCCAGCCTCAGTGCCGATCCTCGCTTCGAGTCATTGTTGAACTGGCTCTACACCGTATGCAACGAAGAGGAGATGTAATTCTATCTTCCCTGAAAAGTACAATTGCCCTAGATCGATAAAATAAGAACAAAAGGGTGGATTTTTTATATATTATGGTTCAATTTATAGAACAGTGCTTCGCTGGGTGTCAGGCTTGGTGGGGGGCGAAGGGAATTCGTTGTATGGGTGCGATGATTTGGGATTTGGACTCGAAGTTTGTTAGGGTTTTTTATGGTTAATATTAGAAAATCAACGGCTTGGCGGTATGTGTGTGGCATTTGTTTTGCTTTGCTTGCCTGCACATCGGTTTTTGCAGAGGATGAAATGAGTCCTGGGGCACTATTGAAGGAATCACTTCATTTGATGGAGGCCAAGAAATACGACGAAGCCGTTTCGACGATGTACACCTATCTTGATACCGTTGAAGAGTCAAAGGCTCCCCGGGTAATTAAGATCGCGCAGGACATCCGTTTTAAGCTTGCTGGAATTCTTATTCAGGAAGAAAGGCTTGATGAAGCGGCCGAGGTGTTGGAAAAATATATCGAGCTTCCGCTGGGAAAACATCCTCGCCAGGCAATGAAGATGCTGGCTACCTGTTATTACGAATACGGGAAACCCGAAACCCCTGACGGCTCCCCTGATAGCGACGCCTATGAACGTTGTGCAAAAGCCGTTCTCCGTGCATTGGAGTACAACGAAAATCCAGTCGTTGTTGTTAAAACGGTTGTAGAGGACAGCGAAGGGGTACAATCCCTTTCCGACGACGACGAAGAGGCTGATCCCGAATATACGCAGTCTGAGCTGAGTTTGTTGTATTTGACGCTTGGCGAGGTCTATTTTGGTCTTAAGAAGTGGAAGGAGAGTATAGACCCCTTTACTTATGTGATTGAAAACACTGCCGATGGACAACGCAAAGGGTATGCCATCATGCAGGTGGTTAGCGCCTTGATCAATATTCCGGATTTCGATCAGATCCTGCAGTGGATCCCTCAACTATATCGAACGGAAGCGCGTTTTGATATCCGGGTGAATATTGCCTTGATGAAGGCTGCCGCAGCTCTCTATGAAGCGGAGGAATACGACAGTGCCTTGCCGCTCTACCGCATGATCCTTCCTCGTGATGAACTAATTGCTTTTCAGCAGGAAAAATTGCGTGAAATGCGTATTGAGGCCGGGCTTTCCCCGGAAGAGGGCATGAAGGCGACCGCCGAGGAGTTGTTGCTTTTTGGAGAGGTAAGTGACGAGGCTTCTGCAACGGATGCGGAAGGTGCGGAGCCGGAGCCTAGTGGTCCCAAAAAACCGAAGAAGCTTCTTGAGCTCGAAAGGCTGATCGAGGCGTTGGAAAAACTTTCTGACTACGAGAGCGATATTGACTATCGCATGGCGCAGATCTACCGGGATGTCGATCGTTATTGGGAGGCTGTCCGGTTCCTTGATACGGTTTATGCAGTGGATCCTTCAAGTGAGTTGTCGGAACGTTGTATCTACGAGGTGATTTCCCTCTTGGTTGAGAACCTCAAGGAGGTGAAGGAGGCTGAGAAACGCGGATTTGAATACATGGCCAAAAACAAGGAGGGAATGACTCCGCGCCAAATCGCTTATATGCTGACGAATTACTACCAGCAAGAGAAAGAAATGAAGTCGATTTTGGCATTGCGTCCCTACCTCGACAGCTTTGTTCGCACCAATAATGTGGATATAATAAAGTTGGATGCGGAGCTCTATTTCATGCAGGGGGTTTCTGATCTGATGTTGCTCAGCTATGAAAAATCTGAAGAAAGATTCAAGTATGTGCTAGATGAGTTCCCGGATTCTCACCAAGAGGGCAATGCGCTCTATTGGTACGGCATGTCGAAACTTTTTATGCAGAAGTATGAAGAAGCCAGGCCAGTATTTGAGCAGTATGTCAGCAAGTTTCCGGAGGGAGATTGGATCGACGAAGCGTATTTTCAAGGCGGAGTCTGTCTTTTTGGATTGGAAAAATACAAAGAGTCTCTTGATCGCTTTAGTCTGGTGATCAGGAACTATCCGGACTCTCCCATTATTGCCGCCGCTGCCAGTATGCGCGGTGATCTCTATGGGGCCGGCATGGTCTATGATAAACCCGACTACCTTGAAAGGGCTGTTGCGGACTATAAATTGGCCCTTGAGAGCGCTAAAAGGTTCAAGAAGGTTAAGCAAGCCACCTATGCTGTGTTCCAGCTGGCAGCGGTCTTCGAGGCTGATGCCGGTGCGCTGGAAGATGAAGCCAAAATCGCTGCCAAATATGACGAAATTATTGTGGTAGTTCAGGACTATCTTGATCATTGGGGGGCCAAGGCTAACATCTCTAAAGCTGCGTTCTGGCTCGGAAAAACCATGATCCAGCAGGATCGAGTTGATGAGGCCGTTAAAACCTACCTTGATGCCATTGTGAAATTTGGAGGGGATGTCCGGGAGGACGGAGTGGATATGATGATCTCCGAACTCGTCAAGGTATCGGCCATCTGGCTTGGCGTTGAGGCGCAAGGAAAGCTAATGGATGACCTGTATGCGGCCTTGGAAGCGACTGATGATCCGGTTCTGCAACTCCGTCTTCGTGTGACCATGGCTAAGCTTGACGACACCGAGATTGAGCTTGGAAAGCGACTAATCAAGGAGTTGCCGGACTTGGACAGTGCTTCGCCACCAGTGCTTGCAGCCATCTGCGATGCCTCGTTTGAATTGAAGGACTATTCCCGTTCAGAGGAGTTGCTACGCATTTTCATTGTCAAGTTTGGGGAATCCGACTTTATACGTGCAGCCTTTAGGTTGCGTGGCTATGGTCAATTTTCTGAAAAGGACTATGAAGGGGCGCTTAAGACCGCAGAGGAAGCGTTGGAAACCTATGGCCATGCCCGTGATGTGGCCTGGGCGCAATTGATGAAGGCTCAGATTTACCTTGAGGAAGGTAGAATCGAGGAGGCCCGCGATGCGAACATGTATATTTTGGGAATCCCTGAATGGCGAGGGGAACCTGTCGCCCAGGCCACCTACCAGATGGGATTGGTTGAGGAGAAGGCCGGCAACCTGCGTAAGGCTTTTGGATTCTATCAGCGCACCTATTTCCAGTATAAAGGGCATGCTGGCGGGTATTGGGCAGCCGAGGCTTATCTTGCCAGTGCGCGTTGCCTGAAAGGGCTCGGTCTAGAGGAAGATATGCGGAATACCTACCGCAATATGCTTTTCGACCCCTATGTGAATGACCTGCCGCAGGCCGAAGAAGCCCGTAAGTTGCTTGGTGCAGGTGAGTCTGCTGAGATCGAAACCGTTGTCGCTTCCGGAGAGACGACAAATATTGTCATCAAAGTTGATACGGGGGGGATGGAAGATACCTCCTTGATGAAGGCGTTGGAAAAGAAAGCTGAAGAAATGGACGAGGATGTGAGGGAGCCTTCTGAAATGGAGACAACTACGGGGGATGAGGCTGGCTTGGAGGGCGAACTATGAAATGGGTATGGATTAGCTTAATAGCCCTCTGCTCAATGGTGACACTGGCTCAGGAAGGAACCCAGTCTGGAGTGCCTGCCTCGCTTGAGGCGGCCAACGGGAAGACGGTACGTGTGTTTCTTCAGCATCTGAAGGATGGCAATATAACGTTCCAGCCGTTCAAGTCATCCAATGACTTTACTGTTCCTGTCTCGAAGGTCAAAAGCCTGACGTTTTATCCGAAATACGATGAGGAAGCACTTGAACAGCAATTTATTGCGGGCGAGTATTCAGCTTTTATTGCTACACTCGAGCCCATAATGGAACCGTTTTGGGAATACATGGTGCTGGACAATAACCTACGTAACGACTTTTGCATGTTAATGGATGCGTACCTTAAGACCGGAGACCGTGCCAAGACACGCAAGGCTGCAGACTCCCTGCTTGCGGCCACCGATCCGAAAGTGGTACAGCGCGCTCAGGTCGATATTGCCCTTGTTGCCATTCTCGAAAATGATTTGGAGACGGCAAAGAAATTACGTGGTGAGATAACATCCGAGTCGGCAGGGCTATATTTGCAGGCTTGTATTGAACGGGAGGAGAAGCGCCCGGAGGACGCAATAAAGACCGTCTCGGGCATTATTATCGACCATGCAAATGATGTTGACTGGCTTGCCCCAAGCGAGTTGCTCTGTGCATACCTCTATTTGGATATCATGGAGTTGCAGGGAACCAATTCGGTTATTACCACCAATTCAGCAGTCCATACCGCCCGGCAGGTGAAAAACATCTACAGCGGAACAAGTGTGGCGGCGGATGCAGAAAAACTATGGGTCAGTCTGGGTGGCGCGGAGCACGAAGCTGAACTTGCCGAGGGAAGAGTCGAGAGACTTAAAAGAAAAGCCGAGCAAAAAGCAAAAAGAGAGGCTGAACAGAAGGCAAAATGGGAAGCCGAGCAAAAGGCAAAAAAAGAAGCAGAGGCTGCTGCACTTGCTGAAAAGGCAGCTTCTACCAACGGTGTTAATGAAACTGTGGAAATGGAATCTGAACA
>JBDLJW010000042.1:0-12475 GCA_039714135.1 Verrucomicrobiota bacterium
CCGAGCGAACGCAAGGCTTGTTTGGAAATATTTTATGAGAGCAAACCAAATTCTTTGCAACTAGGAGGGATGGGGCGCGGGGGGCGCGAAGCGAGGCTTCCGGACAGGAAGCAATGACCGAAGATAATTGCGAGCGACCAGCGAGCAATTTTGGCAACGGTGCTCAGGAACGCTCTTCGAGTTTGAGCCTTTTGCCGGAAGCAAGCCATTGGGTGAGGATGACCTTGCAGTATTTGCTGGTTGAGATGTACATGGATTCGGCGCGCTTCTCCAGTTCATCCGCAATCTTGGCATCCATGTTGATGCCGGTGGTTTTGGTATTCTTACCTGTTGGGTTGGTTGCCATAGGTTCCCTCCAATTAAAATGACACAATGCACGTGACCCCTCTTACGGGCTGAAAACAGCCCTCTCAAAAATCGAAAGCTCGCTCAATGTCTAATGTCCAGACCTGACCCCGCGCCCTATTTTTTTGTTTCGTAGACGAGGCAGGATGCCTCGTCTACAATGTGTGTGGAAAATAAAAATCCAGATGGATCAGCGCAGCGGGTCGAAGAGGTGTTCGAGACCGTTGGCCTTGATGACGTAGACGGTCTCCAACTGTTTGCCAAGCTTGCCGTTGGGGAATCCCTTTTGCTTGAACCAGACGACGTAGGGTTCGGGCAGGTCGATGAGCAGGCGCCCGGCATATTTCCCGAACGGCATCTTTGCCCGGGCGAGCTCGAGCATGAATTCGGGGTCGGGTGTGGACTCTTTACCCATCGGAGCTCTTGCTGGTGGTTGCCATTTCGGGTTGTCCGGCCTCGATAAAGCTGGCATCGCGATGTTCGCGTTCGTCGAGCCCGATGCGGCAGAATACCTCCGACCAGTTGGCGAATTCCATGCGGTCGAGCACGACGTCCTGCTTCACGGGTTCGTTTTCCCATTGCGGGTTTTCTTCGACGAACAGGGCGTAGACATGCTCGGCGTGGTCTTCGAATTCGGCATTGAACAGGAAGGCGCGCCGCAGGTTGAACAGCGCCATGGCCCGCGTGAACAGAATGTAGGAGACGATGACAAGGGCGGTGACCGGGGGCAGCAGGTACCAGGGTCGCCTTGTGCCGTCTTCGATCATCTTTTCCTGGATGGCCTGTGCGTGCCAGTATTCGTTGTCCTGCGCGGCGCGGCTCCAGTCCATGATTTGCAGGCTCTTTTTGGCGGCTTCGCGATTGCGGTAGCCAAAGGTTAGTTTGGAGTACATGCGCAACTCCCACGCGCGGTAGGGGATGCTCGCGAGGAGTTCGATGAGTAGCGTCTTGGGCAGGTTGACTCCCTTGCCTGTCACGAGATCCATCGAGGCAAAGAAGAATTTGGCGGCGGCGGTATAGGTGCAGCGCGGGCGGTTCAGGCTGGCTTGCTGTTCGGCTTTCAGGTCGATTGTATCCATGGGGGATCCTCCTTCGTTTTAAATAGAACCAAAACGATCATATTTAAGGCGCCGCCAAGATCAACGCTTATTTGCATCTTTCTGCTTGGAAGGCTCTTTTGCGGGTTATTGGTTGTACCGCCGGAAATTTTTAGGCTATAACCCCCTCTTCACTTTGAGAAAAAGCCATCTGGGCATTAATCTACAAGGAGTTTTTAAAATGAATATTTTGCATGTATGCGCGAATCCGAAGCCGACCGAGGAGTCTGTTTCCAAGCAGCTCGCCGCCGCCTTTTTCGGTAAGCTGATCGAGCTTCGTCCTGAGGCCGAACTGGTAAACATCAATCTCTACGACGAAAAGCCGCCGTTCTATTCCTACGAGCTCTACAAGCGTTCCTGGTATCCCGTTCTCGACGAATCCTACGAGCCGTCCAAGGCCGAGGAAATGGCCATGAACTATGCTGCCAAGCAGGCGGAGGCCTTCAATGCCGCCGATGTGCTCGTGCTCACCATGCCGATGTGGAACTATTCCCTTCCGGCCATCATGAAGGCATGGGTTGACCAGGTTCTCACCCCTGGGCTGACTTTCAATATCAGCAAGGAAGATGGCGTCAAGCCGCTGCACAAGATCAAAAGCATTGTTCTGCTGGTTGCCTCCGGCGGTGTCTACACGGAAGACGATCCGCGCGACGCACTTACCAGTCAGGTCCGCCATGCCGCCGAGTTCATCGGTGTCGATGATGTTGAAATCGTCTGGGCCGACGGCCAGAATCCGCTGTTCTTCGAGGACGGCGAGGAGCGCAAGGCCATGGCCGTTGAAGCGGCGACTGAAATCGCCGAAGACATTGCCGAGCTTGAGATGGAACCGGCCGCCGAGGCCGTTGCCGAATAAAAAATGACTCCATTTGTCAAAATTTGCGGAATCTGCTCCAGGTCTGACCTCGGGCAGATTTCTGCTTTTCAGCCCGATGCGCTCGGTTTTGTCCAGTGGTCGAAATCAAAGCGCTATGTGGATCCGGAAACCGTGGGGCAGTGGGAAACGCCCGAAGGGATCAAGCGCGTCGGCGTATTTGTTGCTCCCACCGAGGCCGAGCTGGCGCATGCCGCGCAGCACGCCCGCCTCGATGTGCTTCAGGTGCACCGCGTCTCCAGTGGATGGAAGGTTGACCGCAATCTGTTTCAAGGCCTTGAAATCTGGCGGGCCCTCAAACCCGACGAGCTCTATTTCGATGAATCCGGCTTTGGGTACGACCGTTATCTGCTCGACTCCTTCGACCCCAAAACCGTTGGGGGAACCGGGCAGGTTTGTGATTGGGGCAAGGCCAAGTCGCTGGTCAAGTCGTTGGAAACACCGATTTTGCTGGCCGGCGGGTTGACGCCCGGCAACGTTGCTGAGGCCATCGGGCAAGTCCGCCCGTGGGGTGTCGATGTCAGCTCCGGCGTCGAAATCGAACCCGGCGTGAAGGATATTGCCAAGGTTGAGGCCTTCATCGCTGCCTGCAGGGGGGCGTGATGGCCACCCGCTTCGCACCCAGCCTGACGGGCTATCTTCATCTGGGCCATGTTTTGCACATGATCCACGTATGGGGGGTTGCCCGGGCCAGAGGTGCTGAAGTGCTGGCCCGCATCGAAGACCACGATCGCGCCCGTTCCCGTCCCGAATACGAAGCTTCCGTTCTCGAAAACATGGAGTGGCTTGGTTTTGTTCCCGACCGCGGGATTGGCACTGCAACCGCCGGCCAGCCTTCCGAATATCGCCAGAGCGACTGCGCCGACCACTATGCCGTTGTTCTCCAAACCCTGGCGGAACGTGGGCTCGTCTATGGCTGCGAATGCTCCCGCAGGGAAATTCTGGCCAAGCAGTCGGACGGTCAGGGCGAGCTGTGCTATCCCGGCACCTGCGAGGAAAAGAACCTTCCGCTAGACGGAAACACCGTTCGTTTTCGCATTCCGTCGGGAACGGTTGCCTTTCGCGATTTGGCGCTGGGCGAGTGCCATCAGGCTCCCGTGGGGCAGTGCGGCGATTTTTCCCTGCGCGACCGCCAGGGTCAGTGGACCTATCAGTTTTGCTGCGTGTGCGACGATATCCGCCATGGTGTCGGTCTGGTTGTTCGTGGCGAGGACATTCTCTCCAGCACGGGCCGGCAGATTCGGCTTTTCCAGGCACTGGAAAGTGCCCCACCAACCTATTTTCACCATCCGCTCGTCTGCGATGATGCGGGGGAAAAGCTCAGCAAGCGCCAGCGCTCCGAAAGCATTGACCAGCTTCGCGATGCCGGGGTCTCTGCTGATGAAATCATCGGCCGCGCCGCTTTTGCCGGCGGGCTTATCCCCGAATTCCGGCCATTATCGGCCGCCGATGCCGCTTTGCTGCTGGAATAGGGGGTTTGGGCCGGGGCATGGCTCCTTGAGCCTCGGCGGACGCATGCCTTTTCTTTATCTACCAAATCTTGGGAATCGTTTTGATTTGGCGGGGATGGTTCCTCTATATTCCCCCAATGGCAAAAACAAAGGCAGAAGAGCCCGTTCGTTCGGGGTGGCGGGAAATTGCAGGGATTTTGGTGGGGACATTGGGGTTGATGTTGCTGCTCGGCGTATTGTCGTACAATCCGGCAGACATCCAGGTGTTCAACAACGAACCGGGTTCGCACAACTGGATCGGTCCGTTTGGCGCACGAACAGCCTATGCGGCGTTTATGTATTTTGGCGTGGCGGGCTACGTGATTCCATTCTGCATTCTCTGGATCGGCATTTCATCCGTATTCCGGTCGGCCCGGAAAATCTATCCCCAGTTGCTTTGGTTTCTCCTTGCGCTGTTTTGCCTCTCCGGCCTGCTGGACATGCAGCAGGTTTGGTACGGCACGGTTGAGCGCTTGAACATTGGAAGTCCCGGCGGCCTGATGGGCGAGGTGCTGGCGCAGCGGACGCTTGGTTTCTGGATCGGCCATGCTGGTGCCGGCATTGTGTTTGTCGTTCTGTTGTTTATTGCCGCCATCCGCATGTTCAACCTGCACATCATCGATCTTGCCAAGCAGTTGTGGGAATGGATCAAGACGCTCAAAATAGAGGAGCCGACGCCGGAGGAAATCAACGCTCCTTCGGAAAAGCCGAAGCGCAAGCGTGCGGCGCGCAAGCCGAAGCCTGCTCCTGAGCCGAAAAAAGAGATCAATATCCAGGAGATGCTTGAAAAGCGTCAGGCGGTCGAGACGGCCAAGAAGCCGGAGCCGGTAGTGAAAAAGAAGGATCCGGAAAAACCAAAGCCGAAGAAGGCTGCCAAACCCGATGCGGAAACGCAGTTCGCCAATGTCGATACGGGCGAAAGCCATGTGGGCTACAAATTGCCGACGCTCGATATGCTTGATCCCGCCGTGCCGCAGGGCAAGGGCATGTCGCCGACCGAAATCGCCAACACCGCCGAGGTGCTGCAAAGCACGCTGGAGGAGTTTGGCGTAGAGGCCAAGGTGACCGGTGTGCAGCAGGGGCCGGTGGTAACGTGCTACGAAATCGAGCCCGCTGCCGGTGTGCGTGTCGAGCGCATCAAGGCCTTGTCCGACAATATTGCGCTGAAGATGCATGCCGAGAGTATTCGTATTCAGGCGCCGATTCCCGGCAAGGGCGTGTGCGGTGTGGAGGTTCCAAACACCACGCGTGCTTCGGTCTTCTTCCGCGATCTGGTTGAAAGCCGCGAGTTTCAGCAAGGCAAGCAGGCCCTTCCGCTGGTTCTTGGCAAGGATGTGAATGGCGAAAGCATGATCTATGATCTGGCAAAAATGCCCCATCTGCTGGTTGCCGGTGCGACCGGATCGGGTAAGTCGGTCTGCATGAACTCCATTCTGACGGGGTTGCTGATGAAGCATTCGCCCGATGATTTGCGGATGATTCTGGTTGACCCGAAAACGGTCGAATTCCATGCCTACAACAACCTGCCGCATCTCGTGGTGCCGGTCATTACCAATGCCAAAAAGGTGGCGCTTGGTCTTCGGTGGGCTATCGACGAGATGGAGCGCCGCTACAAATGGTTTAATCAGGCCGGGGTGCGCGACCTGCCAAGCTTTAATGCCCGTGCCATCCAGACGCAGGAGGAGCTGTTCGGAGGCGAGCTTGGGGACGAGCTGGAACAGAAGAAGAATCAGGTTCCCGAAAAACTACCCTACATTGTAATTGTGATCGACGAGTTGGCCGACCTCATGGCGGTGGCGCAGCAGGAGATCGAGGCGGGGATTGCACGCCTTGCCGCCAAATCGCGTGCGGCCGGCATCCACATGATCCTCGCCACGCAGCGGCCGGATGTGAAGGTGATCACCGGTACGATCAAGGCCAACTTCCCGGTGCGTATTGCCTTCAAGGTTTCCCAGGGCAACGACAGCCGTACCATTCTCGACCGCGTCGGCGCGGAAAAGCTGCTGGGCAAGGGTGATATGCTGGTGGTTCCGCCCGGATCCGACAGGCATATCCGCTCGCAGGGGGCTTATGCCAGCGATGGCGAAATCGAGCGTGTGACCAGCTTCTGCAAGGAGCAGGGCAAGCCGGAGTTTATTGCCGAGATACACGAAAAGATCGAAAAGCCCACCACCGACCTGCCTGAGATGGACGATGGTGGAGACGACGAAATTCTGCAGCAGGCGATCGAGGTGATCCGTCAGACCAAGCGGGCCTCCACTTCGTCGCTGCAGCGGCGGTTGCGCATTGGCTACACGCGCGCCGCGCGCGTGATGGACCTGTTGGAAGAGCGCGGAATGATTGGTCCGCCGGACGGAGCCGGACCGCGCGAAATCTTGATAGACCTTGACGGGGAGATTCCCCAGAATCCAGGAGTGGCAAACGATGGAACAGACTAACTTGAATATTGGAACAATCGGGCAGAAGCTCGAGACCGCTCGCCAGGCCAAGGGTGTAAGTGTATCCGAGGCGGGGGCGGCCACAAAAATCCTTTCAAAATTTATCGAAGCAATGGAGGCCGATGATTTCGGATCGCTGTCCGCTCCGGTCTACGCCAAGAGCTTCCTTAAGATGTATGCCACTTATCTTGGACTCGATGCGGAACCACTTGTCGCGGAATATGCGACACAGAATGCGGACCGGCCTCCGCGTCAGCTGAGCGATGAGGTTCGGCAGAATCTGGCCAAGGTCGATCAGGTTTCGGTGGAAGAACCTGTTCCCGCGGTAGCTGTAGCGGGGGAGGGCAAACAGGTGTTTGGCGGGGTCAATCAATCCATTACCAAGCTGCCTGGAAGCCATCTTTCCCCGAAAACATGGGCCATTGCAGGGGGTAGTTTGCTGGCATTGCTCATTATCCTGCTCAGCGCGACCCAGTGCGAGTCCGACGACGAGGATGCTCCAGCCCCTGCCGCCAGCGGCGCGGCGATTACGGCTGAACGGGAGATGATTGACGAAGGTGTTCCTGATGTCTACCTGGTTAAACCCAACGTAGTGGATGTGGAGAAATAATGAAAAGCCTTCCGAATCACCTGACGATCAGCCGTTTTTGGATGACCGCCGTAATGATGGTCTGCATGACGCTGGACTTTCCTTATGCCCGCATCGCGGCGCTGGTCATTTTTATTATCGCCAGTATCACCGACGCGCTTGATGGCTATCTTGCCCGCAACTTTTTTGGATGCACCTCCTTCGGCAAGCTGATGGACCCGCTGGCCGACAAGGTGCTCGTTTGCGCCGCCTTTATTGGGTTTATCGAGCTCGGCAGCCTGCGCGCGTGGATGGTGGTACTCATCATTGCCCGCGAGTTCATGGTAACCGGCATGCGCCTGCTGATGATCGAAAAAGGGATCGTGATGCCCGCCGGCATGTGGGGAAAGATCAAGACCACCGTTCAGATGATCGCCATCTGCCTCTATTTCTTCGGGCTCATTTGGCAAAAGGAGTGGCTGCCGGTTCCCGGAAGCACGTTTGCCTGGTGGCTGGGGCTGGGCGCGGCATTGTTGACTGCCTGGTCGGGCGTGGTCTATTTCTGGCAGCAGCGCCACACGATCTGGGAGAAGGAAACAAGTTCGTAGTTCCACCTTCAGGCGGTCTTTCCACCGAGCCGCCTGAAGGCGGAACTACAAACCTTTTCAGAAGGGTTTTATTATGGGACGTGAGAATGTCGAAAACTGGAGCGTTCGCAAATGTTCCAAGGAATGTGCCAAGTGCGAGAAGGGGTTTATCGACAAAGAGACCCTCTTTTCCCGGCTCTCCTTCGACAACGGGGAATATATGCGCCGGGATTTCTGCAAGGCATGCTGGGATAAGAACGATCCCGGTCTGAGCTCGTGGAAAACCATCTTCATTGTTCCGCCGCCCCCCGCCGAAGAAGCGGTAAAGAAGGAAAACGCCGAGTCGCTCCTGCGGAAGTTGATTGCGAAGGAAAATGACGAAGACATCAATGCCGTCTTCATTCTCACGGTCATGCTTGAGCGCAAGAAGATTCTCGTCGAGCGCGATGTCCAAACTACGGAAGACGGCCGCAAGCTGCGCGTCTACGAGCACAAGAAAACCAACGAGAGTTTTATGGTGGTCGATCCCGAGCTCAAACTTGCCGAGCTGGAGGCGGTGCAGGAGGAGGTCGTTGTTCTCCTCGGCGGCAAACCCCGCAACGCGCCGCCGGAACCCGAAGCCCCTGCTGATTCTGAAAATGTAGGGTAGGGACGGATCGCCGAGCCGTCCGCCCCAGTGCCCGGAACGACTTCCAGACGGCTCGCCCGGCGGTCGAGCCCTACCTCTTCCGCTCAAGCTTCACCTTGATGCCCCGGCAGTTTGATCCATCCTTGCCGAAGCGTCGTTTTTCGAAGCTCTTTAGATAGGTCTTGTGTTCATCCGACAGCACGCAGATGCGGAGATAGGTTGCAGAAGACCACTTCGACTTGCTGACATCCGGGACCTGCGCCAGACCCTGCCCATCCGTTTCAAGGGCGGTAACAAATCCCGATTTCATGGGCGGATACACCTGACGTATTGTCCGTGAAACCTCGAAGAGGATCGTTGCCGACGGAACCGGTTGGCCGGTTTTGGCGTCCCGAATCCGTATCTTGCCCCGTATCTTGCGGTTCGCAATTTCCATGGGAGTCCATATGGCCGCGGCAACAGCCAGTGCCACGAGCCCGATGATGGTTTTCTGTTTTTTCGTCATTGGCGAGTCCGGGTTGCGGTGTTCGTTAAGCGATCTTATTCTATTCCTTCGGGTTTTGACCTCAATTTTTTCTCTTCCAGCCATCCGTTGCTGGCGGAATCAACATGATCAAATCTTGGAATGTACGGTTTCAGGTCAATCAGGGGAGTTTCGTCAAGAACATCGATCCCGCTTACATAGAGCTTGTTTCCTTTTCGGCGATCCAGCTTTACCACCGACATTCCGATACTGTTTGGACGGCATGGATGCCGTGATGCAAACACGCCATGTGGTGTGTCGTCCAGAAACGTGGGTCGAATCAGCTGGATATCTCCGGCCTTGTCGAAAAGGTAGAGAAGGATGATGTGTGAAAAGGTCTCGATATCTTTCAGTCCATCGCTGTATTCGGGAAGGATCTCGATGGTTCCCTTTTCCTCCGGTTTGACGGCACCTTGAATCGGGCAGCTCTCCTTAGTCGTATAAGGCGAGCGGATCGTGCCAATCTGGTCGATATAATGTTTCATAATCCAAATTCGTCCAGCAGGTGTGCTGTTTGGTTCCTTTGTGCTTGGGTGGCCGATAAAAGTCGACTCCGTTTCTACCTGAAAATACGGTTTCCGCATATCCCAATATACATGGAATCGGAAGATCCCCGGCACGGGGCACCGCGGCGGGAGAGGGGGCAGGGATTTTGGTTGAAATAATCCGCAATCCTTGGAGAATGGCCGCTCACGTTTTCACCAATGGAATCCGTCGTGGATAAATCGCAAAACATAGCTATTCTAGGAATTGGGTTGATGGGCGCATCGTTGTCGCTCGGCCTGAAGAAGCGTGGGTTTTCCGGGCGCATCTCCGGCTATGCCCGCCGCGGGGAAACCCGTGCCCAGGCCTTGGAAGCCGGCGTGGTCGACGAGGTTTTTGCCGATCCGGCCGAAGCCGTGCGCGATGCGGATATTGTGGTGGTCTGTGTTCCCATCTGGACGATTGCCAAACTGGCGGAGCAGATTGTTCCGGCCCTGATGCCGGGGGCGGTTATGACGGATGTGGGCAGCACCAAGTCCGAATTGCTCAAGGCCATGGAACCCTTGTTTGCCGGGAGCGATGCCTGCTTTGTCGGGTCGCATCCGATTGCCGGGTCGGAGAAGACCGGAATCGAAGCGGGTAATCCCGATTTGTATGAAGGCCGCCTGACGGTGGTCTGCCCTTCGGAAGATACGCCGGACGCGGCGGAGCAGGCGGTTGTCGGGCTTTGGGAGGCCGCAGGCTCGGAGGTGGTCGAAATGTCGCCGGAAGAGCATGATGCCATGCTGGCCTCGACCAGCCACCTGCCGCACATGGTCGCCGCCGCGCTGGCGCGCTCGGTGACCGACGGCGAACCTTCAAAAAAGGCCGATTTTTGCGGAACGGGCTTCAAGGATACTACCCGCGTGGCATCCGGATCGGCCGATATGTGGGTGGACATTATCGACACCAACCGCGCCGCGCTCGAAGCGGAGCTGGATCGCTTCCACGAAGAGTTGCAGGGGTTGATTGAAATCCTGCGCAGCGGCAATGGCGACGATATCCGCAAGTGGCTCGAAGACGCCGCCGCCGACCGCAACCAGATACTTAATTTAAATAGATTCTTGGAGAGGTGAATTCACCACAGAGGACACAGAGTGCCACAGAGACTTCTCCTCCGTGTTCCTCTGCGTCCTCTGTGGTGAGAAAATTTGTAATGAGCAGTAAAACAATATTTCCAGCACAGCTGGGTGGAACAGTGCGGGTGCCGGGCGACAAGAGTATTTCACAGCGCGTGGCGATGCTGGCTTCGCTGGCAGAAGGCACATCGAAAGTGGTGGGCTATCTCAACGGCGAGGATGCGCGCAGTACGCTTTCGGCCATGGAGCAGATGGGGGCCAAGGCGGAATTCCGCGACGATGCGCTCTACATTACCGGCGTGGCCGGACAGCTTCAGCAACCGCTCGAGCCGCTCGACATGGGCAACTCGGGAACGGGCACGCGCCTGCTGGCCGGACTTGTGGCCGGGGCGGGCGTTGAAGTTTCCATGATTGGCGACGATTCGCTTTCGACGCGCCCGATGGGTCGGATCCGAAATCCGCTTGAGCTGATGGGTGCACATATCGGCCTGACCGGGAAGCGCGGCACGCTGCCGATGGTGATCTACGGCGGCAAGCTGAAGAGCATCGGCTATCTGCTTCCGATGGCGTCGGCGCAGGTGAAGTCCTGCATTCTGCTGGCCGGCCTTTTTGCGGAGGGAAAGACCACGGTCGTCGAGCCGCGCCCGACGCGCGACCATACCGAAAAGCTTTTCGAGGCGCTGGGGATTCCGGTTGGAATCAACGGGCTTGAAGTTTCCGTTGAAGGGTTCGGGCCGGAAGGGCCGAGATACAAGGCGCGCGATTTTATTGTGCCGGGCGACTTTTCGTCGGCCGCATTCTGGATTGTGGCCGTTGCCGCCCGTCCCGGCGCGGAGTTGGTGATTGAAAATGTGGGCCTGAACCCGCGCCGTACCGCGTTGCTGGATGTCATGCGGCGCATGGGGGCGGACATCGAAGTAACGACGACGGAAGAGAAGGGCGATCCCTACGGAACCATCAGGGTGCGCGGCGCGCAGCTGAAGGGGACCGTGATCGAGGGCGACGAAATTCCAAACCTGATCGACGAGCTGCCGGTCATTGCCGTGGCCGGTGCGCTGGCCGAAGGGCAGACGGATATCCGCGATGCCGCCGAGCTGCGCGTGAAGGAGTCGGACCGCATTGCGGAGGTGGTGAAAAACCTCCGCCTGTTCGGCGTCGAGGTGGAGGAGAAGGACGACGGCATGGTTGTGAGCGGCCCGTCCGTTTTGAAAACACCGGATGTTGTGATAGACAGCCATGGCGATCATCGCATTGCCATGTCGATGGCGATTCTCAACAGCTTCAGCGATGGGGCGATAACAATTGATAATGTCGGCTGCGTGGATACCTCATATCCTGAATTCTGGCAGCATATGGAAGAACTTGGCGGAAAGGTGGAGTAGGAATTATTGCCTGTTGGTGGATAAAAAGAAACCCCGGCTCCTGACACCGCCTCAAGGACGGGAGAAGGATTTCCGGGGTGAACGGTTCGGAAGCTATGCCGGATTAGATGGAATCGCAAGCATGAATAATGAGTTTTTTGAAAAACTGGAGCCGGTATTGGCCGCTGAGCGGCTGGATGCTTATCGGCAGGATGACGCATCACCTCTGACCACACTTTCTCGCTATCTGTGGAATATGGCCTTGTGCGAATCATTGTACTCGCCGTTGCAGATGGCAGAGGTTGCCTTGCGGAATCGGGTTCATGCGGTTTTAGCTGAAAAGTTCTCGGCAGATGACTGGTACACTACATCGGGAATGATGTTGCCCCGGCAGAAGAAAATGGTTGATGTTGCCTTGAATAAGTTTTGCAGAGAAGATGAGTCGGTTCCGGTTGGAAAGGTGTTGGCAGAGCTTCATTTCGGATTTTGGACCGGTTTTTTTAATAAAGCCCATTCCAGAACCGGGATCGGCCATTTGTTGACACAGGAGGTTTTTGGTTATGCCTCAAAATATGAGCGCGACATGAAAAAGCTGGATGCTCGTTGGAACAGGATTAGAAATCTTCGGAACCGCGTCTTTCATCATGAGCGCATCATTCATTGGAAAGATTTGTCGGATCAGCATACCTCATTGGTTGAAGCCGTCGGGTGGATCAATCCGGAACTGCGCGAAATGGTCGAAGCACTGGATCGTTTTGTGCTCATTCATTCCGCAGGAATTGAGCCGTGGAAAGAAAAAATAAGGAAGCACTGGCCTAAAGAGAATTTTTGAAAAAGTTTATGAATCTGAATGGAGAAAACATGGGAAAGGCAATTGCAATCGACGGGCCGTCGGCTTCGGGAAAATCGAGTGTTTCGAAGGGCGTGGCGGCGGAGCTTGGGTTTATTTATGTGGATTCGGGCGCA
>JBDLJW010000043.1:0-12466 GCA_039714135.1 Verrucomicrobiota bacterium
TTGCCCCGACCACCACCGTCGAGGCAGACCTGAAGCAGTGCCTGGGCGCATAGCACCCGATTATCGGCAACAGGAAAGGCGCTCCGGACGGAGCGCCTTTTTCCGTATCGCAGCTGGAGCTTCCAGCTCCGTCTACATTTATTCCGACTTGGATCGACGGATGGGAATGAATAGCAGGTCGAGATTCTTTTCGCCTGTTTCCGGGTTCTTTTCGTAGCGGAACATGCGCCATAGGAAGGAACATTTGAAATACCCGTTCTTGTAGGAATCGACCGTGATGCCTGGAAATACATCGGTACTCTTGTCGCCGTTGAGCTTTTCGGAGTGGTACAACCGCCACAGCACCCGTCGGCGAAGATAATCGTGTTCCGCTTCGGCGGTCTTCTTTTCGTGCCGGGAGTCGTAGAGGAAGCCAAGCAGCGCGGAGGTTTCGAGCCGCTCACCGGTTTCCGCTTTTTCGTCGATGCTTTGTTCCCAGAGGAGAGGAAGGAGATGGGTCTTTGAATAGGTTGCCAGCTGCCCCCCGGCGCTTCCGGCGCCAACACTGTATTCCCATCGCTCCCTAACTTCCCCGAGAAAGAAGAGATAGTCGACATCCCTGCCTTTGCGCAACACCCGTTGTTCGGCGTTGGAGTCGTCGGAGGTTTCCCAGCGCCTGTGGTCGTAAAGCCCGTACACCCCGTATTCGGAATGGGATTCGTTTTTATGGTAGTGACCGAGGAGCAAATAGTTTTTCCAGACCTCGCCGGAAGCCTCCCGCCGATACCAATAGAACGGAAACGCCCAACTGCCCGATCCTCCCTCCCCGTCATAGCGACCAACCAGCGGCGTAGCGTAATAGCTCAGCGTCCTGTTTTTCCCATAGAGAACAGTATAGAGATAATCGTCCTTGGCCCACAGGTAGAACGGCAGGACATGCGAGCGCCGAAGCTCGTTTGCATCCTTCTTCCAGCACGCCAATCCGCCAAGCAATGCGGTTTCCGTTTCGTCACCCGCAATGCTTTTTCCGCTAAGCAGAAGGGGAACGGCAAAGTTTCGGCGATCACCAACATTCCATGCTGCATACGGAAGCGACAGGAATGTCCCCTTGCGGGGAGCACTGTAATAGAACGGCAGGAAATAATGGTAGGCATCCTCGCCCCCCTTCCGGTGCCCGGCCAAGCCCGCCAGCAATACCGATCCCGAGGCTTCGCCGTCGGAATACCATCCGCTGAGCAGGAGCGGCACGGCATGGTTCTGCCCTTCGCCGTTGCGCCATGCCGCGTACGGAAGGGAAACAAACGCACCCGCATGGGGGGCCGCATAGTAGAACGGAAAAACATAATGGGATTTTTCATCGCCTTGCCATCGCTTCCCAGCCAACCCTGCCAGCCAAAGGTTGCGCCCCGAATCCGCATCCCATACGCCGCCGCTAAGCAACGGAAGCGCCAGCCAATGGTGCTCGGCGCCCATTCTCCAGCGCCCGCCCAACAATGTCAAAAAATGTGCATCGTAAGTCTCATCCAAATAAACCAATGGAACGAAACATCTCCACGCCGTCGAACCGTTGGCCTGCCGCTTATGGGCATACAGCGGCGTGAGCGTGATGGATCCGTTGGTGGAAGCACTCCTGTAATAGAACGGGAAAGAGGCTTGCCACTCCGAACCATCCGATCGTTTTCCCGACAGCCAGGGCAACGAGTAGAATACCGACGAGTCCTCCATTTGGCTACGGTAGTAGAAGGGAAGCAGGGCGTTCCACCCCGTGCCGTCCGAATATGCCCTGAACCACCATGGGAGGGTATACAACCGCCGGGATTCGGCGTCCTTGCCATAGTAATAGAAGGGGAAAGAGGCCTGCCATTCCGACCCGTCCAGTCGCTTTTCCGACAGCCAGGGCAACGAGTAGAATGCCGACGAGCCCTCCATTCGGCTACGGTAATAGAAGGGAAGCAAGGCGTTCCATCCCGTGCCGTCCGAATATGCCCTGGACCACCACGGGAGGGTATACAACTGCCGGGATTCGGCGTCCTTGCCATAGTAATAGAACGGGATCGCATGATGACTTCTACGATCCGGCGACTGCATCCGGTGCCCCAGCCCCAATGCATACCAGCTCTCCAACTTGTCGCTATCGCGGTGTCCCCAGGATAAAGTGGGATAGACCTCCCAATAATACGAATCGCCTTCCCATTGGCGGTACCACAACGGCAAGGCAAGATCCCAGCTCTTCGCACCCGGCACACCTGACAAACCGCGGGAATACGGCAGCGACATGAAACGCGAATAGTTGCCAGTCCGTTCGTGCCAGTAAAGCGGAAGAACCATCTGCCCCGCCTTTTTCGAAGTCGAATAGGAATGAGCGAACGGCCACGCATAGAAACGATAGGTCTGTTCGCCCCTCCGCTCTGTCCCGTACAGGGGCCAAACACGCCGCATCTGGTGGTCGGGGAACCGATACTTTGCGTAGAAGGGGTACATCACATCCAGCGAACTTCCATCCTCCGTCCTGTTCCACATCCAAAACGGGAAAAAGGTATTGTACCCAACACCGGAAAACGGATCGCCGCCGTGCCAATAGAGCGGAACCACATGGCAATAATCGTCGCCCCAATAAACCGGGAAAATCCGGTTTGCGTGGTTCGCCGTATCAAACTTGGCCAACGGCCACATAACGTTGTACACGGGGGTCCCGGATTGACGGCCATACACGGAATAGACGGGGCGGAACGCTAAATGGTCGGGGCTGAACTCCATAAACGGCCACAGCACCGACAGGGCGGGGTCGCGATAATACGCCAAGGGCCAAAGATTGACCCGGTCTGACGCAGACCCTTCCCGCACTTCGTACTCGCCCGTATAAAACGGAGTTCCCTTCATCGACGTGGTTGCACACCCCGCCACAACCAAAACACCCGCAAACAGCCCAAACAGCCCAAACAGCCGAAGCTTTGCGGCAACCCCTTTTTGCCGAAAGAAATACATCTCTCCCCCCCTTTCTTCCTTGAGACAGGAATTCTCCCTTTGAAGCGGTTTCTTTGCAAACTAAAAAGATGTTCTGATCGGCACGCATTTTGTTTTGGAAACATGCCTCGGAATGAAGTTGAACAGTTGGTTGAAACCCGTAGACTTTCAACCCGTTGTTTGGATTGATGCCAACATCGGAAAGGAGTGTGAACAATGGAACAATGGATGCTTTATATTCTTGCCGGAATCCTCGCCGGAATCATCAGCTCCCTTTTCGGGATCGGAGCCGGAGTTCTGCTCGTTCCCATTCTGGCGATCGGCTTTGGCTTCGCCCAAAAAAGCGCACAGGGCATGGCTTTGTTTGTAATGTTGCCCATGGCCTTGACCGGCGCCATCCGCTACTACCTCAATCCCGACATACAAATTGATCTTCCGATTTGTGGACTGATAGCAGCCGGCGGCGTAATCGGAGCACTCCTCGGATCACAGCTTGTCTTTTTCATTCCAAACGCCATCCTGAAACCGCTGTTTGCCTGCCTCCTCATTCTGGTCGGAATCAACATGCTTGTAAAATCCATCCGGCAGACCCCGGTCAAGGAGCCTCTGTGCGTTGAGAGCAATCGCTGACGGCGGCGGGGCATGAAAACGGCGCAAAAGATATTCCTGCACGTCGACATGGATGCGTTCTTTGCCTCCGTCGAGCAGCATGACCATCCGGAACTGCGCGGCCAGCCGGTGGTGGTCGGCGCACCGCCCGACCAACGCGGCGTGGTGGCGGCGGCTTCGTACGAGGCGCGCAAATACGGCATCCACTCTGCCATGCCCTCGCGCACCGCCTACCAAAAATGTCCCGAGGCCATCTTCGTGCGCGGAAACATGGCGCGCTACAAGGAAGTGTCGCGGCAGATCATGCGCATTTTCGAGAGCTACACCCCGCTCGTGCAACCCCTCTCCATCGATGAAGCCTTTCTCGACGTTACCGGTGCGCAACGCCTCTTTGGCGACGGGAAAACCATCGCCGAAAAAATCCGGCATGACATCCTGAAGCAAACCGGCCTCACCGCCTCCGT
This sequence comes from Verrucomicrobiota bacterium, assembly GCA_039714135.1. Classification (GTDB taxonomy): domain Bacteria; phylum Verrucomicrobiota; class Kiritimatiellia; order Kiritimatiellales; family Pontiellaceae; genus Pontiella. The sequence continues at coordinate 4,017 of JBDLJW010000043.1, forward strand.
CGGGATCGCCCCCAACATGTTCCTCGCCAAGCTCGCGTCCGACATGGACAAGCCCGACGGCATCACCCTCGTTCCATTCGGGCAGGAGGCCATCGAACAATTCCTCGCTCCCCTGCCCATCGGTCGCATGTGGGGAGTCGGCAAGGTGACGCAGAAAAAGCTGCTCTCGCTCGGAATCGCCACCATTGGAAAACTACAGCAGTTTGATCCCCAAAGACTGGAACAGGCCGTCGGCCCCCGCGCCGCCCGGGTTTTCAGCCAGCTTGCCCGCGGCATCGACGAGCGCGACATCGGCCTTGAAACCAAGGATAAGAGCATCTCGAACGAAACCACCTTCAAGGAAGATGCCACCGACCGCGAAATGATCGAAGCCACCTACAAGCGGCTGATCGACAAGGTCGCTGGGCGCGTCCGCAAAGCGGGCTTCTTTGCCGCCACCGTGCACCTTAAAATCCGCTGGAGCGACTTCTCCACCATCACCCGCCAGACCAAACTATCCATTCCGAGCCAGGACGACATTACCCTGCGCGAAACCGGAATGGCCCTGCTCAAAGAACACCTGAGCAACCGCCCCGTCCGCCTCATCGGCTTCGGCGTCAGCGGCCTGACCGAAACCGACGAGCCGCAAACCGCCCAGCTCGATCTCTTCGCCGCTCCCGACACCACCCTCCACAAAAAACGCAGCCGCCTCAGCCAAGCCGCCGACCACATAAGGAACATGTTCGGCGACAACAGCATTCGGAGAGGCTCGGACCTGTAAAATTCCCCGCTCCAGTCCGATTGACACCGCATACGTATCCCCCTATATTCACGCTCTTTTTACAGGAGATTCTTTCGTCTAAATGAAAAACGAACAAACGAACAATCTGGAAATGCTGCGCCACAGCACGGCGCACGTAATGGCGGCGGCGGTATGCCGCTTGTTTGACAATGTACAGCTCGACATCGGCCCCTCGACCGATGACGGCTTCTATTACGACTTTGATCTTGAGGCCCGCATCACACCGGACGACTTCGAGCGCATCGAAGCCGAAATGAAGAAGATCGTCGATGAGGATCTCCCCTTTGAATGCCTGACGGTTTCGCGCGACGAAGCGAACGAGTTGCTGAAGGACCAGAAATACAAGCTCGAACGCCTGGCCGACATTCCGGAGGGCGAGGCAATCACCTTCTACACCTGCGGCGAGTTCATGGATCTTTGCCGCGGACCGCATGTGGAAAGCACGGGGAAACTACGCGCGTTCAAAATCATGAACGTGGCGGGTTCCTACTACCGCGGCCACGAAACCAACCCGATGCTGCAGCGCCTCTACGGCACGGCCTTCACCAACCCCAAGCAGCTGCGTCTCTATCTCAAGCAGATCGAAGAGGCCCAGAAGCGCGACCATCGCCGCCTTGCCAAGGATCTCGACCTCTTCTCGATTTCGGAAAGCGTTGGCCCCGGCCTGGTGCACTGGCACCCGAAGGGCGCACGCATCCGTTCGACTATCGAGGATTTCTGGAAGAAAGAGCACTTCAAGAACGGCTACGACATCGTCTACACCCCGCACGTCGGCAAGGCCAACCTTTGGGAAACCTCCGGCCACCTCGACTTCTACCGCGAGGGCATGTATGCGGCGATGGATGTCGACGGCCAGGAATATTTCATCAAGCCGATGAACTGCCCCTTCCATGTCGAAATCTACAAGTCCGGCCTGCGTTCCTACCGCGAACTGCCGTTGCGCTGGGCCGAACTCGGCACGGTCTACCGCTATGAAAAGGCCGGAACCCTGCACGGCCTCTTCCGCGTTCGCGGCTTCACCCAGGACGACGCACACATTTTCTGCACCACCGACCAGATCGAAGACGAAGTGAAAGAGGTTATCCGCTTCTGCAACTTTATCTGGAAAACCTTCGGTTTCACCGAAGTGAAAGCCTATCTCTCCACCCGTCCCGAAAAGGCGGTTGGCGAACCGGAGCGCTGGGACCAGGCCACCAGGTCGCTCGAAGCGGCAATCAAGGCCGAGGGGCTGCCCTATGAAGTGGACGAAGGCGGCGGCGCTTTCTACGGCCCGAAGATCGACCTCAAGGTCAAGGACGCCATCGGGCGCGAGTGGCAGACCAGCACCATTCAGTTTGACTTCAACCTGCCGGAGCGCTTCGATCTCAAATACATCGGCGACGACGGCGAAGCGCACCGCCCCTACATGGTGCACCGCGCGCTCTTCGGCAGCCTTGAACGCTTCTTTGGAATCCTGACCGAGCACTATGCCGGCGGCTTCCCCGTCTGGCTCGCGCCCGAGCAGGTGCGTGTACTACCGCTTTCCGACGACCAGTCCGACTATGCCGACGAGGTGCTCACCGCGCTCCGGCAGGCTGAAATCCGCGCCACGGTCGATAAAAAGCAGGGCAAACTAAACGGAAAAGTGAAGAATGCCCAGCTGGACAAAGTTCCGTATATGCTTATTATCGGCGGCAAGGAACAGGAAAACAAGCAGGTCGCTGTGCGCCACCGCCTCAAGGGCATGAAGGGCGAATGCGGTCTGGAAGAATTTATCGCCCAGCTCAAACAAGAGGAGCTGGAAAAGACAACAGTAGACATGGAGGTCTCAGATTAGCAGGCAAAACTACAGAGGTAGACAGTCGAGGGAACCGCAAACACGGATCAACCACCGTATTCGCGTGCCGGAAATCCGCGTAGCCGGCCCGAACGGCGAACAGCTCGGCATCATGAAAACCGGCGAGGCCTTACGGCTCTCCGACCAGTTTGGGCTGGATCTGGTGGAGATTTCCCCCACCGCCAAGCCGCCGTTGTGCAAAATCATGGACTTCGGCAAATACAAGTATGACCAGGAAAAGAAAAAGAAAGAGCAGAAGAAGCACCAGGTGCAGACCAAGCTCAAGGAAGTTAAGTTCCGGGTCAACGTTGGCGACCATGACTACGAAACCAAGATGCGCAACCTCCGCAAGTTCATTGAGCACGGCGACCGCGTCAAGATTTCGCTCATGTTCCGTGGCCGCGAAAACGCCCACCGCGAACTCGGCTTTGAAGTGATGCAGCGCATTATCAAAGATACCGTGGACATCACCTCGGTCGATCAGGCACCGCGCCTGCAAGGCCGCTTTGTTTCCGCCATCCTTGTCCCCAAGAAGAAAACCAAATAATCCAACCCTTCCAGCCAGGAACAGTCCAATGATGAAACACCATTCGACACGGTACCGGGCGGAACAGGGAAAAAGGGCGATGCACCTCATGGTGCCCGCCCTTTTTCTATGTTTCACCCTCTTTTCGCATGCCGCCTCCAACATCGTCGACGGAACGGCCTACGGCACCAACGACTGGAGCGACGCAGGTTCAATATCGTCACAGTCCGACGGGGTCGGCACACTGGAAATCCTTCACCTGGGAACCACCAACCTCACCTTGAGTCACGATATTGAGGGTGATGTCGCAATCGAAAATGTATTCGACAACTTTACCATCATTGCCACCAACTCCTCTTTGACCGGGCTGCAATCGTCGGCACTTACAGTCACAGGAGGGACAAACCTGTACATTCTCGGCGGTTATTTCTCGGCCACAAACAAACCTTCGGATGGTTCTGGACCGCCTCTGCCCCCATCTTCCGCGAACAATATTGGTGTAAATATTTCAGGAACAAAGCGTACCGTACTGGATGGAACAACGGTTGTTGGAGGAACCGATAGCGGTATTGGCGGACCGGCAGTCCAGATTAGCGACGGAGAACTTATCATAACCGGGAACTCTTCGCTAACGGGAGGCGCAGGCAATCCGGCCATTTACGCGTCCGCCGCAAACATAGAGATTACCAACGGCACCCTCTCGGCAGGCTCGGAAGGCCCTGCACTCTTCCTCTCTTCCGGGTCAGCGGCAACGATTCATGGCGGTACCTTTATTTCAGAAACCAACCAGACCACTTTCTTCCTGATGGACAGTGACCTGACCCTGAACGCCGGAACCGTGAGCAACGGAATTTTCTATAGCTACGGCTCTGAAGGAGCAACCAACACAGCGATTCTGCATGACGGCGAATTCGACCTGCTTTATTTCGAAATGTCCACAAATGCCACCCAATATTTCACAGCAGGAAGCAATCTCACCGGAAAAGCCGAATTATACCAAAACAGCGGAAACATGTCCGTGACGAACATACAATCGAATGCTTTTTCGAAAGTGGTTCTTTTCAATGGCGCAAGCATCGACTTTACCTTGGATTTCATCCTACCTTCAGGCGGAAATTTCCTGCTGGATTCCGCGAGTGAACAGGCAACGTTCTCCTCCATAACCATTGAATCAAATGCCACGTTCTCTGCTGGCGCGGGATATGTTTCGGCGGACCACTTCCTTGCCGACTCTTTTTCAACCAACATGCTTGCCATCACGGATAGCACGAACGGCCTGATTGATGCCCAAACCGCACACTTCAAAACCAACTCCATCCTGGTTATCGATACGGTAGGAACCGGGCTAAGCAGTCAGGAAACCAACGAATACACCTTGGTTTCCGCAAACTCCGGGCAACTCTTTGCCGGAGCCTCGACAAACACCCCGGCCACAACGGAATCCTTTACCAACAACGTGGTTGTGGAAACCCTGGATATCGAGGGCCGCACGGAGTTTTCCGGAGCGCAAATCCGGACACAAGGGGGGAAAACCATTCTACTGATCGGGGCTTCAGCCATGCCGCTTGAAGAATACTGGGATCTTGCCAGCGGAACATCCACGGTTATCCCGGAAGCCTTTGCAATCGAGCTGGACACTCCGGAAAACAAGAGCATGCTGGCCATCATCGACAGCTATTCAAGCCCGGCGGCATCATTAGCCGCGGTCGAGCAAACTTATTTCACAGTCAGGAACACCTTCCAGACGGCACTGAACGGAATGCAGGCGGCAGTCGGTCAGTCCGTGTCGCGCGGCGCGGAGTTCCGCGAACAACTCAAACTGAAGTCTCCGGGTTCCCGCGGACGACGCAGATCCAGACCTTCGGGAGCCAGCGGCCCGGAAAAAAACAACGATCTTCGCGGCTGGGCCAAATACTATGGGCAACGCTTTCACCACGATGCCGATGAACTGAATCCCGAATACAATACGGATATAGACGGAGGGGTAATCGGAATCGACAAAAGCCTTGGTGGGTTGCTTGTCGGGATCGGCGGCGGCTATGGGCGCTATTCCACGACCTTCGGCTCCGGCGGAGAGGAAGAGATCACCGCCTACCACGGCATGCTCTATGGAACCCTCGGAATCGACAAGGCCTATATCGATGCCGGGGTTGGATATGGCTTCAACCAGGTGGAAAACCAAACCAGCATTCCGTTTGTCCTTAACAGCGAGTTCGATGCCCAAATGATCAACGCCTATCTTGGCGGCGGCATCGATCTGGTCGACTCCAAGGAAGGCATGGTATTCACCCCCGAAGCATCCATTCAATATTCAATGTATGAACAGGATGCCTACTCCGAAACAAGCGACATCGCCCTCCCCCGCACCATTGATGCCTTCGAATCCGACTCGCTTCGGGGAAGCATTGGCCTCAACGTTTCCATTCTCGACACCATGAAGTTCGATGCTTTCAGCCTCAAGTATGATGTCCGGGCCCATTGGATCCGTGAGTTCAACCCAGAACCGGGGAACATGAACTTCTCTCTTGCAGGAGGAACCGAGACATATGAACTCGCCTATTCCATGCTGGACGAAGACCTTTATCGCGTCGGCATCGGCTGCTCGTTCTTCAACACCAAGCGCAACCAGCCCAAGAATGTGCTGTTCCGCATCGACTTCGACGAGCTCTTCGGCGATGGGTTCAACTCCCACAACTTTTCCGGCAAGGTTATCTACGCGTTTTAAAAAACAGCAAAAGAAAGGGCAGGCTAGAAAGCCTGCCCCACGTGGAGCACCCCGCAAGTGCGGGGAGCCTGCTCTTTTTATGGCGAATCTCAGCCCTCGGCCTTCTTGACGGCGGCGGCAACGAAGTCCTTGAACAACGGGTGCGGGTTGACGGGCTGGGATTTGAGCTCGGGATGTGCCTGGGTGGCGACATACCACGGATGATCCTTCAGCTCAACCATCTCGACCACTCCGATATCCGGATTGATGCCTGAAAGAATCAATCCCTTTTCCTCCAACTGCCCGCGATAGTTGTTGTTGACCTCGTAGCGGTGGCGATGGCGCTCAGAAACATTCTTTTCTCCATAGGCGGCAAAAGCCTTGGAGCCTTCCTCCAATATGCAAGGGCAGGCACCAAGACGCATCGTGCCGCCCTTTTCAACCACATCGGCCTGCTCTTCCATCAAGCAAACCACCGGATGCGGGGTTTTCTCGCCGCGTTCTTCGTCGAACTCGGTAGTGTGCGCGCCGGCAAGGCCGCAGACGTTGCGGGCAAATTCAATCACTGCACATTGAAGTCCAAGGCAGATTCCGAGGAAGGGAATATTGTTTTCGCGAGCATACTGCGCGGCGCGGATCTTGCCTTCCATACCGCGCGAACCAAAACCGCCGGGAATCAGCACGCCGTCGACCGTATCGAGAATGGACGGATCCTTTTCGATATCCTCGGCGGCGACCTTGACGGTTTCCACCTTGTAGCCGGCGGCATAGCCGCCGTGGTAGAGCGCTTCGTAGATGGACTTGTAGGCATCCTGCAGCTCGGAATATTTCCCGACCACACCGATGCGCACCGTGCCCTTCGGGCTCTTGATCGTCTCGATCAGCTTTTCCCAGTCGGTCAGCGGCTTGGCGGGCTTGACGATGCGGAAGCGGTTAAGAATGATTTCGTCAAGTCCGGCCTTGGCGAGTACCAGCGGAATTTCATAGATAGAGGTTTCGACATCCTTCTCCACAATCACGCAATCCTTCGAAACGTTGCAGAAAAGCGACAGCTTATCCAGATGCTCCTGCTCCATGTCGACCTCGGTACGACAGACGAGCACGTCGGGCATGATGCCGATCTCGCGCAGCTTGGCTACGCTCTGCTGGGTCGGCTTGGTCTTGACCTCCTTGGCCGCCGCAATGAACGGGACATAGGTCAGGTGGATGAACATCGAGTTGTCGCGCCCGACCTCCAGCGCCAGCTGGCGGATCGATTCCAGAAAGATCAGCCCTTCAATATCCCCCACCGTGCCGCCGAGTTCGACGAGGATGACGTCCGGATTGTCGGCCTCCAGGGCCTTGAGGCGCTCCTTGATTTCATTGGAAATGTGCGGAATCATCTGAATGGTCGCGCCCAGATAATCGCCCCGACGCTCTTTTTGAAGCACATCCCAGTAGACGCTACCGGCGGTAATGTTGCTCTTCTGCGAGGTCGGCTGGCCGGTGTAGCGCTCGTAGTGGCCCAGATCGAGGTCGGTTTCCGCGCCGTCGTCGGTCACATAGACCTCGCCATGCTGGTAGGGGCTCATGGTGCCCGGATCCACATTCAGGTAGGGATCCATCTTGAGCATGCGGATATTCAACCCGCGATTAATCAGCAAGCGCCCCACGGAAGCCGCTGTTATACCCTTGCCTAGGGAAGAAACCACACCGCCGGTGATAAAGAGATATTTCGCCATTAAATCCGTTCCATATTTAGAGTGACAAATCGTTCAAAAAATATGGAAAAGGATCGTATCCCCTACCCCCGACCCGCCCCAAGTCTAAAATCAAACAATCAGGGCAACAGATCCAGGCAACCCTCTCTGGATGTTCCGTAAAACTGCGCAAACGTGGTTGTTTTTTATACGCCCGACCTGTAACTTCCTCGGATGTTTTTGGGCTATTCCAGCCCCAGCTTTTTAACAGGGAGTCAATTATAATGAAATATACCAACGCCCACCGGAATCGTTTTGCTTTACAGCACCTTTGCACCTTGGCCGCAACACTTTGCGCCACCCTCTCTTTTGCGTATCCAAATCCTATTGACGACGGGATGTCATACACCAATTCAAGCAGCACCAACATCACCGAAACGCTCCTTGTGGGACACTACAACCCCGGCAACACCCTGATCGTCAACAATTCCTCTACGCTGGAGGCTGAAAAGCTGGTTGTCGGCAACGGCGAATATTCCATCAACAATCTCGTGTCCGTCGAGGGCGACGCCCTGCTGATGGTCGGTGAATCGGACACCAACGGCCTAGCCACAGGTGGTATCGTGGTCGGTGGCGTTGATGACGACAGCAGTGCGCTCGTTGTAGACCACGCCTCGAAGCTCGAAGGTGAATACCTCTATGTCGGCTTCGGCACCAACGACAGCGGAAAGGTCGAGTTGTCCAACAACACCGACATAACCGACGATCTCTCCGAACTAAACATCGCGCAAGATGCCTATGTCGGTCATGCCGGCTCCACCAACTCAATCACCATCAACAGCAAATCGATAATGCGCGTCGGCGGCATGTTGACCGTTGGATCGGCCAGCGGCTCCAACAACTATGTGAACATCAACAAGGACGGCATCCTGTTCGTCAATTCC